>NZ_CP108036.1:8184098-8498532 GCF_036170895.1 Streptomyces erythrochromogenes | reverse complement strand
GTACCTGAGCGCTGACGCGCTCAGGAGAGACGCCCTCCGCTGCGCTTCCGGGCAGGCTCCGCTGACGCTTCGCCAGATTCCCGCGCGAGCGCGGGAATCGACGGGCCTCAGGCGGCCCGTCAGGGGAAGTCCCGGCGCAAGCGCCGGGACGGTGACGCTGACGCGTCACCAGATGCCCGCTGACGCGGGCATCGACGGGCCTTCGGCCCGTTGGGGTGTCCGCTGACGCTCCCACCCCTGGGACCTTCCGGCTACGCCTCCAGGTCCTGGGCCCGCTGCCGCGGGCCGGCTGGCAGTACGCGGTGGGGTGGTGGTGGGCTACTCCCAGTAGGAGGATCCCCCGATCCACATGCTGGAGAGAGTGACGGTCCGTTCGTCGAGAGACACGTCCCACCGTTCCGCAGCGGCCTCGTACGCAGCCTTCACCTCTTCAGCCGGGCGGCAGCACCGGGTTGTGGCCACCTCTTCCCACACCCTGCGGATCCTGGTCGCCTCCTCTACCAGGTGAAGCAGACGTGTCATCTCCTGTGCACTGCGCTCCA
Organism: Streptomyces erythrochromogenes; assembly: GCF_036170895.1. Taxonomy (NCBI): domain Bacteria; kingdom Bacillati; phylum Actinomycetota; class Actinomycetes; order Kitasatosporales; family Streptomycetaceae; genus Streptomyces; species Streptomyces erythrochromogenes. The sequence goes on along the minus strand of NZ_CP108036.1, from coordinate 8,497,990 downwards.
TGGCACTCCCCCATCGGTGTGTCGGCGCATCCATCGTCCACGCGTGACCCACAGCTGGGGTAGAGGCCGCTCGTTTCTGGTACGGAATCCGGTGATGTCTTGTTCAGGACGCCGCCGTGGGTGTAAGAACGATAGAGTCTTCTGTGTGCATCACTACGGATGTGATGCGTGTAGGTGTGTAGGATCCCGAGAACATCGCCACCCCCTCCCCCGGCGGGTCTGCCCGCCGCTTCGAGTTCAGCGGAGTACCGAATGCAGAAGTCCGGTGACATCGTGCTTCGTCCTCACCAGGAGGAGGCGGTGGAGGCCATTGTCCGGGGGCTGGATATCCCGCCGGGAAAGCGGATTCCGGAGGCGGGCCTGAGGGCTACGGTCATTTCCGCATGCGGGACCGGGAAGACTTTTATCGCCGCGGCAGCAGCGCTCCAACTGGCGCGGCACGGGCGGGTCCTGGTGCTCCTGCCGACGCTCGATCTGCTGACGCAGACGGTCCGGGAGTGGCGGCTCGCCGGGCACACCGGGCCGGCTGTCGCGGTCTGCTCCCTGGAGGACGACCCGCAGCTGTGGCAGCTCGACGTCCGGACCACGACCTCGGCCCCGCAGCTGGGGCTGTGGCACGGGCGCGGCCCCGTCACCGTCTACGCCACGTACGCCTCCCTGCCGGTCCTCGCCGAGGCCCACGAAGGCGCATATGGGCTGCCCATGGACGTGTTCGACCTGGTGGTCGTCGACGAGGCGCACCGCACGTCGGGGTCGGCGGGGAAGGCGTGGGCCGATGTCCACCGCCAGGAAGTCATCCCCGCGATGCGCCGGCTCTACATGACCGCCACCCCGAGGATCTGGATGGAACGGCCCCCGCGGTCCCAGGCGCAGGAGCGGGAGATGGAGGAGGTCCGCCGGCGTGCGGCGGAGGAGCGCGGGGAGCGTGAGGAGGCTGAGGCCGAGGGGCGGGTCTACGTCTCCCGGCCGCGCTGGGACCGGCTGCCGAAGGAGCTCGCCTGCTCGATGGACGACGAGCGGGTGTTCGGGCCGGTTGTTTATGAGTTGTCGCTCGCTTCGGCTATTTCCCGGGGGCTTTTGGCGAAGTATCAAATTGTCGTCGCGGAACTCACCGACCCCGTCGTCACTCCGCAACGGCTGAACAGTGAGGAGCGGTACGAGGAGCAGCTGCGCGGCCAGCGCCTCGCCGCGATGCAGACCGCTCTCCTGGAGACCATGGCCGAGCACGGGCTGCAGACCACCATCACCTTCCACCACCGCACGATCGAGGCCGAGGCCTTCGCGGCCGGCCTGCACCGCGTTGCGGCGCGGCTGCACCAGGTCGACCCGGGCCGGCATCCCGAGCGGGTGTGGTCGGGGTGGCTGTGCGGAGAACACGACGGCACCCACCGGCAGTCGGTCCTCGCGGACTTCGGCCGCCGGGCCGGCCGCGCCGTGCTCTCGAATTGCCGGGTTCTGGGCGAGGGAGTCGACATCCGGGCCACCGACAGCGTGGCCCTGATCGATCCCAAGGGGTCTGCCGTCGACATCGTCCAGGCCATCGGGCGGGCCCTGCGGCAGAAGCCCGGTGAAGGAAAGATGGCCACCCTCATCGTCCCCGTATTTCTGCGGAAGGATGAAAAGCCTGAGGACATGCTTTCGTCCAATTCGTATCGGCCGCTGGTTCGAGTTTTGGCGGGACTACGGGCGCACGATGAAAAGGCCGTGGAAATGCTTGCTGTTCCACAGGAGAACCAGAAAAGGATCGTGGACCCGTCTCGGCCGGTCGGGCAGGCGCCGGAGGAGGGCGAGGAGGAGTCACGGCTGCTCCTCCGGTTCGCGACGCCGCGGGACCCGGCGCTGATCGCGAAGTGGATCAGCTACCAGGTGATCAACACCGAACGGCAGGACTGGCGCCGGGGCGCCGAGGCAGCTCTGCGGTACCGGCAGCGCGAGGGTGATCTCGACGTCCCCTACGAGCACGTCGAGGCCGAGGGGATGTTCCCGCTGGGGCGATGGCTGTCCGATCAACGGCGCGCCTACCGGGCCGGGACCATGACCGGCGAGCGGGCGGCCGAGCTGGAGGAGCTCGGGATCGTCTGGGACACCGCCGACGCCGGCTTCGAGCAGAACCTCGGCGCCGCGCGAGCCTACTACGAGCTGCACGGCACCCTCGCGGCTCCACGGGGCGCCACCATCCTCGACATCGCGATCGGGCAGTACCTCACGAACATCCGCCGCCCCGGCGGGCTCGGCAAGGACCCCGGCCGGGCGCAGCGGCGGGCCGCCGCGCTCGCCGCGATCGACCCGGACTGGAACCCGGGGGTGCTGGGGTGGACGGTCGACTGGCAGCGGCACTACACCTACCTCACCCAGCTCCTCACCGAAGGCGCCCGCCTGACCGCAATCGTGCCGGGGGTGACGCGGCACGGTGAGGACGTCGGACGGTGGCTGGCCACCCAACGGCGGGGCTGGGACCGGCTGAACGAGGAGCAGCGGCGCCGGCTCGGCGAACTCGGCGTGAAGAAGGCCCCACCGGCCCGCAAGGCCCCGGTGGAGACGGCTACGGCGTCCGGGCCGCGCGCGGGCGGGGACGCCTTCCAGAAGGGCCTGCAGGCCCTCACCCAGTACGTGGCCCGTACGGGGTCTGTGACGGTGCCAAGGGGGCATGAGGAGGCTGTAGTCATCCACGGTGAGGAACACGCCGTGAAACTCGGCATCTGGCTCACCAACACCAGGAGCAGACGCGGCAAGCTAGACCAGACACAACTCGCAGCCCTCGCCAAACTCGGCATCCACTGGGCGCAATAGGGGTTGGTAGTGCGTCCCACCGGGGCCGAGGTCGACCGGGCGTAGGCATGACGGGGACCGGCAGCAGCGTGCTACGGAGCCGGGGTCATGCGGGTGGCAGGAGGGGGGCCAGGCCACCTGTCGGCGAGGGACCGACGGCCCGTCCCATAGCAATCGGGTGGCAGGTGGTTGACCATACGGCTCCCGAAATCCGGGCCCCGGGGACGTCATGGCCAATCCCCAGGTGCCCGTCGTGGTACGGGAGCGACTACTACATCAGCGCGGCGAGTGCCTGCTCAGCCATCTGAATGCCCTGCGTCGCCGCTATGGTGGTGGCGCCCTCCAGGAGCTTGTCCTTGAGCTGAGTGGCGAACTGGCGCAGGCGGCCCGGCTCGGGGTTGCCGGAGGTCGCCTCGGTGTGGAGCTCCTGGGCGACGCGCTCCAGTTCCACGCGGTCCTCATCGGGAAGGCCCAGGATGGGGCTGACCTGGCCGACGTATCCGGCGAGCTGGACGAACAGCGTCGGGTCGACGCCGTCGGTGTTGTTCTGTGTGAAGTTCTGCTGTTCGCCGATGATGACGCCCTTGGCGTTCGGCAGATAGGTGTTGTATGTGGTGCCGGGGCGGGGCTGGTTGACGTGATCCTGCACGCTTCCTCCAGTCAGGGCGCAGCTGACGCCCTGGGGTGTGATGGCGACGGTGGGGGGCTCGGTGTCGATGTGCTCAATCAGCTGGTGCTGGGCCAGGTGGGCGAGCGCTTCGTGCAACTCGGTGCCGGTGATCTCGGACCCGGCGAAGTACGCGGCGGGCGTGGCGAGAAACAGCACCGGGTTGATGGGCTTCTGGTCGCCGGCGGTGTCGAACAGCCACCGATGGAAGGCGTCCATGGTGTAGCGGAGACGGGCGGCGCGGTCCAGGCGCAGCTTCTTCAGCCGGTAGATCGCGGCGCGGCCCGCATCAGTGAGATGGACGTCAGGAGTGCCGCCCATGGTGCGCGCGACCCGGACCAGATCGCGCTGCTCCAGTTCGAACGCGAGCACGGCCGGGTCCTCGTCCGGCAGCTGCTGTTCTTCGACGAACCGGGTCACGTCGATGTAGCGCGAGGGGCTCCGCTGCGCTTGCTCGTCGAGCCACATCAGGAGCCTAGCCAGGACCGGGTCGCCTTCGGCGGAGTCACGGCCGGGCATGGTTCCTCCTGGGGCGGACGCCTCGGTCTGGATCGGCACCCGGATGGGATTCCGCTTGGCTGCGCGCTCGTAGCTCTTGGCGATGTCCTTGATGTGCTTGTCAATCGCGCGCTGGTTAATGCGGGCCACGATGTCCTCCTGTCTCAGGTACCTCAGCCAAGGGTACGGAGCGGGTCCGACAACGAGCCTTCCGTTTACCGGATGCCGGGGGGGTGCAGTGCGGGTGGACGCCGCCCTTCGTCGGCGGCCGGGGCCGGGATCCTTCCTTGAGTATTTTCTGACGGGCTGCGCGTCTGAGGGGGGACGTGATCAAGTAACTCTCCCTATGTCGGGTCGGGCTGGAGCGGGCTCAGATCGAGCCAGGGCTCACCTTCGCTGGTCTTCGAAAGCAACTACCGTTGTCGAGCCAGGGAGAACTTTCTGCGCTCACGCAGTTCCACGAAGGCGGTCTCGAAGTCTTCAAGGGTGTCGAACGCTTTGTAAACGGACGCGAACCGCAGGTACGCGACCAGGTCGAGCTCCTGCAACGGGCCGAGTATGGCCAGACCCACGTCGTGGGTGGTCAGCTCGGCGCTTCCGGTGGCGCGCACCGCCTCCTCGACCCGCTGGCCGAGCTTGGCGAGGGCGTCCTCGGTGACCGGCCGCCCCTGGCACGCCTTGCGCACGCCGGAGATGACCTTGGTACGGCTGAAGGGCTCGGTCACCCCGCTGCGCTTGATCACCATCAGCGAGGCCGTCTCCACCGTCGTGAAACGACGGGAGCAGTCGGGGCACTGACGGCGCCGACGGATCGACGTGCCGTCGTCCGTAGTGCGGCTGTCGACCACGCGGCTGTCGGGGTGCCTGCAGAAGGGGCAGTGCATGGTTCCCTCACCCTCCTTCTCGGCACGACTGAATCACCCCACAGAGCCCCTCAACGACGGAGAGCGATTTTTGTGATTGTTCGGTTACGCACGGCATGGGACCTGTGGTAGATCTGTGGATCTTCGGATCGTCCGGCCGGAGCATGGCTGACTCAAGGGTCGGTAGCGGGGGTGGGCGTGGTCGATGTGTTGGCGGACTCGGTGGGCGATCCCGAGCACTTCGTTCACCCGATTTTTCAGCTTCGCCCCGGCGAGGACAGCGGATCCGACACCCTTGGCCTGTATCGGTATCAGGCCGAGGTAGCAGCCCAGGCTTGTCTGGCCATGCTCACCCAGGACGTCATCGACTACGTCGTATGCGAGTGGCATGAGGACTTCGTCATCGCCTTCACGAACGGCGAGGTGGAGCTGGTCTCGGTCAAGCACAGCAGCCGCACCCAGTGGACCCTGGCGGACCTCTGCAAGGACGGCGGAGTAGCCCACCTATTTGACCGGTGGTCTGCCTGCGGGCGCGCCGCCAACGTGCGGCTTCGCCTCACAACGAACGCACCTCTCAGTCCCGCGAAAGACAACGCTTCAACTCTTGCCCGTATGTGCGGTCCAGACCCGGAGCTCACGACCGGCAGGGACGCCATGGCCAAGAGCCTCTCGCAACACCTGCTGAAGGTCCGCTGGAAGCAGCCGTACGACAGCATCCCTGAGGTGTTGCCGGAGCTGCGCAAGGCCAGCGATATCGCGGCCCCCCAGGATTTCATCGACCACGTGACCAACTTCATGGCAGCGCTGGAGATCCATTACAAGGATGTGCCATCCCATCGGCACATCACGGACATCAACATCCGCCAGTTGCTTGAGCCGGCCATCGAAGACCTTCAGCTCGATCACGTCGACGTGAACGCCAGCTACAAACGGATCATCGAACGGGTGGAACAGGCCAACCGAAGCGAGGGCGAGCGGGGGCAGCTGGCCGCCTACGTCGCCGACTCAAGTCGAGTGCGTTACAACACCCAGATTCTGCGACGTGTCGCGAGCCGTACGCTCTACCGCCAAACGATCTTGGACGAATTCGTCTATCGGCAAGCAGCAGTGCCGACGTACAGCCGCGGCCAGGCGCCCATGATTGCCCCTGGGGGCGCGGCGCTCCGCAAAAAGCTTGCCCGCGGCCAGGTTCCGTCTGACGAGGCTGCCTACGCCGAGGAACTCCGCTCAGCATGGTATGTGACTTGGTCACAGCGCCGTTCCGGGTTGGCGGGGGACGCCATGGACCTGGAGAACCTGCGCTTGGAGGTCGTGGATACCGTCTTCGACTGTCGGGCGCACGCGCAGAGCGAGGTCATTGACGGGGCTGCCTTCGGACAGCGGATGAATCAGCTCATCAGGCAGCGCCTCACGCCTGAAGTCGTCGACACTCCCATACCGTTCAAGATCAACAAGCTTCACCTTCGGGGTCTGGCCTATCAGCTCTGCGACGAGTGTCACTTCTACTTCTCTGCTCCTTTCGATGTCTCTACCGGGGAAGCATCGTGACGAACGGCGTCGAGCGCCTGGCTGCGGCTGCAGAGATCCGGCGTCAGGCCCGGGGTGATGAGCAGCGGGAAGCGCGCTACCACGAGGCCAGAGTTCTTCTGCTGATCGAGCGGTTCACCACGGCGAAGCGGTCGCTGGACGGCCTGACGAAGCTGGCCAAGCTGGACTTCCTCCTGCGCTATCCGACGATGCTGGAGCGTCTGCTCATCGAGCAGGGAGGCAGCTGGCCTGCGGGAGCGGAGCCCACGTCCTCGGAGCGGCTGGCTGTGGAGAGCCGGATGACCCGGTACAAGTACGGGCCCTGGGACCAGCGGTACTACAGCGTCCTCGGCTCCCTGGCCGGCCGCGGACTCATCACCTACGGCGGGTCAGGTCGCGCGGAGTTCCGCGTCACCGCGGACGGAGCGATGGCCGCGTCCATGCTGGCGCAGACCGACGAGTGGGCCGTGGTGGCTCAGCGGGTCGTCCTGCTGAAGAAGCACTTCGACAAGTCGGGATCGGCGTTGAAGACCCTCATCTATGATCGCCTGCCCGACGCGGTGGACAGGCCCTTGCGGACGGAAATCTGATGGCCACCCACCTCCGATTCCTCGCCCTGACCGTCACCACAGCCACTGCGGAGACGACGTACCGCTTCGATCAGCCGGCCACCGTCATCAGCGGCCCCAGCGGTGCGGGCAAGTCCAGCCTTCTCATGCTGCTCAAACATGCGATCGGGGGCACCGCAGTCCTGACGCCCGCGGTACGCGATCACGTCCACTCAGTGCTGGCCTCCGTCGTGGTTGGAGAGCAGCACATGATCCTCAAGCGGACGATCAGTGGTGACCGCTCCGACCGTGTCGACATCCTCGATCCCGAGACGATGGCGCTCCAGCACACTCTCGGCACCCGGGCGGAAGAAGGACAGCGAAGCCTGTCGGACGTTCTTCTGGACGCTCTGTGCTTCCCTCGCGAGAAGATCCCCACCACTCGCAACGGCAAGGCCACGACCCTCAACCTGACTTTCACCCACCTCTTCCGCTACGTCTACCTGGAAGCCCGCGAACTAGACCGCCAAGTGGTCGGCCACCTCGACAACCACTTCAAGAAGCAGCGCAAGGTGCTCTTCGAGCTCATGTTCGGCCTCACCACATCGACTGTGATGGAGCTGGAGAGGCAGGTGAACCAGCTCACCACGGACCTGCGGAAGGCGGAAGCCGAGGAAGAGAACGTCGGCGCCTTCCTCACGGCCACGGACCCCCGGACCGACGACGAACTGCGCACCGAGCTGTCCGGCCTGCGCGACATGCTGCAGAACGCCGAGACCACCCTGCGCACACTGCGAACGGAAATCTCCGAGACCAGTGCCGCAGACGCCGTCCTGCGCGGGGACCTACGGGCGGCCGTGCAGGCAGCGACGGCTGCCACACAGGAGATGCTCGCCGCCCGGGAACTGGTCGAAGCCCGTGAGTCCGTCGTCGCCCAAGTCGAACTCGACCTGAGGCGACTAGAACGCTCCGCAACCGCGATCGACCAGCTCTCCCCCTTCCACTTCGTGGTCTGCCCGCGCTGCGCACAACGCCTCGACGCGCGAACTGTCCCGGAAGATCACTGCGCCGTCTGCCTCCAAGCTGATCCCGCCGAGGAGGATGTGGACCCGGCAGCCGTCCGGGAAGCACGCAGCGCGCTGGAGCAGCAGCTCCAGGACGCACGCGAGCTGATGCAAGCGGACGCCGAGGTCCTGCGCAGGGCCCGTGACCGATCCTCTGACGCCGAGTTCCTCGCCACCAACCTGCGCCGGCAGCTCGATGCCCAGACACGCGATGTCGTCGCCCCGCGGTTCGACGCCATCTCGGACGCCAGTGCTCGCGTCGCCGCCCTCAACGGCGGGATCGACGCCGTCCTGCACCTGCGCGATTCGTGGGCGCGCGTACGTGCCATCGCGCAAGCCGCCAAGGACATCACCGCACTACGCAAAGCCGCCAACGCCGAGCTCAAGGTGCGCAAAGCAGAAAGCGACGCCAGACGATCCCTTGTCACCGACCTCAGCAGTCGTTTCACCACGACCCTGAGGGAGCTGAACCTGCCCTGGGAGCAGTCGGCCGTCATCGACCCGAAAACCTACCTGCCGGTGGTCGACAACACGCCCTTCGAAAGCCTCCAGGCGTCAGGCGGCGCTCTCCAAGCCGGCGTCAACATCGCCTACCACCTCGCACTCCTGGAATGCGGACTCACCCACCCCGACATCCTCGTCCCGTCGATCCTGCTCATCGACTCCCCCCGCAAAGCGCTAGGCAGCAACCGCGACGACCAGGAACGAGGCCGACGGATCTACAGCCGCTTCAAAGCCTTGACAGACGCCTACGGCCAGCGCCTCCAGCTCATCATCGCCGACAACGACACCGCGCCCTTGCCGGACGACGCCTTCAGCACCATCGAACTCGACTACACTCACCCCATGGTCCCCGGCGTCGCCCACCCCGGCCCCAACCACACCACACGCACCGAAGATGGATACCAGGCGTAGCCGTTCCTACCTCACCCCAGCAGTTGTGGCCGAACCCCGAGACGGTGACGAAACTGCTGATCGGATCCTGTGATCAACTCCCAACTCGTTCGCGAGTGAGGAGAAGTGACGGGCACAGTCGGGATGATCGCGCAGAGCTCCAGCGACCGAGCCGGCAGCATCCCCGGTCAGCGTACGAAGCCAGGGCCTGATCTTGTCCTGCGGTCTCCACTGGTCCCACGCAGCGTCCCAGCTAAACGCACCATTGCAGCTTTCCTCCAGCAGGTGCAGCCGGCCTGCATCAGCGGCGTAGCGTGCGACGGTGAACAGCCACAGGATCAGGGCGTCGACTTCCCCGCGCTCCGGTGAGCGGTGTGTGTCCAGAAGCTCGGGCATTGCCTGGACGATCTCGAGTGCCCGAGGGATGTCGGCCATCAGTGCCGGTATGAGCACCTCGGGGTCGATGGCAAGGAGTACGTCGCAGTACAGGGCAGCGTCGTCAGGGTGGGCGGCGGCCAGGACCACCAGTTCCTCGGGGGCGTTCGGTTCTCCAGCGTTCAGGGAGTCACGGAGTGCCGCGGCCTGTACTACGGGCGGAATGGGAGGTGTGTCGATCTCCTGGGCTATGAGATCAAGGAACGCTCGCACCGTTGCCGGCCGTCTCCTGGGGTCCGTGCGCGTCGCCTCCCGAACAACCGCACGCCAGGGCCCCGACTCCGGGATGAGAGCAACGTTCTGCAGTGGATCCCTGCCTGTGACCGCCCAGCCGATCAACTGCCCCAGACTGTAGATGTCGGTCGGCGGGCCAGCGCTGTGCGCGTCGTTGCTCAGCTCGGGGGCGGCAAAGCCCGCCGAGCCCATGCTTACCCCGACCCTCGTGCGCTGCGGATGGGTGGTCTGGCCAGGCGGACGGCGGGCAATGCCCCAGTCAGCCAGAACCCATCTCCCGTCAAGCCGGAGCACGTTAGACGGCTTGATGTCCCGGTGCACCCACCCGTGTTCGGAGGCTGATGCCTGCATGCCGTGGGCAGCCGCCAGAGCCGAGCACACGCTCTCCACGAGATCCCGCAGCGCAGCCGGATCCTTCAGTTCGTCGAGACACTGCGTTGCGACGGTCTGCGCCTTCGGCATGACGAACCACTTGCAGTCCGCGTCCGCGTCCCAGACCGGCATCGCGTTCGGGTGCTCGCTCAGGAGACGGCCAACCTCAATCTCACGGGTCATCCGGGCAACCTTGTGAAGGGGCGGGTGCTTGTCGCGCAGCTTCTTGAGGACCACGGGTGTGCCCGTTGGCTTGTGGGTCGCGTGGAAGACGTCAGCCATGCCGTCCTCTTGGCGATGGAAGGGGTGTTTCTCGCAGGCGTAGTCCCCTCGCATACCGCGAGCATCGTACGGAGCCGAGCCACGGGGCCCGTGGACCGGCGCCGGTGCATCGCCGCTGAAGCGATCCGAGTCGTCAGCCCGCACGTGGTCCGGACGATACAGACGCTGCCGGATGTCGGCGACAGCCCTCGGCCCGATCCGTTTGCCCAACTCTCCTGTCGACAGACCTTGCACTCCTGCCGCGTCATCCCACCAAGACTCCAGGCGACCTTGCATTGCCGCCCTGACACGACGAACCAGCTCGGTGTAGAGGTTGGTGATCTCCGCACCGGTCAAAGACGGAGCCAGTTCGTGGAGGAAGTCGAGGTTCCGCGACTCGATGTCTCCAGGCAGCTCCTGGACGCGTACCAGGTCCAAGAAGCCAGAAACCTCCTGGATGCCAGCGCTCAGATGGGTTGCCACCCGTTGCAGGCACTGTTCGTGCTGCGCGCCTTCCCCATGGGCAAGAGCCGCAACGAGAGGGTCAGCAGGATGGAGGGAGCCTTCCAGGACAGCCGTAAGCCCGTAGGAGAGCTTCTGTCCCCTCACCGCCTCATAGGAGTGCCACAGCTGCTTCAGCGGTCCCTTGGCTACCTCTCCGAGCCTCCACGGCCTGGTGGAGCTTCTAGCCCTGATCGCCTGGAACTCCCAGAACAGACCGCCGCTGGCCTGCCCTGCGGCGCTGCGGGCAACGATCACGTCCCCGATGTGCTCACACGTCACGTGCTGGACGTGCTGGTCAGCCAGCATCTCCAGAACGGAGAGTGCCGTCACATGAGTCTGGTACTCATACCCCCGGAGCACAGCCGAGCCAGAATCGTTCCGAGTGCCGATCGCAATCGGATCTGCCATATGCCCCCCAGCCCGCGCTCTCCAAGCACGCAGCGTAAGGGGTACTGAAGCAGCAGGTCGATCACTTCGATGAAGAGGCGAGCAAACCGTCCGAGCCGTCACGACCGCGCAGCAAAGGTGCTGAACAGCTTCGCCCATCAATAGCCCACTCCACCAGGACAAGTGCGCCTTACGGAACGGGGCGGTTGTGCGGGCGCACTGGCGGAATCGTGCCGGTTCCAGCACACAGGTCGGCCTGCTCGTCATGTTCGTGCTGGGGGCCTCAGCAGCAAGCCGATGAGCGGTGCTGCCCCGGTGAGACAGGTTCCGGAGCCGCAGTCGACGGTGCATCCGGTGAAGTGGCCCGGGTGGGACACGCCGGCCGTGGTACCGACGGTCTCGTACCCGATCGCCTTCCCCAGCCCGGGCAACGCCCCGTGAGCCGGTGTACGCCCGTCCCCCGCGTGTTCACAGCGCCCCACCTATGCGGTCAGGCCGCCGGAGGCGGCGAAGCGGACAGCACCGCCTGGGAGGTTTGGAAGGGTGTGCGGCCAGCCCGGCCGTACCGGGAGCTCAGGGGCCGGCCGCGGACCCCACGGCCGAAGGCGGTAACCCCCTTCGGGGGTGCGCGAAGCAACCTACGGAAGGTCTTCTAGCCGGGCGAGCAGGCTGGCGGCGGTGGCGACAGCCGCGACAGCGTCGGCCCGCGTCCACGTGAAGTGCTCTGTCGTGCCTGCATCGTCGTGCGGGGCGCCGCTGAAGAGCGCGAAGGCACTCTGGGTGAGCACCGCCCAGCGCTCCGCCTGGTCGCGGTCCTTGGCGTTCTTCTTCAGGGCCTGGCTGGACACGTTCTGGGTGTTGCAAGCCTCGCGTACAGGATCGAGGGCCGCGCGTGCGAGGGCAACGGCGTGCTCGTAGCGACCGTCTCGGATCGCAGTCTTCGCCTCACGAACACGACGGGCTGCAGTCGCACGAGCCTCGACCTCAGTGATCGAAACGAGGACGTCAACGAAGGCGCCGGCGTCGAGCTGAGCGATCGCGTTGCTCCACGCTGCGTGCGGGATGCGTATGACCTCCTGGCCGGAGGCGACAGGCCAGGTCTTGGCCTCCGCCAGTGCGGTCAGGGTGAGGTCAGCGCGCAGCACCAGGTCGGTGCCCGCCCTCATCTTCTCCAGGCCGCGCAGTTGCTGGTCCGTGACAGTCGTGTGAAGTGTGAGCACGGTCCCGAACGGCTTCAGTCCGATCGGTCCCGACGCGGCATGAAGGTCTCCGATCCAGCTCGCGGGGCTGGGCATGTCGTGCGTCCACAGCGAGCCCGAGACGAGGTACGGAGCGTCCTCGGCGTAGCCGCCATGGGGGTGAACCTCGAAGGTCAGGGCAAGCCGGTGTACGTCCCATCCCTGGTAGAGGTTGACGTGCTGCTGCGCCCGAATGTTGATGTTGTAACTGTTCGAGCCGAATTGAAAGTTGGCCATCGGTCCTCGTCTGGTTGAAGCCTCACCTGATGTTGTCAGGCCAACCGGCACGAACGGCATCGGTTTACAGCAGCTGCTTGCGAGCCAGAGCGCATGGGTCGCCGTCGGCTAGCTGAGGCCCGGTCATGGTGCGTCCGCGGTCCAGCTCCAACGGTTCCGGCCACCGGGCGGGGGGAGTAAGAGGGCCCCACCAACGCCAAAAGCAGGCGCGCAAGCTCGACCGGACACAGCGCGCAGCCCTCGCCGACCTCGGCATCGCCTGGGCGCGGTAGCGGCCTCCGGCACTGGCACGGGTTACACGTAGTGGGCTGCCCCGTTGTACGACATGCCCAGGGCCGCGGTGAGCTGTTTGATGTCGAGTTCGGCGGCGAGGGTGAGCAGTCGGGTGGAGCGCAGGATGCGCGGCAGCAGGCCGACCGGGGCGAGGCTGTCGCGGATGTGGGCCGCGCCGGCTGGTTCTCGGGTGGTTCTGGTCAGGCGTGTCACGAGGATGTGCGGGTTGTCTGTGCGCAGCGAGGCGCGGTGGCGGAGGCAGGCTGTCAGCGCCTTCCACGTCGCCTCATCGAGTGTGAGGTCGAGGGTGCGTCCGGGAAAGCGGACTGCGTAGCGGGCGGGGGTGAGGCGGTCGAGGGTGAGGAGGCTCAGTTCCGTCGTTGTTGCCGCGTGGAGGAGGGCGGCCAGGCCGATGAACGCTTCGTGCGGGTGTGTCTCGCCGGGGCTGTTCCAGCGGTGGTAGAGGGTGCGTTGCTGGTCGAGGGTGAGCACGGTGCCGCGGAAACCGCGGGCCTGTGGGGCGTCGAGGGGGCTGGCGGGGTTGTGGAGGACGGCTCCGGTGTGGTGGGCGTGGGCGAAGAACTGGCGCAGGCCAGCCAGCCAGGACGCCCTGCGGGCAGGGTTCAGGGCGAGGAAGGCTTCCAGGTCTGGTACGCCTTCGGTGACCGGCCGGCGAGGGACCCCTCCCGCGACCCGACCACCCATCACCACGACGGAGCCGCACCCCATTCGGCCTCCTCCCCCTCGGAGAGAGGGCCGGGGCCGGGGGCAGAGCCCCAGAACAGTGCCTGCTGGTGGTGTTGCGCGCCCGGACCGGCGGGGCCGCCGGCAAGCGGGGCGGAGACAGGAGCGCGCGGCGGCCCCGAGGGACCGGAGCGCGCGCGGGCCGCAACAGCGGGCCGCCTTGATCAAGCAAAGAAACTCTGAACAGCCCATCCCCTGGCCGACCCAAACGGACTGAGGAGAGAAGGCATACGCGAGCCAAATCGCCGGTGGGGACGGGAAAAGTGAGGGCACCCCTTTGGTGCGGACCTTCGGGACTGCCTTCCAGGTCGCCCCCACCTCTGGAGTGAGGCCATGGCCGCACTCGGCAGCTCCTTCATTGCAACTGACGCACCCACGGCAACGGCGGCGAACACAATGAGTGTGTTCGCCGCCGTTGCCGTCGATTACTGCCGTCACAGCACGTGGAGCCTCGCCCGCAACATACCCGACTTCGCTATCGCCATCGAGGAAGTCGAGCAGGGTTTCGCGTGATTTCCGGAGGTTCAGCGTGTACCTTGACGCGCCCCGCCTTACCGCGCGACACAGACGACAGAAAGCACGACTACGACCCGTATCCAGGTGCGGCAATAATGACCGATTCGAAGTGCCACCCCTCTTCGCCCCCTGAATCTTCCGGAAGCACGCTTCTCCACAGTCCGATAAATACACTCGGGGCCGTGATATTCAAGCCGCCATCTTCGATCTCGACATGGAACATCTCGGCAAGTTGCGAGATGACAGTATTTGCACTCTCCGCGAAGAGGTTCACGCCGCGGAAGACTACCTGCACATCCTTTTCGGGGCGAAACAGTTCAATGGCGCGCACCACTCCGAGCGAGTCAAAATCGACAGAAATCGAAAGCTCGGATTCATAGTGCGCAAACCCCCGGTTCCTCGACTCGCCCGGGACCGGCGGAACGAACCCCGGAATCTCTCGGAGGGATTGCTCTGCCGCTTCAATGGACATGCCGATCTGCAGGCCAGCCACCCCTCTAGGGGGGTCGAGCTCAATTACCACTTAGTCCTCCAAACCACAGATTCTACGGTCTACCACAGGGTCAATTGCACATGGACGGTTTGTGGGATGCCACGCGCGGCCTGATAGTCGGCGTTACCTGCGAGTGCGCCGATCATATCTCCAATGGCGTTGTTGTACTTTCCAGGGAAGCGTGTTATGACATCGTTAATGTCGTTCTGCATTGCCTGATCGATACGGCCGGAATTCACGAGATCCGTCTGCATCATTCTCCACGCCTTGGGCTCCGGCCGGGCCCCCGATCCGGTCGACCATACCTGTCGGTGGTCGACCCTATCCATCCGGATAGCTGGGCCTCGACTGTAGGACAGAGGAGTAGAGGCGTGTTGCGGCATGTGATTTATTTCTTGGGGTCCCGAGAAGCCTGGCTGATTTGCAGGCCTCAGGCTTCCGTGCGTCCCACCTACATTGCTTCCTCCGCAGTTGTGAACGAGGACCGAAGTCACGCCCGCAAGCACATAGTACGTGTGCAGGTCTGCGACGGTGAGGTTATGGACGATCGCTTGCTTGGTCGTCGACTTTTTGAGCGATGCGACCTGGACATGCGTGCCACTGCTTGTGCGGAGCCACTGTCCCGACTGAAGCTCAGCTGCGTCCACCCACTCAGCGAGGTCGACAACCCAGAACGGGTGCTTGTCTGTGGCCGTTATAACGCTTGGTGCGGTGTCAGGGATACGGTCTGTCTCGACCGTGATCTCGACGAGGTCCTTGGACCCGGCGCCGAGAATGGTGGCGGTCACATCCTTCGCGACGGTTTCACCCGTATCCGGGTCGGTGGCCAGCACCTGTTCGCCGATCTCGAGATCTTCAATCGGCTTACTGGTGCCGTCGGCCATGAGGACGTGCGTCCCGGTGGCGAAGCTATTGGGGATAGGACAAGAACCCCCACCGGGGCGCAGCTTACTTGCTGCATTCTTGAGGGCACCGCCAGCGGCCTTGAGGACGGGTGCCGCGACTGCGCCTGCTGCACCTCCTGCTGCGCCCCAGAGTGCGCCTTCGGCCATGTCGGAGAGGACGCCCATGGTGCTGTGGTCGGCTTTGTCGTCCATCGCGTTCGCCACGGCAGCGCCTGCGGCTCCTGCGAGGGCTCCGCAGCCGGCGGCTAGAGCGAATCCGGCTCCGCCGGTGCCGACGCCGACGGCTGCTGCTGTGGCCACGCAGGCGGTGCCGACGACGATTTCGGTGGTGATCGAGACGATCATCACCTTGTTCTCGTTCCAGAACTTGTTGACGTTCTTGACGGTCTTCTTCAGGTTGCACTTGGAAAAGATGCCGCAGTCTTTGCCCTTGTTCTTGGGGCCTCCTCCGTTGCCCTTGGTGTTGCCGTATCCGCGGACGTACCGGTCTGCGGCTTGGACGACGTTCTGCGGGGAGGACTGGAAGCCCGGGTCGTCGTGGCCTGCGAAGTACTTGAGGCCGCTCGGGTCGGCGTTGGAGATCGGGTTGCCGTTGGAGTAGGTGTACCCGTTCATTTGGAGCGGGTCGGTGATGTCGATGACCGGGTCGACGGACATGAATCGGCCCGTGGCCGGTTCGTACTCGCGGGCGCCGATGTGGGTCAGGGCGGTGGTGTTGTCGTCGTTTCCGGTTCCGAGGAAGGTGCGGCTGCCGGGCCAGTTGCCGGGCTGGGTGCCGCGGGGGTTTCCGTAGGGGTCGGACTTGCGGCGGGTGACCGTCTGGCCGGTGGCCTGTTCGACGCTGGTGGTTGCGGTGTTGTGGTGGTCGGTGAGCTGGGCGGAGAGGCTGTGGCCGGTGGTCTTGCCGTTGGTGCGGCGGACGGTGGTCGGGGCGCCGGGGCTGTTGTAGTAGCGGACGGCGTCCATGGCCTGGCCGGCCTTGTTGACGGTGATCTCGGCTTCGCCGAGGTAGAGGGTGCGGGAGCTGCCCGTTTCCTCGACGAGGCGGTTGCCGGATGCGTCGTAGAGGTACTGGGTTCCGGTGTTGCTGAAGGTCCACTGCTGGGCTGCGGCACCGGCGACGCAGGTGTAGATGTCGAGGTCGTTGCCCTCGGCGGGATTGTCGTTGGGGACGGTGACGCAGGCCTGGGCCTTCGTGCTGTGGAGGGTCTTGTCGGCCCGGTGGGTGAACTTCTGGGCGTCGTTGCTGGGGTCGCAGGGCTTCAGGACGGCTTCGCCGCCCTCGGCGGTGAGGCACTTCCCGAGGGCCTGGACGGTGCCGCCGGTCAGGCGCCACTGCTGGGCCTTGGACTCGTTGCAGGTCAGCAGCTGGACGGGGAGGGCACCTGCCGCGTTGGGGGTGGCGGTGCTGTCGACGTCGAGGCACTTGCCGGCGAGGCCGGTGACGGCGACGGCTCCGATGCCCGGGCTGCTGGCTGAGGTGAGCTTGCTGCGGGGGTCCCAGGTCAGGTTCTGGGTGTCGCCGTCGATGCGGCGGGTTGTGGTGTTTCCGAGGGTGTCGTAGGCGTAGGTCGTGAGCGAGTTGACCGTCAGGCCTGGCTTGGTGGTGGTCTTCGCGGCCTGCGCGAGCGCGTGGGGCTGCTTCTTGTTGCCGCCACCGGTGTCTATGCCGTAGGTGTAGGTCGTCTTCTCGCGGGTGGAGCCGTTGGAGGGGTCCTTGTCGAGGAGCTGGGTTCGGTTGCCGATCGCGTCGAACTGGTATTCCTGCCAGTAGCCGTCACCATCGGGGCCTGCGGTTGCGTGCGTCGGGTCCAGATCGGTGGGCTCCGTGCACTGGTCCGTTTTGCCGGTCCAGGCCTTGACCAGCTGCCCCAGAGCGTCATAGGTGAAGCACTGGCGGTCGGGAGTCGGCGGCAGCTGCGCGTCCGCGCCGGGCCTGGTGTCGGTGATGGAGGTGGGGTTGCCGACGGCGTCGTAGGTGTAGGTCGTGGCAGACAGGAGGTTCGGCGCGGTCTCGCGGTGGTTCTCGGTACCGCTGAGCCGGCCGGTGTTCGGGTTGAACGAGTTGGTCGTCCACACCCGGTTGGGTGCGCTGCCCGATGCCGTGCGCAGGACCTCGCCGAAGGGGCTGTAGATAGTTTCGGCGGTGTACCAGGCCAGACCCGACATGGTCTGGGGCATGCCGTCGGCGTTGTACCGGGTGATCAGCTTCTCGGCGGCGAGCCCGCCGGGCGTTGCCGGGAGGGTCGTCGACTGGACCTTGCCCGTGGGGGTGTAGGTGGTGGTGTAGTTGTAGGTGCCGGCGAGTCCCTTGGTTCCGGGGGAGTCGGAGGTACCGGTGATTTCCGGGATGGTGATCTTCGAGCCGGTGGGACGGTACTCGCTGTCGTAGCCGGTGACCTCGCTCGTGACCGGGGTAGCGCCCACCCAGCGGATGGAGGCGACCGGCTTGCCCTTTGCGTTGGCGAGGCTGTCGTAGGTCCAGGTGGCGACCTTGGGTCCGCTGGCGGAGTTGTCGCGCAGTTCGGTCTTGCGGCCGAGGACGTCGTAGGTCGTGAACTGCGCCTGGCCGGCGGAGTTCGTCACGGAGGTCTGCTGGTCGAGGTTGTTGTAGGTGAAGGTCGTCTGGCCAGTGTCGGGGTCGTCGGACGCGGTCATGCGGCCGCGTGCGTCGTAGGTGTAGGACCAGGTGTTGATGCCAGTGGTGTCGGTGACCTTGGTCAGCTTGTTGCGCAGGTCGTAGGTGTAGCTGGTCTTGTTCGACGCGCCACCGACGTTGGTGGTGGTGTAGTGCTCGACCTGCGTGGTACGGCCGAGGGCGTCCGTGTTCGTCTTGACCGCGCGGCTGCCCTTGAGGGGTGTCGTGCCGTCGGCCGACATGCCGGTGCGGGATCTGGTCCATTCGCCGCCGTACTCGACGGTGCTGGAGTCCTTCGCGTCGCCTCCGTGGAAGGTGGTGGTGCGCACCGCCCGTCCGACGCCGTCATAGGCGACTTGCGTGGAGTTGGGGACGGCGGTGTCGGACTCCGGGATGAAGATCTTCTTCTCGGGCTTGTTGTCCGCGAGGTAGCTGTTGTTCGTCCGACGGACCGTGCCGTTGCCGTTGTAGAGGGTGTCGTTGATCAGACGTCCTCCGCCGAGGGCGTCGGTCTGCACCTGCCGGGGGCGCAGCAGGCCGTCGTAGATCTCGATCGACTGCTTGTAGGTGCCGTCGTCCTGCAGGGTGGCGCTGGTGACGGTCGGCGGTGCGTGCTCCTTGATCTCGTAGGCGAAGGTGTGGGCCGGCTTGTCGCTGCCCGGGTTCTGCGACGGTGTCCAGACGTCCGTGGTCCGGCCGAGGGCGTCGTAGGCGGTCGTGACCTTCCGCCCGTTGGCGTCGGCCTCCTCCAGCGGCACGCCGCGGCCGGGGTCGTTCTTGGTGGTGCTCGTGTGTCCCAGTGCGTTGGTGCTGGTCACGGTGAACGCAGGACCGGTGGGCGGGCTGTACACCGTCGTGACGGGATTGTTCAGCGCGTCGATGGCCTTGGTGGGACGCCCGAGCGTGTCGTACTCGGTGCGCGCGGTGGTGATCCAGCCGGGGCCGGCCGCGTCGTTGGTTTCGGCCTGGTAGACGAGTCCCTTGCTGGGGGCGGCTCCGAACGCGTTGAGGGCGTCGTAGGAGTTCCGGGTGTTTGAGATGAGCGCCCCGGTGGCCTTCTGGGAGCAGTCACCCGCCGTGGTGCGGACGCCGGCGGCCAGGCCGATCAGGTGCGCGGTGGTGTTGTGGACGTAGTCGGTGCTGGCGCACGTCTGGTCGCTGAGCTGCTCGCCGCCCGTGCCGTTGGGTGTCGCGACTTCGGACTGGACGGTCTGGACGAGTCCGTAGGACGCGTCGAAGGTGTGGGTCTTGCGGACGGTGCGGGTGGAGCCGTTGCTGAGCCACTGGATGTCGTCCGTGCGCGCGGTACCGGAGCGGTAGGCGTACAGGGTGGTGTTGTTGGGCCTGGCCCGTTCGCCGCTCTGGTGCGACCACGGATAGGTGACAGTGCGCGAAAGGGGACTGCCGCCCTCGCCCGCCTTCGTGTACGTGGTGGTTTCGGCTGCGATGCCCTGGTACTGGGGAAGGTCCTCGGCGATGTCGGCGCCGTTGGAGTCCTTGATCGTGATCTTGTCGCGGCCGGCGTCGCCGGACATGCCGCGGAAGTACCGGGCCCGACTCTCCGACTGCTGGGTCGCGTCGTACGCGCCCGTGGTGGTGATGCCCCGCGTGGTGATGACGGTGGCGTAGCCGCGCCACTGGCTGTAGGTCCGCATCGTGGGCTTGGAGAACTCGTCGGTGTCCTTGGCCCAGGCGCCGCCGTCTTTGTAGTCGTACTTGGTGGTGACGTCGGGCTGGAGGGCGACTCGGTCCCTCTCGGTGACCTCGGTGACGACGTACTTGTTGAACCAGGCCAGCGGCGGGTTCTCCAGGCTGCTGTCCGGTGACCAGCGGACGGGGTAGCAACGGCTGGTGTTGGCCTCGGGCTGCGGGCGCGGCTCCGAAACCGAGCAGGGATCGGAGTAGGTGACGTGGATGTCGCCGCCGGTCTCCGTGGCGATGTTCTCGATGCGCAGGCGGTCGAAGTCCGGCCGGGGGTCCTGCGCTCCGTCCTTGACCCGGTTGGGCATGTCTTTTCCGTTGGGGCGGAAGGAGACCAAAGGCAGTGACTCGCTCAGTTGCGCGCCACCGCTGTCCAGCTTGGTGCTGAAACCCGTTCGCCGGATGGAGTCCAGCCACAGCGGCGGAGAGGTGTCCGTTCGCTGCTTCGGGAAGTAGTGGGACAGGCTCCACGTGTCGACGAGGGAAAGGCCTGTGGAGCCCGTAGTGCGCTGCGCTTTGGTGGTGACGGCGGCCAGTCGCTTGCGGGTCCAGAAGGTCGGTGAGCCGACGTAGCAGGCGCTACCGGCCTTGCAGTGGAGTGTGGAGGGGGTGTCCCACCAGTACTGCTTGTCTCCGTAGTTCTTCGACTCGAAGTTGCCTAGGGCGCACTTGGTCTCTTCGAGGCACCGTTCGTCGACCGTGAACTCGATCTTCGCGGCTGGCGCACCGGAGAGGTTGGTGTTGTGGAGACCGTAGGTGATCTGAGTGGGGTAGCCCGCACGATGGTAGGTGACCGGTGTCTTGAACTTCTCGTTCTTGGCGTAGCGGCCGTCCTCCCGCGCCCAGTCGATGATCATGGCGTTGCCGTGGACGTCTTCGACGTAGTCGAGGTTCCAGCGCCAGGCGGTCTGCTTGCTGCAAGAGGAATCGGCGAAGGCCGCTGCGTTGCAGGGCTCGCCGGGGTGGTTTCCGAAGACGGGCACGGTGAGGACCGAGTTGGTGACCGGTCGGTTGCCACCGGGTCCGTCGACGTCGTGGCGTCCGAAGAAGTAGCGGGTTCCGTCGCGGGTGGTGACGACCCAGTGTTCGCCGCCCCTGGCCCCGTTGGTCTCACTGGTGTCGGTCTTGAGTTCGACTCGGGAGCCGTCGTCGTTGGCCGGGATCCACTTGCCGGTGGCGGTGTCGTGAACGAGCTCGGTGGTGGACCCGCCGAGTGACATCACTACGTTGTCACCGGGCCCGGCCCAGCACAGGTCGCCCTTCTTCTTGTCGGTGGCGTTGCTGTTGTTCGCGCCGGTGGGGTTGGCCTCGACGTCGTCGGAGCAGGAGCGGTAGCGGCGCTCGACGTAGCCCGGTTCGTAGTCCCAGCCGTCACCGATCCAGGAGGCCTGGCTGTTGGCCACGGACGTCTTGCCGTCGACCGCCTGGGAGGAGTACGAGAAGGCGATCTTGGGTGAGGGTCCGGCCGGGGGTGCCGGCACGGTCAACGGGTACGTCCAGGAGAAGCCGCCGCCGCTGTTCCCCGCGGTCCACGAGCCGGAGGGGGAGAGCGAGGTCGCCTTGTACGAGCCGGCCATGCCGGAACCGCTGTCGGAGGCCGCCAGCACGACGGGGCCACCGCCACCGGTGACCGCCATCGTGCGCAGGCCCTCGCCGAAGGAGCTTCCCGGATCCACGGTCGCCTTGACCGTGCGTGTGGACGGGTCGTTGATGGTCGGGACTTCCCTGGAGTCCGCCGGCGAGCATCCTTCTTGGACCGGCTTTTGCAGGAAGCATGCGGGCAGCTGCCGGAACTTCAGGCGGGAAGCCCACCCAGTGCCGTAGAGGTCCTTGAACTTGGTGTAGTCCAGTTGCACGTCGACCGGTGTGACGGTGGTGCTGTCGGCCGGCGGGGTGACCACGATGAGGGCGCCGTCGATGTCGTCGGCCTCACTGGCCTCACGCGCGTCGAGCGTCACCGTCCAGGTTCCTGACGGATCCGCCGATGCCCCGGCGGCCTTGCCGATCTTCACGGGCAGGTTGGGGACCTGGACGAGTGCGCTGCCGCTGAGCGGGACCGGAACCGAATCCGGAGTGGGCGGCTCTACCGCCTTGGCCGCGTACTTCGGAGGACGAGCGACCGGCGTCGGCTCCCAGTCGTTCATCTGGGCCGCTGCGGCCTGGTTGAGTTTGATCGGCCGGTCTGTTTGGAGCTTCGGCAAGGTGACGCCGCTGCGGTCACCCGGTGGTGCCGCCCAGGCTTGAGATGGCAAAAGTGTCGCCACCAGCACCACGGAGAGCGTGATGCCGGCGCGCCCGGCCAGGCGCGCGCGTGCTGCGCGTGCCTTTCTGTTTCCGGGCAGGCGGAAGTTGTTCGCCGACAACGGCGACATGTTGACCCCCCACGCTCTGCCGCCGCGGCGATGGCACACGGCCGGCAGGAAACTGACAAATAGCCAGCTGATTCTCAGCCGAGCTGGCTGGAAAATCTATGGTTCCAATATCCGCTGTGCCGTTTATCACTTTGCCTCCCGTATACCTCAGGGCAATCGGCACAAAATGCTCCTGCAGGGCAGGTCAGACCCCCTGTGGAGTAGTGACGGAGCCCGGGGGATGGTTCATGCTCGGGACGCGAGTCATCTGAGAGACGGGCGAGTGGGGTCAGGATCCCTTCGGACTGTCATGCCGGTGGCCGGAATCATGTGAGTGCCGAGGGCCGCGCAAGCCTGCCCGAGGGGGGAGAGGTACAGCTGTGTCTGTCAGTGAATCCGTGGACGAAAGACCGCCAACAGCGGCTGAGAAAGAAGGCGCTGACGCGCCGGCCCGTCCCTGGTTCAGACGCCGTCGGGCCCTGGGCAGCCTCGCCGCTCTCCTGGCTGCAGCGGTCGCAATACCCGTCGGCGTCCACGTCACCGGCAGCGGGAAGGCGGATTCCCGGCCGGAAAAGGACATACCCGTCGCCGCGAACGAAGCCAAGCGTATGGCCCAGGAGACCGGCAAGGAGGTGGAAGCCACCGCAGAGCGCAGTGCGAACACCACGACCTTCGCCCGGCCTGACGGCACGTTCCGCAAGCAGATCTTCAGCTCTGCCGTCCGCGCCAAGGTCGACGGCCAGTGGAAGCCGATCGACACCACCCTGCAGCGTGTGAAAGACGGGTACGCGGCCAAGGCAGTCAACGGCCGAGTCGTCTTCAGCGCCGGCTCCCAGGCAGGCACCGGCGAACGAGCCTCACGCGCCGTGACCCGGGTTTCCCTGCGACAGGACACCCCCGCCGAAGTCTGGACCGACCTGGTCAGGCTGAACACCGGCGGTCACGACCTGGTCGTCAGCTGGCCCGGCGCGCTCCCCCAGCCCGTCATCGACGGGCCTCGCGCCCTCTACGAGAACGTCCGCCCAGGCATCGACCTGCTGATGACCGCACAGGACGGCGGCTACTCGCACCTGCTCGTCGTCAAGGACAAGCAGGCGGCGGCCGATCCGCTCCTGGGACAGCTGAAGTACCGCCTCGCCTCCCCCGACCTCACCTTCCACCTGGACGCCCAGTCCAGTGCGGTCAGCGCCCGCGACGGCGAGGGCGAGGAGATCGCCGGTTCGCCGACCCCGATGATGTGGGACTCCAGCGGCAAGGTCACCACCACCGACAACGAGCCGGCCTGGAAGCCGACCAAAACCGCGCAGCAGCACCCGACGCTCGCACTGCCCGGCCTCGCCGGTGCGGAAGGCGCACGGCTGAAGCCCGCGACAGCGACCCTCGCCGACAACACCCTCTCCGTCACCCCCGACGCATCCATGCTGAATGCCGCGGAGACGGCGTACCCGGTATTCATCGACCCCTCGTTCAAGGGGCGCAAGCACGCCTGGAGCCTGCTCTACAAAACGGCGGGCAACTCGAGCTTCTACAACGGGCAGAACTACAACGCGAGCGGCACCAACGAAGCCCGCGTCGGCTACGAGTCCACCACCGGCGGCACCTCCCGCTCCATCTTCAACTTCGACTTCGGCAGCCAGCTGCACGGCGTCGGCATCGACTCGGCCGTCGTCCGCGCCCTGCAGACCTACTCGTGGTCCTGCAGCCAGAAGCAGATGGACATCTACTCCACCCCGTACGTCACCTCCTCCAGCACCTGGAACAACACCAGCGGCTGGTGGACGTGGAAGGTCGCCACCGAGATGGCGGGCTACGGCTACAACAGCTCCTGCCCCGACAACTGGATCGCGCCCGACATCAAGGGCCTCGTCGCCCACGCCGCCAACAGCGGCTGGGGCGCGCTGTCCCTCGGCTTCGCCGCCCCGAACGAGTCGGACTCGTACTACTGGAAGAAGTTCATCGCCAACGGCGAGACCGCCCCGTACATCGAGGTCACCTACCACACGCCGCCGGATGTACCGCTCGCGGCGAACATGCAGACCTTCCCCGGCGGCCCGTGCCTGACCAGCGGCGCCGGCACCGGTATCGGCAAAACGGACGTGACCTTCCAGGTCAAGGGCGTCGACCGCGACGACCTGCCCCAGCAGCAGAACCTCGACCGGGTCCAGATCGAGGTGTGGAACGCCAGCACCGGAGCACAGGTCTACAACCAGCCGCTGCCGGTCAACAGCGAAGGCGTCGTCACCGCGACCGTACCCATGAACTCCTTCGCCGACGGGCAGAAGTACTACTGGCTCGCCCGGGCCAAGGATGTTGACAACTGGTGGTCGCCCGGCAGTGGGCCGCTCGACTCCGGAGGCGGCGGCTGGTGCACCCTCACCGTCAGCCACACCATCCCGCCGAACCCCGCCGTCAGCTCCGCCGCGTTCCCTCCACACGGTGACAACTACACCGAGTGGAGCGTCAACGCGGCAAGCACCCCGGGGCAAAAGATCAACTTCAAGGCCAACGGCGCCAAGCCCGAGGACATCCGCGAGTACCAGTGGAGCCTGAATCGGCCGCTCTTCGACCAGAAGGCCACCCCCAATGCGGCGGGTGACGCCGAGGCTTCCCTCCAGGTCGACACCGCCGGCCCGAACGTCCTCTACGTCCGCACCGTCAGCAAGTTCGGCAACATCTCCAACCCCACCCAGTACAAGTTCCTCGTCAAGCCCAGGCCGGGCCAGGACAAGCCGGGCGACGTCACCGGTGACGGGCATCCCGACCTCCTCGCCGTCGACGGGGACGGCAACCTCCTCACCTACGCCGGCGACCAGATCGGCGACACCGACCACTACATGCTCAGCGCCGTCCAGAACAGCGTCCCTGTGGCCGGCTACTGGAAGACGCAGGACGGCAAGCCCGCGCTCATCGGCCACTCCACGGACTGGTTCCCCGGCGACGGGCTGACCGACCTCATCGCCCGCATGCCTGACGGGAAGCTGTACATCTACCCCGGCCTCGGCAACAGCGCCGGCCAGTTCGACGTCGACCGCCGCATGGAAATTCTCCTGCCGGCAAGCGCACCCAGCCCGGCCACGTTCCGGCAGATCGTCGTCAGCGAAGACGTCGACGGTGACGGATTCGCAGACCTGTTCGCCGTCGACACCGCAGGCGGATTCTGGATCTTCTCCGGCTACACCGGCGGCAGCTTCACCTCGTACAAGAAGCTGGCCGACAAGGTCTGGGCACCGCGCGATCTCATCGGCGTTCGTGACGTCACCGGCGACAAGGTTCCAGACCTCCTCTTCCGGGACGACGCCAACGCCAACCGCGGCCTCCTCCTGCGCAAGGGCAAGCCCGGCGCCAACGGAGGTGTCGACCTGCAGTCCATCGCCGCCTCCGTCGACTCCGAAGGAGGCCAGGACTACACCTACGCCACCACCGGCTGGGGACGGACCGCCATCCCCAAGATCCTGGGCACCGCAGACGCCACCGGCGACGGCATACCCGACATCTGGGCCGTCGACGCCGGCGGCAAGCAGTGGCTCTACCAAGGCCGAGCCGGAGCCATCGGCCCCGCCTCCGGCGTCGACGAAGACAGCTGGAACACCTTCCTCACCATCGGCTGATCAACCGCACGCATGCGGAGCCACTGATGACCACGGCTGTGCCCTGCCGAGCGACAACTTGCGGCAGGGCACAGCCATCTCCTCACTCCGATACCACCCACGCTTCTCCACCGGAATTGGTACTCACCCGTGTCAACTGCTGCAGTTCTCTCCCTGTTGGGAATCGGCTGGCTGTACTTCTTTCTCCTGCCTTTCAAGCGGCAGAACCGCCGTCTGGCCGGCCCCGACCCTGAGCTGAAACGTGCCCTTGCCGCGGCCTCCCGCGGCCGATGGGAACCGGCAGCACAGCTACTGGCTGCCGCCGGAAACGACTGGGAGCGGCGTGCTCTGTACACCCAGCGGCTGGCGGAACTTGCCGCCCGAAAGGGGGACACGTGGCTCCGGTCATGGCAGACGGCCAACCCCGGCGACCCCGACGCCGCGCTGATCCACGCACGGACCCGCATCATGTATGCCTGGAGGCTGCGCGGTGCACGGTTGGCGCGTTACACCTCCCGCAAGCGCTTCGAGGGCTTCCACGAGGTCTTGATGAGCTGTCGTGACGACATCGCCCATGCCGCGTCGCTCAACCCACAGGACCCCACCCCTCTCATCGCTGAAATCGGAACGGCACTCGGCCTCGGGTACCCGAACCGCGAGATGCGCGCCCTGTGGGACGAGATCGTTGCGCGCGCACCGCATCATTACGAAGCTCACTACGTCGCCTTGCAATACTGGTGCGCCAAGTGGCACGGCTCGAAAAAGCTGGCGCGCGAGTTCGCCGATGCTGCCGCATCACAGGCCCCTCAAGGCAGCCTGATGACTGCTCTGCCCCTGGTCGCGTGGTATGAGAACCACGATGACGAGATGCCCGCCGACGCATACCGAAGCCCGAAGGTGCGGGCCCTGGTCGACGCCGCTCTGGCTGACGCCGCTGCCGCCGGCAACCACCCACGGCTCCCTGAAGTACGCCACCTACTCGCCCACTTCCTCGTCAAACAAGGCCGCTACCGGGCGGCAGTGAAACAGTTCCGCGCCGTGGACGGCCACGTAGACGCCCTGCCCTGGAACTACTGGCCTTGGAAGGGGCTCGCCTACCGGGCGGTGCGCACCAAGGCAGCCCGGGGGACGTTCAGGGAAGCGCTGCGCCGCTGAAACCGCCTCGTCCGGGCCTCGGCCCCGCAACGAAGAAACTGCTGGTATTGCACCGCCGCCCGTGCGCCGCCTCCTGGCCTGGCAGGCACCGCTCCAACTCCCGGTAGCCGGCCATGACCGGTATCAGTCGGGCAGGGCCCGAAAGGCCGGATACGGCATGCACTGACGTGGCGAGCACCACGGGACGTTGAGTACGGAACAGATGTGTCATGGCGGTTCTCCACTCGTGGAAAGCGCGCAAAAGAGGTCTTCCAGCACGCCTCGCCACGCCCGCCCATCACGCCTCGGGATCTCGTGCCGTGACAGTCACAGCCCAGCCTTTTGCCGCGGTGAGGAGCGCCGCGCGGGCGAGGCTTCACGCGGTCGCGGGCATAGGCACAGCCGGGCGGCCGACGTGGCCGGCGGTCCCGGAGCGTCGAGCCCGCGAACCAGACCGGGCGCCTGGCGTCCGCGCTCTGGGACATCAGCGGGGACGAGGAAGCCCCCGCCGTCGTACCGGCGCTGCTGGCCGCCTGGAAGGACAACGACTCCACCGCACGCCATGCCGTCGCCTGCCTCAACCGCATGGGCCCCGCAGCGCACCCCGCCCTCCCCCAGGTCCAGTCCGCGCGCGCGGCGGCCGGGCCGCCCCGGACGTACTACCTCCCGTCGCCGGGGCCCCGGGCCTGTCCCACACACTCATACCGGCACAGGCCGGGTAGTCCGTCCCCGTACGACAGAACCGATACAGCGCCCTGGGCAGCAGCCATCGATCACCATCAGACCGTCAGGCGCCAGGCGCAGTTCATATCACCAGTCGATGTGCGCCTCGATCCAGCGGTCCAGTCCCGCCGTGTCGCCCTCGGGGGGCAATTCGCGGGCCAGACTGAGGGGAGAAGCAGCGAGTTGCAGATGGGTGAGGTAGCCGTAGGGACCGTTGTCCGCGTGTGGCCCCACGATCACGGCCTGCGTGTCGGTGCGCCAGATCCGGTGAAGCATCGGCGGGCCCGTCACCACGGCCGCGTCGCTGGTGACCGTCCGCTCCGGAGCGGCGCCGAGATGGGCGGTGACGGCGTCCGCGGTCTGGTTGAGTATCTCGGTGCACGCCTCCACCGTGGACGGGCGGCGAACCGTCCAGCCCGGGGCCCTGCCCCAGTCGTCCACTAGTTCGCCCAGCCAGGGCATGTTGTCGAGGTCGTCGTCGTGCGGGTCGACGGGATACAGCTGTCCGAACACCAGGAATCGCCGCGCCGTCGGGTCCCCGAAAGGGGTGTCGCCCTCGGTGCACAACGGATGCCCATAGCCCGTGCGGTAGGAGTCCGTCAGGCATTCATGTTCCCAACTCCAGCCCCGAGCGCGCAGAACGGCGTCGAGCGCGTCGAAGTCATCCGCAGCCGTCAGTTCCTGCGGCAGGGAGAGGAACTCTGCCACGGCGGCCGGGATCACGGGGCAGTGGGCCAGTGCATGCACAGGGGTAGACATGGGGGGCAGGCTAAAACATGTCTGTGGGATCTCGGC
The DNA here is from genome assembly GCF_036170895.1 of Streptomyces erythrochromogenes. Lineage (NCBI taxonomy): Bacteria > Bacillati > Actinomycetota > Actinomycetes > Kitasatosporales > Streptomycetaceae > Streptomyces > Streptomyces erythrochromogenes. The sequence continues at coordinate 8,469,632 of NZ_CP108036.1, read as the reverse complement.
AACGATCGCAAGGCGCCGACAGCGGGAAGCGTTCGCAGGAGAAGTCACTGGTCGGAAAGGCCTGCACCCAGGTATCCGCGCGCCGGTCGACGCGCAGCCGGGCGAAGATTTCGGCCGGCGCCCCGGGCGCGGGGGCGTACTGCGTGATGGGGGCGTGGTCGGGCTGCGCGCTCATCGGCGGGACTTCTCCTTGTGGAGGGCACGACCGCATACGGTCATGTCGTCGTCCGTTGCCCAGCTGCAGAATCCGCCGAAGGGCACCTCGGAGGAGGTCATAGGAATCGTTCCGTCCCAGTCCCGGCCGTGCTCGGCGCAGAGGAGGACCCCGGCAAGGTTTGGGTGACGGTAGGCCGCAATGCCTGCATAAGGAGGTGCGGGGGCGGGCTGCGCGCTCATGGCTGGTCCTCCCGGCGGCGGGGTCGTCACCTCACCGTACGCGCGCCGGGTGGCCGTGGATGCGGACATGACCGGATCCCCCTCCTACGGGGTGCGCAGGGTGCGGGCGACGGCCTGGGCGTGCTCGGGCAGCGGCATGCGGTCGATGCGGTCCGCTGCACGCCGTTGTCTGCTCAAGGCGGCCACCGACGGCCCGAACCCGATCGGCCTCGCCTTCACCGGCATGAGCAACCCCGTGCAGATGGCCTCCTTGCCGGGTATCGACAGCACCCCCATCCTGATCAGCGAACCGGCATCCGGTGTTTCTCAGAAGCCGTTGCTTTTTCCGGAGCTGATGTGTGTGTTTCCGCAGGTCAGGTGTGATGTGCGCGATGTCAAGGCAGGCTGGGGCCGTCTGATTCGTCGTGGATGACGTGAGGTGGCGGATGCCGTCGATGCGGGCTGTGATGGAGAGCCGTGAGAGGGCCGCGCTGGCGCGAGTGGAAGAACTGCGTGCCGAATTGGAGCGGGTGCGGGCGGCTCTCGCCGACGCGGAAGAGGTGCTGATCCGCCGGGTGATCGGCCTGGAGGAGTATCTCGAGACGCTGACCCAACTGGGAGGCCGAGCCCGCCGAGGCTTCAGGGCCGTCCGAGCCTGAGCCTGTTCGTGAGCCGGTGGTGGACGACGCGGCGGCCCCGTCGACGGCCAGGGCTCGGCGGGTGGTGGCCCGCAGGAAGGACGGGGTCGAGGTTGACATTCTCGGCCCGGACTACCGACGGATCATGGCCGTGCTCGAAAAGGCGGGCGGTGACGGATTGTCGGCGCGGCAAGTGGCGGTGGGCCTGGGCTAGGACGTTTCGGTTCCGGCCCGGGTGGAGGGTGCGCGGGGCAGGCTCAAGCGGCTGGTCGAGCGGGGCTGGCTGGCGGAGAGCCGGCCGGGTATGTTCACGCTGCCGCAGCGAGATTCCGCCGTTGCTGCTGGCGGCGGGTGGCGTGGCGGGCGAGGCGGCGGCTCATGACCATGGTCATCGACCACAGGACGAACGCCTCGCTGGTGTCGGAGCGCCGTTCGTAGTCGCGGGCGAGCCGCCGGCTGCGCATCAGCCAGGCGAAGGTCCGCTCGACGACCCATCTGCGGGGCAGGACGGTGAACCCGCGGCTGTCGTCACTGCGTCGGACGATGTCCAGGCGCAGGCCGAGCCGGTGGGCGGCTTCGGTGAGGACGTCGCCGGTGTAGGCGCCGTCCGCCCAGATCAGCCGGAGCCGGCGGAAGCATTCCCGCAGCGCGGGCAGCATCCCGCAGGCGGCGTTGCGGTCCGTCACCGACGCTGGGGTGACCAGCACCGCCAGGACGAGGCTGAGGCAGTCCACGACCAGGTGCCGCTTGCGTCCGTTGACCAACTTGCCGCCGTCGAAGCCGCGGGAGGCCGCGCCGACCACGGCGTCCCCTTTCACCGACTGCGAGTCCACGATCCCCGCGGTCGGCTCCGCGTCCCGGCCCTCCGCCTCGCGGACGCGTTCCCTCAGCCGGTCGTGGAACTCCCTGATCAGAGCGTTGTCGCGCCAGCGTCGAAAGAACGCGTAGACCCGGTCCCAGGGCGGGAGGTCCGCCGGCATCGCCCGCCACTTGATCCCGTTGTCGACCAGATACCGCACCGCGTCGACCATCTGCCGGTGGCAGTAGCTCTCCGGCCTGCCTCCCCGGCCGTCCATCCATGCCGGGACCGGCAGCATCGTCCGCACCACGGCCCACTCCGCGTCCGTCATGTCCGACGTGTAGCGAGGCCGGCGGCCTGGTTTGTCGGCCGCGTTCCCGAACCTGTGAGCAAGACAGTCACACCCCGGGGTGAACAGGCTGGACTCCACCGGAACGACCACGTACAACTGCGACAACAGGGCCTCCTGGCGCTCGGGCTTCGACAACCACGAGCTGTTCAGGAGGCCCTTCCTTCATGCTCTGCCAACCGCGAACTCACCCGATCCGGGCCCCGTTCGCACCTGCGGGCCGTGCGCCTGTCAGTCAGAAGGGCGGTTCGAGATCGCCGCGGCCATCGCTATGTGGCCCGCAGCCCCAGGGCTCCTCCTGGAAAGGTTCAATGTCGGTGACGTCGTGGCCCCATGCTTCGAGGGCCTTCCAGGCAACGCGCCGGTTAGGCTCGTCGCTGCTGGTGTCTAGGATGCGGCGCGCGTGCACGGCGAGGTGATCGCGGTGCTGGGCGAGCGCGGGGTGTTCGGCGAGGATGAGCGCGGCGAGGCCGGCGGCTTCGCGCACGTCCTCGTGACTGTCCTGCAGGAAGGGCTCGATGGCTCGATACAGCATCGGGCGCAGCTCCCGGAAGGCCGCCAGCGTGGTGTCGTGGGTGAGGAAGCCAGGGAAGTACTGCTCGGTGCGGTCGACAATCTCGTCGGAGGCGTCGTAGGCCGTGGAAACCAACCAGTTCAACCATGTCGCGCGGATGGGGACGTTGCGATAAGGCCGGAGGGTCATGGCCGCCGGGTGGGTGAGGATGCCGGCGACATACATGGCGACGGGGGCTGTGGCTTCGTAGATGCTGTTCTGGTGGCCGACCAGCTCACTCAGTTCCGACAAAGCGGTGACCTGCACCTTGGGATCAGGCTCCAGCAACCGTGCCAGGATTTTGGGAAGGCACTCACCGTTCCCGAAAGCCGTCTGGAGCGAACCCCAATCAGTCTCCGCTAGGACTACCTGGTACGGCGGCAAGTCAGGCTCGCGGGGCGCCCCGGCCTTGGAGCTGCTGTGGTTCACAGGCCAAACCTAGACCAGACTTCTGACACGATTCCCGTGCGGGCCGGTTAGAAGCCGCTGTCCTTCCGAGAGTGACGGGTGCGTTTGCGCTGGTCAGGTATAGGGTCGGTGTTTCGGCGGCAGAGACGAGGTGTTGTGTCGTCTCTGCGGTGGAGGTGCCGGGATGCCGTCGGTAGGGCCTCCTGGTGTGCTCAAGGTCTCGACAACCCCGAGCTGCACCAGAGGCTCTTTCTTCATGCACGGACAGACCGAAGATCGCCCGACCGAGCCGCCGCATTCGAACCCATGCTCACCAAGATCGGTACGACAACGGCTTCTAAGACATGTCTGCGGGATCTTGGCAACAATCGCGAGGCACCGACAGCGGGAAGCGTTCGCAGGAGGAGTCACTGGTCGGGAAGGCCGGCACCCAGGTATCCGCGCGCCGGTCGGCGCGCAGCCGGGCGAAGATTTCGGCCGGCACCCCGGGCGCGGAGGCGTACTGCGTGATGAGGGCGTGGTCGGGCTGCGCGCTCATCGGCGGGTGCTCACCGAGCGGCAGGGGGAACGACTCCCGCAGTGGCTCGAAGCCGTCCACCGGGACGATCTTCCCAGCCCCCACACTCTCGCGGCCGGCATCGACCGAGACCGCGACGCCGTCATCGCCGACCTGACCCTGCCCCGGAGCTCCGGCGTTGTCGAAGGGCACGTCAACTGGATCAAGATGCTCAAGCGCCAGATGTTCGGACGCGCCGGCTTCACACTGCTCCGCAAGCGGGTCCTCCTCGCCCCGTGACCGATGTCAGTGGCTCCTGGAACCACGCCTTCGTCCAAGACAGCCGTATCAGAAGCCATGCGTGGGAACGTGGGGAACCGGCCCGTTCGACAGCGACCTCGCCGCCGACGCCCTCGTCGCCAGCACCCTCCCAGACAGCCCCATCGTGATCGACCCCGATGACGGCCCCAGAACCGCTGCCCAAACTGCCAGCCTCCCTTCGCGCGTCGGCGAAACTCGCACTGGACCGGGTTCTCCAGGACGGATCAGAACTGACAACCGGCTGGGTGGACAGCGCTGACGCCAACCAGTGGCGCCAGGAAGTGCGACAGATCCTCCTAGCACTCGAACCGCTCACCCCGCTGTGCCGGAGCACGGTGAAGTCACCGCGCTCCGGCCAAGGGCAACGTGGTGGGATTCGAACCCACGGCCTCCGACCGGCGCCGGGGAGCGCCGGCCGCGCGAGCGGGTCCTGCTCCTCTGGATCACTGCGCGTAGGAGACCGGCTGCAGGGGCACCCCCAGAGCGATGCGGGCCTCCTTAAAGGCCTCGTCGGCGGGGTCCGGCAGCCGGCAGGCGTGGCGGAGGGCCACCTGCATCTCCTCCAGCCCGTCGAAATCTCGTGCAGCGAGGCCTTGTCGTCGGGGACGGCCGTCCGGGCCGCCCACCCCCGCAGCGCACGCAACGCGGTCTCGGCTTCGGCCGCGGTCGTGTTCGCCGCGGACACCGAGCAGCCCTCGCCCGCGAGGAACGCACCCGCCTCGGACTCGGGACACCGACACCCCTGCCGGCCTGTCCGTACCCACGAACAACCCGTGTCCGCCGCGGCGGGCGAGGAAGACCACGACACGGGAACGGTCCTCCCCGGCCGCGACGTCCTTGGCCGCGGGGACAGACGCACCGCTTTGATGGTCCACAGCGGTGTGGGGGGCGGAAACGGTCAGACGTCTTCCGCCCGTGCACGCAGCTCCGCCAGGCCCACGGGCCCCTCGGTGTCGCCCAGCGCTCGTCCCGTCAGCTCCGTGAGGGCCTGGCACGGTGACAGCCCCCGATCGGAGGCAGAGCGCAGGCGGTCCAGCCACGTGAGCGCCGTCCGGTACCTCTCGTCGTCGTCGAGATCGAGGGGCTCGAAGCTCGCCGCGGGCTCGGTCTCAGAGGCCCAGAGATATCCGAGCACCCCGCGGTCGTCGGTCACCGGCACGTACCGGACCTCGCCCGGCACCGAGCGTCGGTATCCAATGTGCCCGAAGCCGGGGGCGTGGGTGAAGACGTCGTACCGCCGGGGGATCTCGTACCGGGACCAGGAGTCGGACGGAGTTCCGTCCTGGTCGACGTGGGGAACGACGCCCGTCTCCGTCGGCGTGCCGAAGTAGGTGGGGTCCTCGGGGTCCAGGTCGGATCCCAGCACTTCGGTGAGCTCCGCGAGCACGGACGCCAAGCGAGGCGCGTTCGCCTCGTAGACGGCGGACTGGGCACGGCCTCGGAGGTCGTACTGCATCCAGGCATCGGAGTATGTGACCAGATCCACTGTGGCGAAGCTGGGGTCCACGAAGACGGTCAGGTCGAAGATGCCTTCCGTCCGGATCTCCTGCGCACCGGTGGACAGCGAGCCGGCCACGGTGCACCGGGCATCCACCGATCCGATGCGACCGGGGCGCATGGCAGACCTGATCGCGCCAGCCAGTTCCTCAGCGGATCCGGCAGCGGTGAGTTCGCTCTGGAACAGCGTGCCAGCCGGTGTGCCGGCCTCGGAGATGGAGAGACGGAAGGTCGGCTCGCCGAGCGCGAGCCCGTACGAGGCCAGCACGGACCGAGCCGCCATCAGGTCTCCGAGGCACCGGACCAGCGGGTCCACATCCTCGATGAAGTCGCCCCACGTCCATCGGGCGACCGGCGTACTGGCGATCACGGTGCCACCTCCGGCATGAACTTACCGTCCCGGGGGACGAATATGACTCCGTCCGGCGTGCGAATGACGAACTGCACACCCTTGGTGTCGTACTTCTCCTGAAGACGGGCGAGTTGCGTCTCCATCTCGCCCCTCGGAATCTTGGAGTCGATCACGAAGGTCTGCACGTCCGCGTTCGAGTCCAGGAGCTGATGGATGCTCTTGAAGATGCGCTGGACCGACTTCCCCGCGATGGGCGACGACTCCGGTCCTGTCATGTCCTTGAACTGCCAGCCGTGAACCCGGCCGTCCGCGTCCCTGGCCATCACATCGAGATCGGTCTTTTCGCCTGTGAAGACACCGGGCCTGATCTCGTTCCCGCCCTGCTTGACCTCGAAGGAGACATCGGTGACACCACTGTCATGCAGTCGGTTACCCAGACGCATCGCCTCGAGGCTGCCCGGGATCTCGGAAGGCCGGACGAGGTTGGACACCACGGTCTTGAAGCCATCGGCGTCCGTGAAGCGGCCCGAGGCGATGGTGTCGGCCATCTCCTTGCCGAAGGGGGACTCCGACAAGGTCTTCAGGACCGGTTCGATGTCCGGATGCTTGACCTTGACGGCGCGTATCTGGTCCCGAACCTGCTGTTCCAGTTCGCTGCCCCGCTGGAGCGGGCCGGTTCCGTTCTCGGGCCGCTCCCAAGCGGCAGGACCGTTCGGTCCATCAGGACCAGCGAGCCCACCGGTGCCCGGACCGTCGCCGTGGCCGCCGCCCGAAAGGGTGTCACCATGGCCACCGCCTGTGGGCGGGGGCTCGTGGTTGCCGTCGCCGTGGCCGCCGCCCGGGCCGTCCGCGTGGCCCGCCGTGGACGGGGGCTCCGGGTGGCCTCCCGTACCCGGGGAGTGGTTGTCCGCGCTGTTGCGCGGCATGCCGTCCGGGTTGTGGCCGCCCGGGGTGTGGTCGCCCGCGCGGCCCGTGGGGGTGTTGTCGAGGCCGTGGGCGCCGTTGTCCACCGTGCGGACCGGGTCGGAGATGTCGCTGCCGACGCGGACGACGTCGTCGCTGCGGCCGCCGACTCCCGCCAGGACCGGGGTCTCCCGGCGGACCGGGACCTCCGTCCTGGGGGTCTTCGCGCCGGTGTCGATCTTCGGGGACAGCTCGGGCGTGGCTTCGCCGGCCTTCTGGTAGAGGCTGCCGTCTTCCTTGTAGAGGTTGCCCGCCTCGTCGGCGTACTTCGCGGGGCCATCGAAGGGCCACTTGACCGTGCCCGGGGGCAGGGAGGCAGTGCCCTCGGGGAGCTTGATGATGTCGTCGGAGACCTTCATGGCCCCCTCGGGTGTCGGGGTGCCCTTGGGAAGCTGAATCGTTCCGTCAGGCAGTTCCACGGCGCCGTCGGGCAGGCTGAACGCCCCTTCGTCGATCTTGGGGACTTCGACCTTCCCCATGTCTTTCAGACCGGCCATCACGTCACCGATCTTCGAGACACCGGCTCCGGCGCCCTTGAACACGTACGTCATCGGATCGATCGCTCGACCTGCCTTGCCCGCCAGCGACAGCGTCTTCGCCGCAAGGCCCGCCTTACCCGCACCCGCTGCTGCGCCACCGGTGCCGCCGGTGAACACCGTCGTCACCACGTTGAACGTGACCGCTCCCGCCGCGCGGGAAGGGTTGGAACCCCACTGGTCCCACGCCAGGAGCGCCTTGCCGGTTTCCTTCATCGCCGTCCGTGAATCACGGATCCACGGCGGCAGGTCCTTGTCGTCTGCGAGCCAGAACACGGCCGCCGCCGGCGTCGCGGTGATGACCACCCCCGTCGCGAGCTTCCCCAGCCCCGTCCACGCCTGGCCCGCCGCATCCCAGCCGTCGAACCCGACCAGCGTCCCCAGGCCCTTGATCGTGCCCCACACGCCGTCCACGAAGACGCCCTTGCCGAAGTCGTAGAGGTGCTCCCACACCTGCCACGCCGGAACGGACTCCTCCACCGCGTCACCCCACGGCAAGGACTTCGACTGTTTGAGAGCCTCGGCGTCGTAGCCGTACATGCCCTCACCGTTGGAGCCGTCGTTCACCTTCAGCGGCGCGCCGCACACCAATGCCACGATCTTGTCGTGCGCATGCCGCTCCGCCGTCTGGAACTGCGCCCACACCTCTGCGATCTCGTTCCGGCGGGCGAGGTTCTCGTCGATGAGATCCTCGTCCTCTATCCAGTCCTCGTCGCGGGAGACCTTCGACTGGAACGACGCCGCCTCCGCCTTCAGTTCCTCCAGCTTCTTCACCAGAGGCCGGATCTCCTGCGCGTAGGCGCCCAGGGCCCCCGCAATGGTGCACATGTCGCTGCTGAACGACAGCGTGATGTCCACGACCGGCTTTGTCACCGCGAACAGCTGCTCGGCCTCGGGAGCCTGGTAGTACGCCGACATCCCGCCGAACGTCGTATGGACCGACGAGCCGGCGTTCGCCAATGCGCCCCCGTCCGCCGACAACGCCTTCACCTTCTCGTCCAACACCGACAGCTGACCCGTAAATACGGGCACATTGGCGGCGTCGACCGGCGCGTTGCTCACTTCGCGCCTCCCGCAGCGTCCTTCAGCTGATCCAGGCGCACGCTCTTCGCAGCGTCCTGGGCCTGCTTGGCGGCCTCCAGGTCACCTTGGATGTACTCGTTCGTCGCCTTGCCCGCGCCCAGGATCGCGGCCTGGATGCGCTCCGCGACGGACTTGAGGTCCGTCTGCCGCTTCTCCAGGTACTGACTGAGCGCGGCGCCCACCGGTCCAGTGCTGCCCCGATGCGACAAGGGCACCTGCCCGGTCGCCACCGGCCCCTGCATGGCGGCTGACGGCACCTTGGCCGCCGAACCCGGAATCGCCGTACCCGCCGCGTACGCGGCCTCCGCCATGTCCGACATCAGCTTGTTCAGTGCGTGCTCCACATCACCTGCCCGCTCACCGGTGAGCTTGAGCTGACTCTGCACACCTTGCGGCTTGATGTCCCACGACGTCATGGCTCCCCCGAAGCTCCGACATGCTCACCCCTTACGAGGCGCACTTCCAACCCAGTTCCCCGGCGCGGCGCTCGTCCGCCGCGGGGCCGGCATCAGGCTCACCGGACACTGCGCCCCACGACGACATCACCCTCCCCGACACTCGAACGATCGCAAGTATGATCGTTTCTATCAATCTACATAACTAATGCAACCAGCAGCCGACGAGCTGTGACATAAGCCTGACAAACCCGCAGGGCCGTCACTCACCCTTCAGGTGGCGCACCAACCGCTCGAAATCGCTCCACGCCGAAAGGTCCGAAGGGTCCCCCGGGAAGGGGTAGTAGAGTGCCGGGCGCGCCTTCGGCCCCAGCATGACCGGCTGCACTGACAGCGGCGTTCGCCGTGCGCGGTCGTCCGGCATCGCCCGAACCTCCTCGGATCCCAGGACGAACGCCAACGGCACACCGGGGCCCTCGAAACGGGCCGGTACCGCCAGATCACGGCGTGCTTTGCGGAGCTGTACGAGCATGGAGCACAGGTGGTGGCGGGTGGCGAGCGCCTCCGCCAGCCGCGGCAGCACGTCCAACGGCACTTCCTCGTGGGCCCCGTAGCCGAAGGCCAGCGTGACGTCCTCCTCCACACCCGCCTTCGTACGGGTCACCCGAACCCCGGCGAGTCCCGGCCGCGACGGGGCTCCCACGACTGCGAACCAGCTCGGCTCGGGCGACCGGGCGTGGGCGACCTCGGTCAGTCTTTCGGGGGACCAGGGCAGATTGGCCGGTTCGGCGGTGGACCAGCCGGCCGGCGCTCCGCCGGTGAGCTCGCGCCAGACCGCCTCCAGGGCGCCCCCGAGAACCAGCCGATCGTCGGCGGGGTGGATCGTCCGGAACGAAATGGCGAGTTGGTGCTCGCCCGTGTCATCGAACTCCTGGAACGAGGCCGCCACCGGGGTGTGCATTTCGCCCCCGCCCCCGTCCGGGTCCGGCTGCACGACCGGCGCGAACATGCCCTCCTGCCAGCGCAGCACCGCGCCCGTACGGCCGTCGTAGTACCCGTCCCGCGCGTCCCTGACAACCCAGCGCGATGGCACGCCGGGCAGGGCGTCACGCACGGCCGGGGTGAGAGTGCTGCTCGCCGGGCTGACGATCTGGAGTCCGCGCTCCGAGGCTGCGGCAGCCCGGAAGGCATCCGAGAGCCAGGCCGTCATCGCGACGACCGACCGGTCCGTGATCACCACGGCAACCTTGTCAGTCAGGACGTCCACGGCGGGTTGCGCGGCGGCTGGCGCAGGAGCTATGCCCACGCCTTCGGATGGGACCACTGCCACAGAGAGCGCGGCTTCCGGCGGCCAGGCCATGCCGCCGGTCAGCGCAGCAACCCGGGCCGCGAATGTACCTGCCAGCCGTTCCGCCTCCGCGACGCCGGTGGTAGCGCGGGCCTCGGTCCACCAGAACGGCACCGGCGGTTCCACGGCCCCAAACAACCGGGCTGCCTCGCCCGGGACTTGTATGAGCATCGGCGCCTCGACTGCCACGAGCGGCCGGCCCTGGGCATCGCAGAGCTGCACGACGGCGCCCTCACAGGTGGTGTCCACGAGCTTGTCGGGTCCGCCGGATAGAAGCCCAGCCAGCACGCTCCAGGCGTCCGGCATCCGCGGGGAGAGGGCTATGACGTCCGTGGTCATGTGGTCGTACGGTCCTTAGGTCTGGCGGTTTCGGCACTCGGTCTCATACACCGTGTGGTTCAGGCGGTAAGTCTGCCCCTCGGGCGCGTGCACATCTAACCGAGCCAGACGATGCCCAGCACGGAGAGCCGTCGGGAGAGGCGGCTCGCCACGGACGCGGCGCGGACGTCCTCACCCTCGGAATAGCCGACATTCCACTGCGGCCAGCCCCACGCGGACATCTTTCAAGATCGGAAAGACAAACAGCCTCTAAGAGGTCGTTTTCATCTTTAGTGCCTGGCTTTCGGGCGATTTCAGGGCGTGTGATCGCGGTGCGGTAGTGGCCAGAGGTGTACTTGATGGCTGTGGGTCGTGTGGGGTGACGGGTGGGACGGAGTGGGTCTTGTTCCTGTCTCATCCCAGGAAGTCCGCTCTTGGCGGCCTGCGTGCTTCCGTGGTCGCTGCTGTGCGCCTGGGCGCACTCGGTCTGCGGCGGTACGTCGAAGGTATGGCGAAGCGACGTGCGTATCCGAGTGATCTGTCCGATGCCCGCTGGGAGTTGATCGAGCCTGTGCTGGCCGCGTGGCCTTTCGAGCGCCGCGGCCGGGCCCTGGACTTCGGCCGGCCGCCCGAACACGACCTGCGCGACATCATGGACGCGATCTTGTATGTCGACCGCACCGGGGTCCAGTGGCGCTACCTCCCGCACGACTTCCCGCACTGGAACACCGTCTACGGCTACTTCGCCAAGTGGGCCGACGAGGGTGTATTTGCCCGGCTCAACGGCCTGCTCCGGCAGTTGCTGCGAGAGAAGGAGGGCCGGGACGCAGAGCCAACGGCCTGTGTGATCGACGCCCAGAGCATCAAGACCTCCACCAGCGTCCCCGCTGCCGGCCAGGGAATCGACGCCGGCAAGAAGATCGTCGGCAGGAAGCGGAGCATCGTCACCGACACACTCGGACTCCTCCTCGCCGTGCTGGTCACCGCGGCCAGCGTGCAGGACTTCGTCGCCGGCACCTCACTGCTCGACCAGATCGCCGTCGAACACCCCGGCATCCGCAAGGTGTGGGTCGACGGCGGTTACCGCCAGCGCCTCGTTGAGCATGCCGCCACCCTCGGCATCGACATGGAAATCACCACCCGCAAGCCCGGGAACAGGGGCTTCACCCCCATACCCAAACGGTGGGCGGTCGAGCGGACCTACGGCTGGCTCATGCTCCACCGACGCCTTGCCCGCGACTACGAAACCCTGCCCACCCGCTCCGAAGCCGTGATCCACATCGCCATGACCGACCTCATGGCCCGCCGCCTCACCAGCGAGAACACCATCTCCTGGCGCGACCCGAAGAAGTCCCCAGAACACCCGATTCCTGGATGAAACATCAGGCGAAAACGACCTCTAAGAAACGCTACGGTCTGACGGATGCGCTGGACGACCTCGCTGACGCGAGGGACCCCGTCGAGCGTCTGGCCGTGGCCGGGTACGCGGTCAGCGCCGCCGCCGATCTGCTCTGCGACCACCATCACGCGTGGATCGGCGGCGGAAAGTGGTTCCCCCGCCGCCTGTTGGAAGCCGACCCAGAGCGCGGAGCCGCCCTTCTCGAAGGACACCACCACTTGTGCGGCTCAGGCGAGCCCACAGCGCTGATCAGCGCAGCGTCAAAGGTGCTCGACCTCGTCGGCGGCCCTCTCCGCGAGGGCTACCGCAAAACCTGGCACGGCACCATTGACTCGGTTGCCGCGACACGCTAACGCAGACTGCAAACACCGCAGCGGACATCGGACAGCTGGCAACCCCGTCTGCCCCCTCTTCCGCGTTGCCGTCGCCGACGACGCCCGTGGGCATCGCGGTGGATTCGGGGCAGGGTCACGAAAGAGGCGCCTGGCGGGCGTCGGCCCGCCAGGCGCCTCGGTGCGCTGTCAGCGGTTCAGCAGGCGATCGTGGATCCGTCCAGAGCGGACTCCACGGTCACCACGTACTCCTTCGGCCCGTCGGCCCCCACCCGGAGCAGCGCCGGCTGACCGGCCACCTCCTTCTGGAAGCACATACCAAAGCCGCTCCGGAGCCGGTCTGGGGCCTGGGCCCGGGTGCCGACCGCCTTCCATCCTTCCTTGCCTGCGGTGTCCCAGTAGTGGGCGGCCAGTGACTGGGCGTCCAGGCCGTGGGTGTAGCCGCTGTCCGCGGCGACCCAGGGGTCGCCGCTGTCGTCCATGCACTCCACATTGGTCCGTTCCGCCACGGGCGTGGCACCGGTCGGGGCGGCGGGCGCCGCGGCCGAGACCTGGGCCATGCGTTCGACCGCCCTCGTCTCCTCGCACGAGCCTTCCGACCCGTAGAAGAGCACGTACAGCGACCCTGCCAGCAAGGCGAGGATGAGGGTGGCGGCCAGGCCCAGATACATCCCGCGACGCGGGGACTGTGTCGTGTTCATTGGGTTTACGACCAACTCGTCTTCAGGATGCGCCTGTCGATGTATACGAGCGCATAGTAGTAGAGGTTCCACCAGAAGGTGCCTGCGTAGTACCACCGCAGCATGCTCCACCAGTTCCGCACGGCGAAGCTCCGGGCGACGCTGTTGTTGTGCTGGTCGATCTTGGTGTCGTCACCGCTTTCGCCCCACTCGTGAGCGTCTCCCAGCCGCTTGGCCGCTCGCGCGCCGAAGAAGAAGGTCAGGCTGGTCTGCCACATGAAGTGCCGGATCGCGTTGTTGACCCGGCCCTTGCGGAAGGTTGCGAGCAGCATGCCCGAGATGGCCGAGGCCAAGGCGCAGCCGCGCCATCCGAGCGACCTGCAGGCGTTGGCCTCGATGATCTTCTTGCGCCAGGACTTGGAGATCCGGCCGTCCAGGTCCTGCTGGTTGACGGGGTCGGCGTTGGCGTACTCGTACGCGTTCGCGCTGCCGCCGTAGACCGGGTCCGCGGAAAGGAAGCGGCCGGTGGACGGGTTGTAGAGGCGGGCGCCCATCAGGGTCAGACCGCTGGGCGTCTCGCTGGAGCGCTGGTGACCGCCGAGCCAGCCGTAGCGGGCCGAGGCCTGTCCCGCGCGGGGCTTGCCGTACTCGTCGGTGTCCAGCACCAGGGGCGGCTGGCCGGCGGTCAGCGGGAGCTGCATGGCGACGGATCCCTGGATCGTCGTCAGGTGCAGGACGACGTCCCCCGTCTTGCTGGTGGTGGTCAGGCCGCCGGCGGAGGCGACGTTGCGGGTCACCGCACCGGTGGCGGTGTCCTCGACGATCCAGCGCGGGTTGTCCGTGTCGTCACTGTAGTGGTTGACCCGGGACGCGGTCTGGGTCCACACCGAGCCGTTGTACGACTCCTTCGTCCACCCTCGGTAGCGCTGGGCCGCGTCGAGGCCCCAGGTCTGCCGCTGGTTGGACAGGGTCTGCTGGCGGGTGCGGTCGCTGTTGTAGTAAGCGACGGTCCCGTGCCCCGGGACGGTGGTGGTGCGCCCGAACTCGTCGTAGGCGTAGCCGCTGTCGACGAGCCGGTCGGCGCTGTCGTAGGTGTGGGTGGTGGTGGTTCCGCCGGTGGCCGGGCAGTCGGCGCCCGGGGTGCCGGCGGCCGTGGTCAGGCCTGTGCGGTTCGAACGGCCGTCAAAGGCGTAGGTGCGCCGGGTGCAGACGGTGTCCGCAGTGTCCTCGACGGAGGCCAGGCGGCCAGCCGTGTCGTAGCGGAACCGCTGGTCGGAGATACCGGAGTGTGTGGTGATCTGGCCGTGGACGGATTCGTTCACGGTGTCGCTGTAGACGACGGCCGAGTCGCTGTCGCGCACGTAGCTGCGCTTCGTGGCGTCACCGCCCGGGTCCGTGCTGATGTTGAGCGTGTACCCGCCGGGCAGCTTTTCGCTGCGGACGGCGCCTGCGGCGTCGAACGACGGCCGGAACTCGCCGGCGACCGAGTCGGTGGTCTTCGTCGGAAGGCCCCGGGGTTCGGCGGCGTGGTCGTAGGTGAAGGTGACGGTCGACGGCACATTGTCCGTGATCTTGGTCGGACGGTCGAGCAGGTCGTACTCGGTGGTGGTGACACCGCCGTCGGCATCGGTGTAGGAGATCGTCCGGCCAAGCTTGTCGAACTGCTTGACGATGGTCCCACCGGTGGGCGAGGTGTTTTTGACGGCCCGGCCGGTCACCGCGTCGTACTCGGTGGTGGACTCCGGAGCTGCCGTGCCGGTGCCGCCGGTCGTGGTGACCTTGGTCGTCCGGCCGGCCGCGTCGAACTCGGTGGTGGTGGTCCGCGTGGACCCGTTCACTGTCTCGATCCGCTTGGCCGGGCTGCCCCACCAGTTGTACTCGGTGGTGATGGTCGCAAGCTTGGTCGGGTTCGACCCGCCTCCGGTGATGTCGCCGGCCGGACCGACCGTGCAGACCAGGTCGGCCCACTCGGGGCGGCCCTGGCAGGTGCCGGTGCCGGTCGCCGACCAGTACGTGGTGACGCGGGTCGAGGCGTCGCTGCCGTTCGATCCGTGGAGGAGCTGCTTGGAGACCCGGTTCTTGGCGTCGTACTCGGTCGTCTCCGTGATGGCCAGGCCACCAGGGTCCCTGACGGTCCGGATCGGCAGGCCCCTGAGCCAGTCATACACGGTCTCGGTCGCGCGGGGCTCACCGAGTACTGTCGGGTGCTCGCGGACCTGGGCGCCGACGGTGGCCTTGGTGACCTGGTCCTTGACCCTGGCGGTGCCGTTGGTGGGCCGTCCGGCGTCGTATTCGAGGATGGACCGGTCACGGGCGGTGACCGAGGTGCCGGTCGGAACCAGCAGGGTCTCACCGTTCTTCAGGTCGGCGGTCAGGTCTACACGCCGCAGCGGGCCGAGCTTGCCGAGTTCCCGCACTCCGGCCGCGTCGAACGTGGTCGCGGTGCTCAGCTGGTGGGCGCGCTCCGCGCTGGTGAGCTGGCCGATGCCCAGGTTCGCCTGTGCGGCCTGGTCCGCGGGGCTCGTGCCCAGCGCCAGGGCCCGGTTGGCGGCCGAGAGCTCGCGGACGGTGTTTCCATACCGGTCGTACTCGGTGGTGGTGATGTGACCGCCGGGTGACGCGCTGTTGACAGGCCGACCGGAGGCGCCCAGGTAGGTGACCGACGCCCGCGTGTAGGCCGAGGCGGCGAGTGCCGAACCGGAGTGGGACGAGGGGACTGCGTCGGCGGGGAACAAGGCGGTCGCGTCGGTGGGCGCGCTGGTCTGCCCCCAGGCCTTCACGTCGGCCGTGCCCATCGGGTACGGGGCCGCGCCGCCGGTGAGCGGGACGCCGTAGACCACGCTGGTGGCCGAGGTGCCCTGCTCCTCGCCCGCCGTGCCCGGCTTCAGACCGGCCCGGGAGGCCTTGAGTAGCATGCCGTCACCGGCCGTGGGCGAGGATCCCGCCTGGCCGTACGTGAATGACCAGGGCAGTTCGGACTTGGTCTGCAGCCAGTCGATGCGGTCCGCGGCGTTGTACGCGTACTGCGCCTGGGTACTCTGCGCCAGGTTGGGGTCCCACTGCTGGCGGAGGTTGCCGCCGGCGTCGTAGCGGTAGGTGGAGACCGCCTTCGAGGTGGCATTCGCGGCCCCGGGCTCCGTGGACCACAGCCGGATCTCCTTCACCTGGCCAGCGAAGTCGCCGAAGTCGGCGGAGGTGCTGTATCCGGTGGCGGTGGTGGCAGTCGCGTAGACGAACTCCAGCGAGCGGCATCCCTTGGTCTGCGGGGTGGTGGCGCAGACCGACGTGGTCACGGCTGAGGTCGGAGCGATGACCCGCTTGGGGCGGGCCAGCTTCTTGGTGTCGACGGTGACCGTTTCCGAGACCACGGTGGTGGTCGAGTTCTCGACTCCGCTGACCAGGGTGCTGGAGACCTGCCAGGTGGTCATCGCCGGGTCGCCACGGGTGAACTCGGTGACCGTGCCGCCGTCGTCGGTCAGCGTGAACGAGCCGCTGAGGCTACCGGTCAGGGTTATGCTGCCGGCGCCGGGCTCGGAGACCCAGCCGGTGCGTGCCGCGTTGGCGGTGAAGTGCAGCGCGTCACCCGAGGTGGTCACGACGTCCACGGCCGTGTCCGAGACCCGCGCGACGTGCGAGTAGTCGGACTGGACGAGCTCGGCCGCCGTGCCGGAGGCCCACTCCTGGCCGAAGATCGCGGCCTGGCCCTCCTGCTTGATGCCCTTGTGAGGGTCGCGCGAGGACGTGGTGCGGGAGACGGACATGCCGAAGGCGGACACGTCGGTGGCCGACACCTCGTAGTCGCCGGTCAGCAGGTTGAGCGTGCCCGGACCGACCGGACTGGTGGCGGCGCCGCTCGCGTTGCGGTCGACGACTACGGCGAGGGGCTGGGTGGCGCCGGTGGCGCTCGCCGGGCCGGTGAAGTCGGCCTTGATCTGGACGCTGCCGTCCGGGTCGACCGTGTCGGTGGTATTCCAGACCAGTGCGGGAGTGCGCCCCGAGGTCATGGACACGGGCCAGGCCGTCAGCGGCGTGCCGCCGTTGGTGACGTGCCCCGGCGGAATCTGGACCCAGGGGTCGGCCTCGGAGCGGCGCCAGGAGAAGGACGCCGCGTTGAAGGCGGCGCCGTCCGCTTCGGCGGTCAGGGGAAGCCGTCGGGCCGTACGCTCGCCGTCCTCAGGCTGGACGAAGCCGCCCGGCCCGGCGTGGAACTCGTACTCGACGGCCTCCGACTCGTTGTCGGCCTTGTCGACGGTGCGCACATGGAGGGTGTGGGTTCCGTTCGACGGCGGGGTGACGGACAACGTCCGGGTGCCGGCGGCACCGTCGGTGGGCACGCGCGTCCACTCGGCGGCGTCCAGGGACCATTCGAGCCACTGGTGATCCGTGCCGGCGGGCGGGGAGACGGTGAAGTTCCCTGCCTGCCCGGCGCTCTTGACCCAGGCGTTGGACGGGTAGTCCGTCGAGGTCAGCCCGGTGGGGGCGGAGGGGGCGGTGGTGTCGACGGTGAACGTCTTCCAGGCCGACCAGCCAAGGTTGTAGTGGGTTCCGTCGTACGGGTTGGAGCGGAACTTGTATGTCTTGCCGTTGGTCAGCACACCTGCCGGAACGGTGACCGAGGCAGCCTCGCCGGAAGCGACGAAGGGCGACACGATGACGTTGCCGACCTGGGTGTTGGTGGCCGAGTCGAAGATCTGGAAGGTGCCGTTGACCTGGTCGCCATTGGCGTCGACGAAGGTGTCGCGCAGGGTCGGGGTCAGGGTGTTGACGGTGTAGGCGCCGCCGTAGGAGAAGAACGGCGGGCCGGCCTCCTGCTTGGTGCCCGTCCGCGGCCGGTAGTTGTAGGTGACGGTCAGCTTAGGGACATTGGAGGCGGCGTTGGAGGAGTTCACCCGCTTCCACTGCTTGATGTTGTTCTCGTCCGTGGCCCGCAGGCCCATGCCCGAGACCGCCCACTTGTTGTTGGACCAGTGCTGGACCAGGCTGGTGACGTCGGCGTTGATCCAGCCGTCGGGCTGGGTGGCGCAGCCCGGGTTGCCCTTGGTCTCGGTGGAGGTGGCCATCTTGGTGACCATCGCCGGCTGATTGGTCCAGCGGGAGGCGGTGGAGGCGTTGTTGGCGGTCCACACTTCCCAGGGCTGAGCAGTGCAATCCGTGTTGCCGGAGTGGAAGTTCCACAGCGACAGTTTCGCGTCCGAGATCAGCGCGTCGGCGACCGGAGCGGTGTTCCAGGTGATGAAGGAACGCGCCGTGCGCCAGGTTCCGTCACCGTTCTTGGTACCGGGGTTGCCGAGGTCCAGCTCGGTGTCGTTGGACCAGTCGACGGTCTCGCCCTGCTGGACGTAGGTATCGAAGAGGTTGCCCAGCGAGGACGTCGAGGGGTCGACGGTGACAGGGTACTTCGTCGCGGGGTCCGCGAGGAAGGCCGCGTCGGGGGTGATGACCAGGTCGACGCCGTCCTTGGTCTTGACGACCTTCATGCCGACCTTCGCCCGCCGGGTGTGCTCGCCGGAGGCGGCGTCGACGGTCGCGTCCCACATGACCGGGGCCGGCATGGTCGCGGTCTTCTGCGACTTCTTGTCGGTGAAGAGCACGCTGCCGTCGGGCTGCTGCTCGACCTTCAGGCCCATGGTCTTCAGGGGCAGCGTGTAGCCGAAGCCCGCCTCGGGCTTCGCCTTCAGTTCGACGAACTGCTCGAAGCCGGTACGGGTCGCCTCGACGATCAGGTCCGCACCCGGCACGGCGCCTTCGTACGTGGCCTTCGTGCCGTCCAGCTTCGGGGCCGGCAGGCCGCCGCGCCACTGGAGCGTGATCGCCTCGTCGCCGGTGCCCAGTGTCACCAGGTCCGCGGCCGCCGTCGTGTCCCCGGCCGGCGGGGCCGACTTCAGGAAGGGCACCTTCGAGGCGGTCTTCCCGGACAGGCGCAGGCCCTGCGGGTGGGCCTTGGAGGCGACCGAACCGTCGGGCCCGGCCGCGAGGTTCACATCGACGTCGCGCCACTGGCCCGTGGCGGGGTCCTTGAACCGGATCGGGCCGGCCGCGATCTCGGTGGTCAGCGACCCGTCCTGGTTGACATACGTCGTGGACGTCTCGGAGCGCTCCGAGAGCGCCTCCACGCGGTGCTTGTACAGACGCGCGGCCACCCGGGCGGACGGTATGTCCGCCGCGGACTGCGCGGTCTGCGGGGCCTGCTTCGCCTTGTCGGCGCCGGGGGCGGGGGCGGCTATGGCGGCCTCGGCTCCGTAGATCGTCGACACGGTCATCACGACAGCCAGCGCGGCGGCCGTGGCACCCAGCCCGGCCGGTGCCCTGAACGGCGACCGGACGCGCCCCGCAGGCCCGTCCGCTCTTCTTCGGTAACGCAAGATCCCCCCAGGGGATGACGATTCGACCACCTGCACATCGCAAATGATCACTGCCTTGAAAGTAGCCGTCCCTACAAGGTCTAAAATCGTCACCAAATGAACAAAGTGATTCTTTCCCGTGAGCGGAATGGCATCTCATTTCGGTCACGAGGCGCCCGTTCGGCCGAGTCACACCTAACCCACTCAAAGTTACTGTCTGGTAAGACCTTCGGTGCGCCGAACGGCCCACCCGAGCCAGCCTCTTGACTCCCAGGCAATTGACTCCGCCAGGGCCGGGCGACACCGGCGAGGCAGCAGGTTCTGGGGGCCCGCGCTCGGCCCGAGGCCCATATCCGTCCACGCAAGCGAGGCTGATTTCCCGTGTCCGCGAGCCTGACCGGCAGCATCGTCCGTTCCGCCACGCCGCGGGCGACGCTGCGACGCTTCCTCGCTCTCGACTCCCGATCAGGGTGCAGTCCGGCCCGATCTCCGGATACACCTCCGCCCCGGCCGCTTCAAAATCATCATGGGACGGGGTCGGGGAGCCGAGCGCCGGACCATCCGGAGAGTCATCCTGGGGGCGAGGGTGATCTGGCCGGTGTCCTTCTTCTCCCCGGGGCCTGGCGACGACCTTCTGAATGCCGAGGGGTGGGATGGAGTTGAAAGATCCGGCGTCGATGATGTTGTGCTCGACACCACCGTCTTGTTCGGGGTGCTGGTGACCGTCCGTGGCACTGGCACGGACGATGTTCCGCACGTCTCGACGGGAGCAGGAATGGAACGACCTTGGCTCCGCTCCACCGCAGCGTTTCCCGGAAGTGTGCATTGGCACGTGTTTCGCTGCGGGCAACACGTGGATCCAGGCCCATGTCGCGATAGACGCGCGAGTTGACCAGTAGCTTGGTGACTGCCACTGCGCGGATACCCATCCGTTGCCGCTGCACGGCTAGGCGTGCGGACGGCATGTGTCTGACGGAGTCCCGTAGGGCGGAGCGCGCGAAACTGATGTGCCGGGCCTCGTCGGCGACGTGGATCCGGCACACCTGGCGGACAAGCGGGTGGACCCGCTCGTCGCGGGCTGCCTCGCGCTGGAAGCGGTCGAGGACTTCTTCGAAGATCAGCGGCGTGGCGAACCTGAGGTCGTCCCGGGAGGGGAGGAAACATACGGCTGCACGGTGAAGGGTTGCTGAGGGGCGATAGTCGGGGCAGCCGAGACCGTCCAGAAGCTGGCTGAACATACCGGAGTGGCGGGCGCCTCTCCGGCCAGCGGCTGCCCGCCCCGCGGAACTTCCCACGTCCGCAGGTCGCGAACCTCGCGCTGGAGGGCGCCCAGCAGCGACGGGCCGGCCGTCGTGGCAGCGAGTCTGCGCAGTCGTTTCGCAGCCGCACGGCGTTTCGCCGAGGACCTGTCGTCAAGCTGAACAACCGCCTCGTCCAACGTCAACACCGCGTACGCCTCCTGATGAGATCTGCTCGGACGGCAACGCCAGGCGCTCCCACGGACGCTGAACGGCGGGCAATGACTTCAGGTGTCAGACGGCCATAAGAAGCGACGTCTGAACGAAACCCCACCCGGGCATCCAGCACGCATACTCGGGCGTGGTCGTTCGTACGGGGGCGGTGCCGGACACGCTCGGGTGCCCACCCCCAAGGGCGACCGCGGCAGAGAAGTCGGCGGTGAGTCCGACATGGGGAGGGCGTGCTCGACGTGACTCGCGCCCCGGCCAGGAGGACTGTCACCCCCATCCCACCCACCATGATCCCCTCCGGCAGCGTGTAACACTGGGCGCCCTCACGATGCGTGTCCGGAACCCGGCTGCGACCCGCCGACCCGGGGGGCAGCACCGGACCTGTACCTGCCAGGCCCCACTGCCGCGGCCGCGGCGGGCTCCTGCCGGTGGGCGAGAGCAGGCCGACCGAGCATGTCCGGCAGCGGCGCCGAGTCCTCAGGGTCGGTGGCGTGCGCCGCTAACGCTCGTCGGGCGGCGGCGCGGTCTGGCGGGTCGCCGAGCGCCGGCAGGGACGGGTCATCACACCGTTTCAGCCACCGGACGGACCGCACCCGCCGTCTAGGTCGAGGGTGGCGACCGCGCCCCCTTCCGGAGCGTTCGCGAAGGCCAGCCTGGCGCCGAGGACGTTCGCCTGCCCAAGCGCGATGGTCAGCCCGAGTCCGTGCCCCCGCCCTCGCTCGGGGGTTCCCGTCCGAAAGCGTTGCGGGCCTTCCGTGAGCAGCGCAGCGGGATAGCCGAGCCCTTGGTCCCGTACGAGGATCCGCGCGCCCGTGGCGGTGGCCTCCACAGCGACTTGGACGGGGCCGGTGCCGTGCCGGTGTGCGTTGGTGACGAGGTTGACCACGATCCGTTCCACCCGGCGCGGGTCGGTCTCCAGGATCGGGGTGGCACGGATCGCCACGGCGGTCGGCGTCCCCGTGCGGCGGACGATGTCGGTGACCAGTTCGCCCAGCGGCACCGCGTCGGTCCGGGCTTGTTCGGCTCCGGCGTCGAGCCGGGAGATTTCCAGGAGGTCCTCGACCAGCCCGTTCAGGGCCCGGGCACGGTCCCGGACGAGCTCGGCCGCCTCGTCGCCCTCCGGGAGGAGACCGGCTGCGGTGGACAACCCCATCAGCGGGGTGCGCAGTTCGTGCGCGACGTCCGCGGTGAAGCGACGCTCGCCTTCCAGCTTGTGCTGCAGGGCCGCAGCCATCTCGTCGACGGCCGCCGCCATCTCGGTGATCTCGTCACGGGCCCGGCCGCCCGGTCCGATCCGGGCGTCGAGGTCGCCGCCGGCGATGGCCCGGGCCGTGCGGGATCCCCGGCGCAGCCTGCGGTTCATCGGTTCGGTGGCCAGGGCGGCGAGCGGTACGACGACCAGGAGGGCGGCGAGCACGGCTTTGACGATGCTGCGGTCCAGGAGTTGGAGGCCGCGTACCTCGGAGCTCATGTCCGTGCGGGCGACGAGTACCCGGCCGCCCTCGACGGGCATGGCCGCCCACATCCAGTACCAGTTGGGGGGTTTGCGGTCGTTCCAGGTCGCGTACAGAGCGGCCGGGTCCTTGGCGGCCAGCGCCCGGGCGAGCGGTGCGTCGAGCCGCTCGGGAGTGAGGACTTCGACTTCGAGCGGCGCGCTGCCCGTGCGGGTGTACTCGCGCTCCGCGGCTGCCAGGCGCGCGGAGAGGCGTTCGTTCCCGGTGTGTTCACTTCGTTCGGCCATCGCCTGGTGGACGAGGAGGCCGATCACGGCGGCCACGGCGCAGCAGGCGGCTGCGGTCAGGGCGGCTATCTTCCAGCGCAGGGCGCGCGGGTTGAGGAGTGCCATGGGTGTGGAGGGTCCCTCAGTCGCGGACGAGTTTGTAGCCGAAGCCCCGGACGGTCTCGATCCGCCCGGCTCCGATCTTCTTGCGCAGCCGTAGCACGCACAGGTCCACGACGCGGGTGTCGCCCTCCCAGCCGTAGTCCCACACGTCCCGCAGGAGACGGCGGCGGTCGAGTACGGCGCCGGGTGCCGCCGCGAACTCCAGCAGCAGCCGCAGCTCGGTGGGGGTCAGCGGAACGGGCTGGCCGTCCCGGTGTACGTCCAGGCCGAGGGTGTTCACGGACAGGTCCCCGAAGACCAGCTCCGCAGGGGTCGTCCCGGTGTCCGCGGAGGCGACTGCGGGGTTCGCCGGCCCGGCCCCGCGCGCCGGAGTCGTCTCCGGTTGGGCGGGCCGGAAGGTGGCGCGGCGCAGCAGCGTCCGGATGCGGGCGACGAGGACTGGGGTGTCGACGGGTTTGACGACATAGTCGTCGGCGCCCGCCTCCAGTCCGGAGACCACGTCGAGGGCGTCTCCGCGCGCGGACATCATCAGGACCGGGACCAGGCTCTGCTCGCGGATCCGGCGGCACAGCCCGATGCCGTCGAGTTCGGGCAGCATCACGTCCAGGATCAGCAGGTCGTGCCTGCCGGCCCGGAACGCCTCCAAGCCGTCGAGTCCGTTCATGGCCACCGCTACCTGATAGCCGTACCGCTCTAGGGACAGCTGTACGGCGCGGCGGATGGTGGCGTCGTCCTCGACGACGAGGACGCTGACGGGGTCTGGGACCCGGGGTGCCGACACGCCACCTACCTGCTCAGATACGGACATTTGTGGAGTCCATCCTAGTCAGTGGGGCCTGCGGTGCGGTCACAGCCGGAGGGAGGCCGCGACGGGGAGGTGGTCGCTGCCGGTAGCGGGAAGGGTCCACGAGGAGGTCGTGCTCATCCCCTTCACCAGGATCTGGTCGATGCGGACCATGGGGAACGGAGCGGGCCAGGTGAATCCGAAGCCTGCGCCCGCCGCGCGCTGAGCGGAGGTCAGCTGGGAGGTCACCGGTCGCAAAGCCGAGTCATCCGCCGTGCCGTTGAAGTCACCCATCACGACGACCCTGTCCAGCGGCTCTGCCCGCACGGCCGCGGCCAGCTTCCGGGCCGCGTCATTGCGGCGGTCGGTGGTAAATCCGGCGTCCGGGGTCAGGCGTACCGAAGCGAGGTGGGCGGCGAAGACCGCGACAGGGCCGTGCGGGGTCGCTACGGTGGCCCGTACGGCACGTGTCCACGGCATGATCGGCACCGCTTCCACGCCGTTCAGGGGGTGCTTGCTCCACAGTCTGACGCCGAGAGTGTCGGAGCGGTACGGATAGCCGGCGGCAAGCTCGCGTTCGTAGAAGGGCGTGGCCTTCGAGGACATCTCTTCCAGGGCCAGCACGTCCGCGCCCGATGCGGCAAGCGCTCGCGCGGTCCGCGCCGGATCGGGATTGTCCTCGTCCACGTTGTGGCTTACCACGGTGAAGTTCCCGCTGCCGGATCGCTTGTCAGCGAGGGTCCCGCCGAAAAGGAGGCCCCAGACGGCTAGGGGGGCCAGGACGGCGACGGCCGCGAGCCGGGAGCGGCGTACTGCCGCCGCCACGAGGAGGACGGGGACACTCAGCCCGGCCCAGGGCAGGAAGGTCTGGAACAGGCTGCCGAGGTTGACGGCCCCGTTCGGGATTCTGGTGTGCAGGGCCATCGTCAGGGCCGCACACACCGCGCCGGTGGCGATCAGCAAGCCGCGGCCACGGCCGGTGGGCACGAGTATGCGGCAGCGGTTGGCGGACAGAGGCGGAGGCGGGGCGGGCGGCTCCGCTTCCTCGGTGGCCTCAGAACGGTACGGAGTGCTCAGCACGGCATTTGCCTTCCGATATCTCGTAAGCCGGTGATCCGGTACCAGCACAGCCTGGGAGAGGCGCGCTTCCAGGGCGTCAGGAGGCGCCTTCGAGGGACCCGCAGTTGCGTTTCAGCTGGGTATCGGTCATGCAGAGCAGACTGATGATGCGGGTCGTGGCCTGACGCCCGCCGCACCTGTTACCGGTTGTGCCGGCTCGCCCACGCCCGGCTCCGGCACGGGCGGATCGGCGCGGGCACCCGTCTGTTCGAGGGCGCCTCCCCCGTGCTACGCCTGGAGACCGTACGGGTGGTCGGCTCGCCGAAGGTGACGCACGTGGCCTGCCGGATTGCCTCGTCCCGGGCGCCTACTCGACCGGTCGCCCATGCAGGCCGCATTCACGAGATGGACGGGAACGCGTAACCGGGACGAATGCTGATCCAAACAGCTGGTTCGACGGCGAACGCTGCCGGCCGAATTTCTCGCCGTCGTCGGTCGTGCCGACGGGCGCGGTGTAGCCGAACCGGGCCCGCGTCTCCACCGTGATCCCGGTACTGGCGGCGGCCTGTTTGCGGCGGCGGCCGCGTACCACGGGCTGCCAGCGGGCCCGTACGGCCGTGTCGATACGGTCCACAACACTCTTGGGCGGAGTCTTCCGGTCGCCCTTGCGGTAGCGCTCCATGGACCGCTGAAATGACCCCCAGCTCCTGAGCGACGGCCCTGGTCGACTTTAGCTGCCTGACCAAGAAGTTGATCCGCCCCTTCAACGTCTTGGGCGGCTCGCGCGTGAGCCCTTCCAGGTCGGCTCGGTCCAGGGCGTCATCGATGTCCCCCACCAGCTACGTGTCCTTCCTCGTGGCCCCGCTGCCCGGGCGCAGCGCCGGGACAAGGGTGCCCGGCGAGGTTCCGGCCGCTGGACCGGCTGCCGCTTCTTCTCGTGGGCCGTGGCGTGGCAGTCTGCCCGACCGCAGAGCGCCGCGTGGCCGCCCGACGGGGATAAGAAGGGATCGCTCGCCTGCTATCGCGGGCCCCAGGCCTCCACCCCGTCCCGGGCGTTGTACTGCGCAACCCACCCGGCGACGTCCGGGCAGTCCGCAGGCGGGTAGGCGGCGTCGGGCACGAGCCGGAGCGCCTTGGGGACGTTCACACCCGGGTGCATCTTGAGGACGTGGTCCCTGGCCCGGGCGAGCGCCAGGTCCATCCGCTCGTCCTCGAGGACGAGCTCACCAAGTGCTCCGCACTGCGCGCACCGGACGTACGTCACCTCGACCGGGGTCTGCATCCCGAACGGCAGTTGCTCCACCATCTCCATGCCCTGCCCAACGCGGCCGGGTCACGCCGGACCCGCGCCGGGCAGACCCGTGGGGGAACGGATGAAGTTTCCCGGGCGGTATGCGTCCCAACCGTCCAACGACGCGGCACTCCCGGGGTTCCGGCACCTTGACCGCCGGGTGTGAACGCGTGACAGGGACCGGGGTGACCTGTCGTCCGGCGAGCTGTCCGACTCCGTGGTGGTGGCCGATGGCATGGTGGCCCCTTCTCAGCTCCCCCGAGGCGCAGGCCGGCTGAGCGTGGCCCCCGGGGCCACGCCACCATGGCCGGGCGCCGACGCTGCGCCCCAGGCCTGTGGTGGGGCCGGGCGGTGGCATGGACAGAGCCCGGCCGGGGTGACTACGGGCGCCTGGCCGGGCTCTGCGTGCGTGGGATGCCGTTTGCGTCAGAAGTCCTCGCGCAGGTCGTCGCGCTCGTCGCGGCGCCGCTCCATGTCCTCCGGGCGCTGGCCGCCGCGGGAAGGCATGCCGGGCTCGGGGTGCACCGGGTCCTGACCGGGCCGCTGCGGGCGCTGTGGGCGCTGCTGTTCCTCGCGGACCTTGCCCGGCTCCTGGCGCTTGTCCTGCGTACCGCCCATGACGGCGACTCCTCAATGCGTTGCGTGGGGTGGTACTTCCTCCGCCACGCTGACACCCGGAGTCACAGCGCGCACCATTTCAGCTACGTACCGTGGCGGACGGGTGAGCGGCGGCCCGTGCGAATGCGTCACGAGCTTCCCGCCGGCACCCCGGCCGAGAACGGGAAGCGGGAGGTCATCGCCGGGCCGCCCCCGAAGAACGACAGCGCCCAGGACGGAGAAGGCTCCAACAGCCGCCTGCACACCCGATACAAGGGGTCGGCCCGCCGGCGCCCGCCGACAGGGATGCCCGTCCCGCGCAGGAGTCTCGCGAGCCGGGCGGGTCAGATGTCGCCGGTCCACACTTCGGGGCCGCCGCCCTCCCACCGGATCGGCCCCGCCTCGGACAGGTCCACATCTTCCAGGCCGGCCCGGCGCAGGAACTCCGACACATCCGCGGGCGTGAACGCCCGACCGAGGTCGGCGTCCACGCCGAGGACGTGCGCGGTGACCTTCCGCCCGCCCTGCGGCGACACGGGATGGATCACGATCTCCGTCTGGTCCGCCATACAACCCAGCGTGCGACGTCCCGGGCGGCAGGGCATCCGGAGCGGAGTCCGATTCCGCGTGCTGACCAGCAGTAGAGCGGCCCCGCAGGCGCGCTGGGAGCGGCAAGAAGTGACGCCTTCTCAGAACTGCTGCGAAGAAGGGGCGTTTGGGGTGGAGACGCCGGGTCAGACGCGTACATGTCGGAGGCCTCGCCGTGGGGGTGGGCTTCCGGAGGGGGCTCCGTCCCCGTGACGCACCTCCCCCGGCGTCACGGGGCAGGCCCGCCCGCACGACGGGCTGCCGCCCGGATCTGCACGGCGCCCAGGACGTGGTCCGCTCACAGCTGCACGACGTCTTCTCCGGCATCACGGACGACGCCGAGGAGCGGCGCCGCCTCGAGTCCCGCGCCGCGGGGCTGAAGGCTCTCGCGACCTGGCATGCCACCCGGGTCGTCCAGGAGTGCCGCGAAGCCTGCGGCGGCGCCGGATACCTCGCGGTCAACCGGTTCGCCGCGCTCAAGGCCGACAGCGACGTGTTCACCACCTTCGAAGGCGACAACCACGTCCTTCTGCAGCTCGTCGCCAAGGGGCTGCTCACCGATCAGGCGAGCGCGTTCGAGGACCTCGACCAAGCGGGCATGGTCCGCTTCGTCACCGGCCTCGCCGTCGAAACGCTCCTGGAGCGAACCTCCGTCCACAAGCCGCTCGAACGCGAACGCGATCTGCTGCCCGGCGGCGACGAATGGGACCGGGAAGCCGGACTGCTCGACTCCGACTACCAGCTCGCCATGGTCCGCTTCCAGGAAGAGCACATGCTGGCCGGCCTGGCCCGCCGGATCAAGAGCGGGACCGACCAGAAGCGGGACCCGGGTGCGGTCTTCTCACAGGTGCAGGACCACGTCGTCGCGCTCGCCCGCGCCCACGTCGAGCGGCTGGTGACGGAGGCGTTCGTGGAGAAGGTACGCGCGATGCCCGAGGGCGATGAGAAGGTCGCACTGGCCTTGCTGTGCGATCTGTTCGCCCTCTCGACGATCGAGGCGGACCGGGCCTGGTTCATGGAGCACGGTCGACTGACCGTGCAGCGCTCGAAGACGATCAGCCGCGAGGTGAGCGACCTGTGCCGCAAGGTCCGGCCGCTCGCGCGCGACCTGGTCGACGCCTGGGACATCCCGCCCGAGATGCTGCGCGCGCCCGATCTCCTGGGTTGAGCCCAGCGGGCCCACGTTGCTACGGCGGGCTGCCCGCCGGTTCACCTGCTGCCCAGCACCCGGACGGCCTCCACAACCAGAGCGGCCATCTCGGCCGGGGGCCGCGTCACAGCGGCCCGCACCAGAACGTCCATCAACGAAGCCTGCGCCAGCCACGCCCCCGTTCCCGGCCCGCGCGCCGGAAGAACCTGAATGGACGACGAGGCAGCAGGAGAAGCCGGGGCCGAGCCGGGAACCCGTGGGCGCCGGCTCCTGCCGTGCGGCTCCCGCACCCGCCGCGGAGGCCTCTTCGTGTTCCAGGACTGAGTTCCGCAGGGGTGCCACCTCTTCGTGTTCCAGGACTGAGTTCCGCAGGGGTGCCACCAGCGTCCTGTCCCCCTCCCCGGGGAGGGGGACAGGACGCTGGTTAGAGTGCGGGCGGACCGTTCAGGTCCGCTCGCACTCTGGGGGGTTTTCGCGTGTCCGAGTACCGTCTCGTCTTCTCCGCCGCACTGGTCACCGCCGGCTGCCTGCTGCTCTCCGCCTGCGGAGGCACCCCCGCACCCGGCGGCGCCGGCCGCCCGGCAGACGGCACGCGCACCTCCGCCGCGCCCGCCCCCTCGAAGCCGGCGCCCACCGCTGCGTTGCCGACACCGGGTGCGGCAGGCGAGATACCGGACACCGCGCGACTGGCGGAACTGGCGCTGCAGCCGGGCGAGACCGCCGGGGTCCTGGAGGACGGGGGCAGCACCCACAGCCTGGACTGGGTCGAGGGGAGACCGCTGTCCCCGGCCGAACTGAAGGACCCCTGTACCACCATGTGGGGCCTGCTCCGCCAGCGAGGCGCCCACGCCGCCGTCTCCCAGACCTTCGACACCGAGGAACCGGGAAGCCCGACGGTCAACGTACTGTCGTCCTATCCGGGGACCGACGCCTCAACGGTGTTCGGCCGGCTGCGCACGGCACTCGCGGGCTGTCCCACGGTGGAGGAGGACGGCCGCACGGTCACGACCCGCTACGAAGACCTCGACACGGCGGGCTTCCCGGAGGACACTCTGCGCATCCGGATGACCATGACCGATGCGGGCTCCACCGGCCCCGCCGAGGTCATCGACCGCATCGTGACCCGGGTCGGCGTGTGCATCACCGACCTCGGCGCGACAGGGACAGAGCCCTACCCGGGCGTCTCCGAGACGCCCGTCCTGCGCCAGATCGACCGCCTCCGAGCCGCCCAGGGACTCTGAACCCGGCCTTCCCGACGGCCCCGTCGGGCGGCCCGACCTGCGGCGAGGGCTCTCCCCTGGCCGGGCCGCCGGGGGCCAGGGCAGCTGGCTGAGCGCTCCAGCAGGCCCCGGTCGCGTGCCTCCCGGATGAAGTCGTCCACCCGGTCCAGGCCCCGCTGGAGGATCCGGCCGAGAACCTGCCGGACGGGCAGGCGGGCAGTGACGCTGCTCCGGTGGAGCGTGACGACCAGCCGGGAGAACGGCTGACCTCCGCCCCGGCCGGACCGAACGGACGATCCCCGCAGGGACGGGCGCCGCGGCGACAGCGCGGTCACCCCGGGGATCAGCCCAGGGTGCGGACGAGCGCCGACAGGGGGCAGTTTCAGTCCGCGGGACGCCAGGCGGACACCCGGGTGGTCAGCTCGCGGGGCGGTCGGCGATGTGGCGCTCGCAGACCGCCCGGTACGCCGGGAAGCGCAGAGCGATCTCAGAGAGCCTGGCAACCATCTCCGCACGGCGGGGCAGCGTTACCCGACCGTCTCTCCTCTTCCCCTCGTCATGAGTCACACCATGTCGGACCATGGACTGTTCGTTGGCGTGGTGCTCCTCGGAGGGCGGCTGTTGAAGTGGTACTCCTCGGAGGGCAACGAGTCCCATTCAGTATTCGCACCATCGCGCGGCACCATGAACAGCGGACGTGACCGGAGGGCCTCCCCGACCCATTGCGCGCGCATGACGATCCCGGGATCATCCGGTGCTGCGTATCCCTCGGCCATGATGCGAAACTGCACGTCCATCACCTCGGCATAGGCGATTGAGTCGCGCACACCACGTACGCGTCCCGGTCCACCGACCCCTGCGGCAGACCGGCGTTGGCGTACACCGCCTTGCGCCACGCGGCCGGCACCAGCTTCTCGTCGACCTCGCGCGGCAGCAGCGGCTTGTCCTTCACCCGTCGCGCCAGCGCGGGCAGCCGCTTCACCCCGGCCAGCACCCGCGCGCCGCCGGTCGACGCCGCCAGCGCCTTCGACTCGCCCAGCAGCGCCAGGAACGGGCGCACCGTCTTATAGCGGGTGGTCACCGCGACCAGCGAGGCCGGCTGGCCCTGGTCGTTCGCGTACGCCTCACGCCGCGCCGCCGTCCACGCCGACGCCCCAGCTGGCGGGGAGCGTCATTCGAACCGTGCGGTATTCCCTGTGGGCCGGTAGTGGAGTGCCTACGTTGGGCCTGCTGTACCCGGTGGATCGCCTCTCCTCGCGCAGGTGTTGCCCACTGCGGGGTTGGTCCGCGACTCCGTAGGCCACCCGCGGGTCACTGGCGGGCCATGTGCATGCGCATCTCGCTCTCGGCGTCGACGATGAGGTCGCCGGACAGGTCGACGGTGACGCTGTGAAGAGTGCCGGTGAAGCGGAACGGCGCCTGGTAGTCGGGGGTGACGGCAGATCCGGGATTGGCGCCGCAAGCCATGCCGCCCGGATTGAAGGTGATCGGCGTGGTGACCGGCATCTCGGTCTCGCCGACGAGGCGGCCGTCGATGTAGAGCTGGGCGCGGCCGGGTGCGCCCTTGCCGTGGGCGATGTCGGGGGCGCCGGTGGGCTCGAACTCGAAGCGCAGCGCGTGCCGCCCCTCGGGCACGGTTTCGCTGGAGGCGACGTGGTGCAGGGCCCGTTGGACGTAGTTGTGGGCGTAGTGGAGGTGGCCGTCCTTGACGTAGAGGGACCAGCCGCCGGCGTTGGTGCCCTGGCAGAGCAGGACGCCCTGCGCGCCGCCGGGCGGGATCTCGACGTCGGCGGTGACGCTGTGGGGGCGGTTGAGGACCCGGGGGGCGACTGCGGCGGGCACGGCCTGGGTGCCGGAACGGAAGGTGTAGCTGGTGCGGTTCTCGGTGATCTGCGGGCGCTCGGTCATGATGCGCTGCAGGACGCTGCCGTCGATCGGCATCACGTTGTACTTGCCGGCCTCCACGTACCACAGCGCGATCATCTCGATGAGTTTGCTGCGGTGCTCCTGGGCGAGGTTCCGGGTTTCGGCGATGTCCTCGTCGACGTGGTAGAGCTCCCAGTGGTGGGCGTCGAGGTCGTCGAGGTCGGCCATGGTGATCGGAGTGCCGAAGGGCCGCTCGGCCTCCTCGAACGAGGGACCGGGCCAGGGACAGACCGCCCGCCATCCGTCGTGGTCGATCGCCCGGTGCCCGAGCATCTCGTAGTACTGGGTGTGGTGGCGGCTCGCCGCGCCAGCGTCGTCGAAGGTGTGCGCGAAGCTGACCCCGTGCAGGGGTGACTGGGTGACCCCCCGAATGGTCGTGGGCGCCTCGATGCCGAGCACGTCCAGGACGGTGGGCACCATGTCGATGATGTGCGCGAACTGGTCGCGGATCTCACCTCGGGCCTTGATGCCGTCGGGCCAGTGGACGAGGAACGGGTCGCTGACGCCGCCGCGGTAGGTCTCCCGCTTCCACCGCCGGAACGGCGTGTTGCCCGCCCAGGTCCATCCCCACGGGTAGTGGTTGAACGTGGAGGGGCCGCCGAGCTCGTCGATCTGCGTCAGGCTCTCCTCCAGCGTCTCGGGCGCGTTGTTGAAGAACTGCACTTCGTTGGTGGTGCCGGTCGCCCCGCCCTCGGCGCTCGCACCGTTGTCGGAGACCACCATGATCAGCGTGTTGTCGAACTCGCCTGTCTCCTTCAGGAAGTCCACCAGCCGCCCGATGTGGTGGTCGGTGTGGGAGAGGAACCCGGCGTAGACCTCCATCATCCGCGCGGCAAGTCTCCTTGCCTCCGGGGACAGCGACTCCCACGTGGGCACGTCCGGATCGCGCGGGGACAGGCGGGCGTCGGCGGGCACCACGCCGAGCTGCTTCTGCCGGGCGAAGGTCTGCTCGCGGTAGGCGTCCCAGCCGTCGTCGAACCGTCCCCGGTAGCGGTCGGCCCACTCCTTGGGCACATGGTGCGGGGCATGGGTCGCGCCGGGGCACAGGTTCAGGAAGAACGGCTTGTCCGGGGCGACCTGCTTGGCGTCGGCGATGAACGACATCGCCCGCTCGACCAGGTCCTCCGTCAGGTGGTAGCCCTCCTGCGGCGTGGCCGGCGGCTCGACCTGGTGGTTGTCGTACACCAGGTCCGGATACCACTGGCTCGTGTCGCCGCCGAGGAACCCGTAGAACCGCTCGAAGCCCCGCCCCAGCGGCCACCGGTCGTACGGCCCGGCCGCCGACTCCTGCTCCGAGGGCATCAGGTGCCACTTGCCGACCATGTACGTGTTGTAGCCGTGCTGCAGCAGCATCTCCGACAGGAACCCGTTCTCGAACGGGATCTGCCCGTTGTAGCCCGGGTAGCCGGTGGCCAGTTCCGTGATCGCGGCCATGCCGTTGGCATGGTGGTTGCGGCCCGTGATGATGCAGGAGCGCGACGGCGAGCACAGCGCGGTGGTGTGCATGTTGCTGTACAGCAGCCCGCCTGCGGCCAGCGCGTCCAGATTCGGCGTCTCGATCGGACTGCCGTAGCAGCCGAACTGCCCGAACCCCGTGTCGTCGAACACGATGAACAACACGTTCGGCGCACCCGCCACCGCCCGCACCGGCTGGGGCCACGCCGGACTCGACTCATCGGTCGTCCGCCCGATCGCCCCCGGAAACCGCTGCCCCGGCCTGTACTCACTCCACGACGACTGCGCCATCTGTCTCCGTCCCACCAGCGGCGCGAGCACCGGTGCTGTGTGTGCTGCTGTGCGACCTGCTGCTGCTACCACAGAGCCCTGCCGCGACGCGGGATCCGTACCGGACGGCCCGGGCAGGAGGCCCCGGCCGGGGCCACGGTCCTGGGCTACTCCACGCTAGGACGCCGCCACCACCACGGCGAGCGGGCTGCGCCGTCTGGCCCTCCATGCGAGAAGGCGCTACGGGGCGGGGTGTAGGCGACGGTGCCCCCGCCCCAGCCGGCCACGATGTCGCACAGCCGGTCCTGCTCGTCTTGGTGGTGGATAGGCTGGACAGGTCAGCAGGCTCCTTCCCAGCACCCGGTCGCCGCCACCCCTTGCAGCTGAGCTGCGGGCCTCTACGAGGCAGCGCGCTCGTAGACGACAGTCGTGTTGGGGCAGTCCTCAGCGAGTCCGAGAAGTGCCTGGCGCTCAGCCTCGTCGACGGCCAGGTCCCAGCGGAGCTTGGTGGCGACCCAGGTCGCGGCATACGTGTGGTAGGAGCCGTCCGACGGAAGCCACTCCGCCGGGTCTTTGTCGGCCTTGGACCGTTTGGAGGCGGCGGACACCGCGATCAGCGTGTCCGGGGACGCCTGGTCGTTCGCATACGCCTCCCGGCGTGCGGCAGACCACGGGGTCTGTTCCGAGTCCGGCCTCGGGGAACATCGGTACAGCGGTCATCGGTGAGAACGATCATGGGGTCTGCTGCGGATCTCCGCGTTCGGGTGGTGCTGGGTCTGGAGGCGTCGCGCAGGTCGATCTCCTCGGCGGTGAGCGGGTCCCCAGGTCGGCGGATGCGGACGGGCGTGGGCCGCATCGGCAGGCCGTCGTCCGCGGTGGCTTCCTCGGCTTCGGCGAGGGCCCGGTAGAGCGAGGCGACCGATGGGGACTTGCCCGCGTTCTTCCCGGTCTTGATGACCAGCTTCTTGGCGATCTCGGGGACTGGGAGGCCTTTGTTCTTGAGCGCGACGGCGAAGGTGGGGTCCAGCCAAGGTGAGCCCAAGAGGGGCAGTGGGATGGCCTTGGTTTGTTGAAGACCGCCGGCTCGTTCACCGGCTCGGTGCGGGCGCTGCCGGACTGGCGGTGGGGACAGCCGGTCCTACTGGCCTGGATCCAGGTCCTGTAGGAGGCGACCCTGGTGAAGACGTCGGGGTAGCCGTCGGCGCGGCACTGGCCGGGGCCGAGCAGGCCCTCCCGGTGGAAGGAGTTGATGCCCACCAGGGTCGGGACGCCGTTCATGCGCAGGACGAGGGGGGCGCCGCCGTCGCCGGAGCAGGTACTCATGTCGGCTTTGGAGGCGGCGCACAGCTTGCTCGCCGTGATGGCCGGGGAGGTGCCCGTAGGCCCTCTGGCAGAAGTCCAGGTGGACGATCTGTAGGGCGGCCTCCTGCAAGATGCGGGAGGGGGCGGGGAGAACGCCGGCCAGGGCTCCCCAGCCGGCGACGGTGGCCATCTTGCCGACGTACTCGGCGTCGGAGCCGGCCGTAGTGGGAAGGCCGCTCGGCTGGATGTTCGAGCGAAATTGGACCCGTTGGGCGAGGGTGAGGACTGCGAGGTCGCCTTCGTGGGTGCTGGGGTTGTAGCCGGGGTGGGGCAGGAGCCGGTCGACGTTGTAGTCCAAGGAGACGGCCTCGTCTGATGTGCGGAGATCGTGTTCGCCCAGCCGGACCCCAACCTCTGCCGGGCTGGTGCCCCCGTCAACGAGGCAGTGGGCCGCGGTGAGGACGTGTTGCGAGTCGATCAGGGCTCCCCCGCACTTGGGGGCCCACTTCCCTCCCGAAGCGGTACTGATCATGGCCAGCCAGGGGTGGCTGGCGACGGCGGCCTCTTGGCCCCCTGTGCAGTCCGGGCAGGACCGGCCGAGCGAGGCGATCATCCAGCCCCCGATCGCGACGGTCGTCCCGCAGTTCCCGCAGTGGTCGATGTCGGGCGTGGGACAGGTTGCCGGGAGCGGCGCGGAAGTCCTGGTTCCCCAAGCAGGCTGGCGCCGCACGTCTCATGCAGCGAGCCCCGGTACACCTCGACCTTCCCCGCCCTCGCGGCTAGAGGCAATATGGCTGCCAATCCAGCACAACTGGGATCACAGAGCACTGGGGAGGCGCAGCGGTGGGAATCTTCGACAGACGCAGACGCCAGCGGGAGGCAGCGCAAGATGCCGAATGGAGTGCCCGCTTGACGCCATGATCGCGCAGGCAGAAGCCGGCCGACACTTCATCGCGCCCGCTACAGCCCACCAGATGTTCGCCAGCCCTGCCCAGATCCAGGGGTTTGCCGAGTACTTCGACGGTGTCTTGTCCTTCAAGCCGCAGGGAGCCCTGAGCAGTGCCGAGGCATGGAAGTGCCAGGCTTCCCAGATCGATGCCGTCCGAGACGGTGACTCGCCTGGCGAGATCATGGTCACGTTCCATCCTGGATCGCCGTTCCTGGCGATTGTCGTGATGCCGGACCGACACGAGGACAAATGGCGGGCACTCTCGCCGGCCGACGGGCAGTCCCCCGCGAGCTGAATATCTGAACACTTCACCGCCGCTGCCACAGCGGCTGGAGGGTGCCGTCGGTGTGGACCAGGCGGAGGGCGACGGCGGCAGCGAGGCCGGAACAAACCACGGCCACAACCGCAACCTGGTGGCCCACGGCCCGACCGGGGTGAGCTTCGCGGACCAGCCGTTGACCCGCAAGAGCTGACCCACGCCGGGGGCGGGGGCCTGGGGTCGTGGCCGCGGCGGAATGTGTGATCAACTGCTGCAAGGCGTACGGCTTCCGGCGTTGCGGCCGCCGGGAAGCAGCGGCGGAGGGTGCACGTCGCCCATCCGTCGACGTCTGCCGCGAATCGAGAAGCCCACATGAGCACGTCCCAGGTTCTTTGGCTCTTTGCGCTGATCTTCATCCCGGCCGGAGCCGTCATCGGCGCGGCGGCGTACCGCAAGGTGTGGCAGGTGCGCGCTCTGGTCCGGCGGGGGGCTCGGGCCCACGGCGTGGTGGTCCGCCTCGCGGCGACGAAGCTGGAGGGGCCGGGTGAGGGCGGCACCATCACCTTCCGAAGCTCCGGCACGACCGTGTACCACCCGGTCATCGCCTGGACCACCGCCGATGGCCGGGCGATGGAAACCAGGACGGACATAGCCCGCTCCCGGGACAGGACCCTGGCTGTCGGTACCCGGGTCGAGGTCCGCTACGACGCCGCGAAGCCCACCCGTTGGACGCTCCCGGCCGAGAGCAGCCTCCTGTGGTGGCTCTTCGTCGGGATCGGCGCCCTCTTCGTCGTGATCGGATCGGGTTTCCTCGTCGGAGCACTACGCACATCCGGGCTCTGAAGCCCAGCCCCCACCCGCTCCCATGCAACCACAGGCTTCTCGCCCGACGCGTTCGCGCGGTGCGCCGGGCATTCCGCTTGGTGTGATTCTCGGGGCGGTCTGCATGGCGGGGCTCTGCCCGATCGGCTGCCCAGGTCCCGGGCCCGATCTCTGGCCGGCTGATCGCCGTTCCGGCGCCGGGCGCGCGCAGTGGGCTCAGGGGTCGGTGACGCCGAGTTCTTGGGTAGCGGGGCAGATCGAGCAGGTTGCCACTCTGTCTCATCGGGGACTCCGGCACCGGCAAGTCCCACCTGCTGATCGGGCCTATTCGTCGAAGCCGTCGGGGACTTTCCCGCAGGGCGCGTAGATGCTGACGGCGAGCGTCCCGGTCGCCTCGTACCAGCCCACGTCGACCTGGTCGCCGGTGCCCGGATCCTCGAAGCGGAACCCCATATCGGAAATGCGCTCGCGGGTGAGCTTCCAGCCCTGCTCCGAGAGCCGGTTGCGGATGCGCTCCTGACCGGCACGAGCCGTGGCCTGAGGAACGTCCGCCGCCTTCCAGTCGAGGTCGAAGCTGCGCACGTCGCGGCGGGCCTCGTCGATGTGGGCGAAGGCCCGCAGTCCGCGGTAGTAGCAGGCGCCCGTGTCCACGGGGTGGGCCTCGAAGCGGGAGCGCCCGTCCAGGTCTTCCTCTACGCGCTCGGCCTGCTCCCTGAGGCGCATGGCGACCACGTTCGGGTCGACCTCCGGGTACGGCGCGCCGTTCCACAACCGGTACCCGCCCCAGGACATGGTCAACAGGAGTGTGACGCCGGCGAGCACCAGCGCCACACGAAGGGGGCGCGCACTCAAGGGGGGCGCAGTTGCGCCGGTAGCGGGCTGGACGGAGTTCATGATCGAGAGGGTAGTGGTGGGGGGCGTGCCCGCCGCATCGGGGCAGCTACTCATACGGGGGTGAGTAGCGGGCGCGGATTCGAAGAGGTCTGCACCGACCGGGCGTTCGTGATGCGGAATGCTTTGGTCATGAGCGAAGAATCCGAGCGGCTGGCGAAAGCTCTCATCGAGTTCCGGGAAGCCGAGGGCATCTCCGTGATGGAGCTTGCGCATCGCACCCAGTTGAGCCGGGCGACCATCAGGTTCCACGAGGATGGCGAAGGCCTGCCCACTTCCCTCGCGGCCCGCTGTTTCGAGGAAGTGCTCGGCTGGGCACCGGGCAGCATCCCGACCGCTTCGCGCGGGACGACGGATCTCGAGCTCCCGCCGGACTCCGGCACTGTCACTGGGTAGGGTCGATCGGCCAGGACTGGTGGTGGCAGTTGTGGGGTGATCACCGCGCCGACCCTGCATCCCAACCTCCCCCCCTGATGGTCCTCTGGAGAACGGGCGCTGTGCGTCCAAAGGGCGGCGACGCAGGGGGGATGGGATGTCGACGTCGATGCGGCGGTGGTTGTGGGGTGGTTGGGCGGTGCTGGTCCTGGTCGGTGGGGCAGCCACCCTGTACCTGGAGGGTCCGGCGGCCGCTCCGGGCGAGCCGCGGCTGCGCCGGGAGCGGCCTTCTGCACCCGCGCCGGACCCGGTCCCCTGCCCGAGTGCCGGCCCGGCGGCGCCGGAGGGCCCGCACAGCTGCAGCTCATGGCAGCGGGGGTAGGACCACACGCACCGGCGCCTCTTCTGCTCGGCTGTCATGGGGCGGGGCAGGGTGGGGTGAAGTCGAGGGCCGGGAAGTGCTGGGTCCACTGGGCTTTGGTGATGCGGGGGTGGGCGCTGTCGCAGATGCGGGCGGTGACCGCGTGCAGGTGGGTGTCCCACAGGCGGATCGTGAAGTCGTTGCCGCCGGTGGCGAGGGTGGCGCCGTCCGGGCTGAAGGCCACGGCCGGTACGGGGTTCGCATGGCCGGTGAGGACGGTGGGGGTGGCCGGACCGGTCAGGTCCCACAGGAGGGCCTTGCTGTCCGCGGTGCCGGCTGCCAGGCGGTGGCCTTCGGCGTCGAAGGCCAGCGTGTAGATCCAGGAGCCGGAGGCCGGCAGTTGGGTCGTCTTCGCCGGGTGGTGGAGGTCGTGGACGTCGACAAGCCAGATGGTCTTGTCCGTCCGGTGGAAGGCGGCCAGTCGGCGGTTGTCGGGGCTGAAGACGCCGCCGGTGAGGGGGAGGGAATGGAGTGGGGACGGGAGTTCTCGGGGGGTGCGTGGTCGGGTGATGTCCCAGAACGCGAGTGATCCGGACTCGCCGGCGCTGGTGACCAGGGTGCGGCCGTCCGGGCGGAACGAGGCCGCCGTGATGTGCTGGCCGTCCTCGGCGATCCGGCTCAGCCGGCGGGGACCGGCGGGGTCGGTCAGGTCCCACAGGCCGGCCGTGGCTTGTGCCCAGATGGCCAGGAGGCGGCCGTCCGGGGCGAAGGCGGTGCCGCCGACTTCGCCGGCGTCGGGGGCGATGACCGATGTCAGTTGGGGCTTGCGGGGATCGGTGACGTTCCAGACGCGGGCGGTGCCGTCCTCGCTCGCGGTGACGAGGGTGCGGCCGTCCGGGCTGAACGTCACGCAGCGGACGAACCTGGTGTGTCCGTGCAGGGCCGACAGCGGCCGCAGGGCGCGGCCGCCGGTGACCTGCCACAGGCGTGCGGTGCCGTCCCAGCTGGCGCTGGCGAGCAGGCGGCCGCCGGGGGCGAACGCCAGGGAGGTGACCACGTCGTCGTGGGTCGCGAGGGAGAGGTCCCGCAGGTCCAGGAGCCGGTCGGAGTTGGCGAGTACGCGGCCGTCCGGGCTGAACGCGGCCTGGTAGAAGCCGCCCTGGATCGTGCTGGTCCGCCGGGGGGCGGCGGGGGTGGTGACGTCCCAGAAGTGGGTGGATCCGCCGACCGTGACGAGGGTGGTGCCGTCCGGGCTGAAGGCGACCGACCAGACGATCGCGGGATGGCCGGGCAGGACGGCCGGTGGCTGTGGCTGTGGCTGTGGTGGCGTACGTCGGCCGGCGGCGAGGTGCCAGATGCGTGCGGTGCGGTCCCAGCTGCCGGTCGCCAGGGTCGTGCCGCCGGGGCTGAAGGCGGACGAGGTAACGGTGTCGGTGTGTCCGCGCAGGACGTCGAGGAGGCGGGGGACCGCGGGATCGCCCACGTCCCAGACCCTGGCGGTGGTGTCGCCGGTGGTCGCCATCGTGTGACGGTCCGGGCTGAACGCCACCGAGGTGACCGCGGCGGTGTGTCCGGGCAGGGTGGCCAGCAGGCGCGGCCGGCGGGGGTCGGCGGCGTTCCACAGGCGTGTCGTGCCGTCGGTGTGGCCGGTGGCCAGGACACCGCTGCCGCCGGGCCCGTACGCCACCCAGCTCGGGGCGGCGGACGGCTGGTCGGGCAGGGCGGCGAGCTCGGCGGGCGCGCGCCGGTTCGTCACGTCCCACAGGCGGACGGAGCGTTCGCCGGCCGTGGCCAGGATGCGGCCGGTCCCGTCGAAGGCGACCGACACGAGGCGTTCGGGCCGGCGCACGGCGGCCAGTTGTACGGGGTGGTGGGCGTCTTTGATGTCCCACAGCCGGGCCGTGCGGTCCCAGCTCGCGGTGGCCAGGAGCGTGCTGTCCGGGGCTACGGAGATCGAGACCACGTCGGAGGTGTGACCGGTGAGCCGGCTGGTGTAGGGGGTCGCGAAGGTGCTCATGAGCTGGTCGCGGACGTCGCGGGTGGCTGCCAGCCGGTGGGCGGCCAGGTTCAGCTGCGCGGCGAGGGCGGGGTCGTGCCGGCGTACCTCGGCCGCGTCGGCTGCGGCTTTGCGTGCGATGGCGACGTTGCGCTGGCGGATGGCCGAGTCGCGGGAGTCGACGGCCAGTGCGCCCGCGGTCGCCGCGATGACCACCAGCACGGTGAGCAGGGTGACGAGTTGGCGCAGGCGGACCGTGCGTCGCCTGACCGCGGCCGTCTCGCCTGCCTGTGCTTCGCGGGCGGCGTCGAGGAAGCGTCGTTCCTTGGAGGTCAGGCGGCTGTCGTAGGCGGCGGCCAGGTCGAGGGCCGCGGCGAGGCGGGCGCCCCGGTAGAGGGTGTGCGGGTCGTGGCCCTGTGCCTCCCAGTCGGCGGTGGCGTCGGTGAGCTGGCGGTGCAGGAGGAGGCGGTCGCGGTCCTCGGTGAGCCAGCCGCGCAGTCTGGGCCAGCAGCGGATGATGGCCTCGTGGGTGATCTCGACGCAGCCGTCGTCGAGGGTGACGAGCCGTTGGCGGGCGAGGGATTCGAGTACGTGGGCGGTGTCGGGGCCCGGGGCGAGTTCGTTCGTGGTGATGCGGCGCCGGGTGTCTTCGGTGCCGTCGCCGAGTGCGGTGAGCCGCAGGAACAGTGACCTGGCGTGGTCCTGCTGTGCCGGTGTCAGGGCTGCGTAGGCGGCTTCCGCGGTGTGGGCGAGGGCGTGCTGGATTCCGCCGGCCGCGAGGTATCCGTCGAGGGTGAGGCGGCTGCCGCAGCGGCGGCGCCAGGTTTCGACCATGGCGTGGGAGACCAGGGGCAGTGCGCCCGGCTGGCCGGTCGCGTCCGCGACCACGGCCGCGAGGAGCGGGCCGGTGACCGTGCAGTCGGCGAGTGCGGCCGGGCCGGTGATGGCCTCGCGGAGTTCCTGGCTGGTCATCGGGCCGACCGCGATCTGTGCGTCGCGCATCGCTTCGACGAGGTGGGGGTTTTGGACGCAGTGGCCGTAGAAGTCGGCGCGTACGCCGAGCACGACCCGGGTCCGGCTGGTCGGGGTGGCGGCGGCCGCGATCAGCACGGCGATGAACGCGTCGCGCTCGTCCTGGTCCCGGCAGAGGGTGAAGACCTCCTCGAACTGGTCGACGACGATGAGGATGTCGGTGCCGGTGGCCGGGGGGTGGCCGAGGGCGGTCTGCCGGATGCGCAGGTGCAGGGTGGCGGGGTCGTTGCGCAGTTCGGTGAGCAGCGTGCCGGGGGCCTCCCCCGTTGCGGCGGCGAGGTGGATGGCGCATTCCTCGACGGGGTGCGGGCCGGGGGTGAAGAGGATCACCGGCTGTCCGGTCGTGCGGGTGCGGGCGACGAGTCCGGCGCGCAGCAGCGAGGACTTTCCCGATCCGGAGGGTCCGAAGACGGTCAGGAAGCGGTGGTCGCGGACCTTTGCGAGGAGCTCGGCGGTCAGGTGTTCGCGGCCGAAGAAGCGGTCGGCGTCCTCGGGTTGGAAGGCGGACAGTCCGGCGTAGGGCGCGGTCCGGTGGTCGGTTTCGGTGGGCTGGTGGTGTTGTGCGGTCGCGGCGATCTCGGCGGCGGTCGTGTGCCACCGGGCTTCCCATTCACGGCGGTCGCCCTGGCACGCTTCGACGTAGGCGAGCGTGACGGCGAGGCTCGGGAGCGCGTCACCGCCCGCGGCGTCCGAGAGGGTGGTGGACGAGTAGTGCGCCCGTTTCGCCAGTGCCCGGTAGGGCGGCCGGCCGGCTGCCTCGCGCAGTTTGCGGAGGTCGGCTGCGAACTGGGTGAGCGGACCGGAGTCCGGGTCGAGCGGGCGTTCGGGGCGTGGCATTGCCTTCCTCCCTGCGGCTTTCCCGCAGCTTTCCGCGGCCGTGTCGGGTGGTGTTTGTCCAGCTTTTGATGTCCGGAATCCCCGTTCCGGCGCCGGACATCAAGCGGGGGCTAGACATGGGTCGGCGCAACCGCGCAACGGCGATCGGAAGGGGAAAATCATGAGGTCCGTGCGACGAATGATGCTGCTGGCGGCGGTCACCGGGCTGCTGGCCGGCGGCACCGTGACGGGCTCGCCCGTGCATGCCGCGGCTGCCGCGGCACCGCTGCTGAAGTCCAACCTGAACGGAAGGTGCGCCGACGTCTTCATGTTCCACCAGGAGAACGGCGCCTCCACGGTGACGTGGGACTGCCACGGCGGGACCAACCAGCAGTGGTACTGGGACGGTGAGCGGATTCGCTCCAACTTGAACGGGAAGTGCCTGGAGATCTACGGTCCGCACCTGGGCGACCAGGGCTCGGTGGCCATGTGGGACTGCCACGGCGGTCTGCACCAGAGGTGGTACCGCAACGGCAGTGAGATCCGGAACCGGGTGAACGGCAAGTGCCTGGACATCCTGGCCGGGCGGCCCGAGAACGGCCAGCTGCTGGTGAGCTGGGGCTGCAACGGCGCGCGGAGCCAGAGCTGGGACTTCTGAACGACCGTCCTGCCGTCGGCCTGCTCGGCCCGGCCCATCGCGGGCCGGGCCGGGTGGGCCGGGGGCGGCTACATGCAGACCGGCGGGTCCGGGTAGGAGCAGCCCGCGTAGGTGTCGCCCTCGTACGTGATGCCGCCTTCCATCGGCTGGTCGCAGGTGGCGCAGTTGACGGCGAAGTACGGGTTGACGCGGAGGAAGGCGGCGTTCTTCAGTTCGAAGATCGCCTGTACCGCGGCCGGCCCGTGCTCGCGGATTCCGTGCC
This sequence comes from Streptomyces erythrochromogenes, assembly GCF_036170895.1. Classification (NCBI taxonomy): domain Bacteria; kingdom Bacillati; phylum Actinomycetota; class Actinomycetes; order Kitasatosporales; family Streptomycetaceae; genus Streptomyces; species Streptomyces erythrochromogenes. The sequence goes on along the minus strand of NZ_CP108036.1, from coordinate 8,427,074 downwards.
GGAGGAAGTCGAAGGCGCTGAACTCGTGGCCCTGCCGGCAAACGAAGCGGCCGAACCGGAAGGTGCCGATGTCGGCGATGCCCAACTCGGACTCGATCCGCGCCTTCTCCTCGTCGGAGACCTGTTCGAGCCGGGAGTCCCTGACGAGCTCGGGCGTCCAGTGCAGGTCCCGGAGGGTGCGGGCCTGTTCGCGGGACAGGTAGAAGGATGCGGTTCTGCCGCTCTTGATGGTCTCCTGCACGAGGGCCACGACCGCGTCGTCCTCTGCCGAGACGACGACCTTGCCGCTGCCGACGGCTGCTTCGATGTGGGCCAGCAAGGAATTGTCCACGCCGCGTCCTTCCGGGTCTGCACCTTGAATCCGGTCCCTGCGCTCGCGGAGAACTATTCTGTTCGGCCGCTCGGTCCGGCAGCTGCCACACGGGCGGCCTCCCCCACATGGCAGCTTCGGACGGCGGCCCGGGTGTGCGGCGTGCGGAACTGCCGCCCACCTGTCCTCCCAGCCTTGCTCGATCTATCGAATTTCGATAGATTTCCATCGTGGGTCGATGGAAGGATGGGTCATGGGGAAGCTGACCGTGCGTGCGTTGCGCGCCGTGCTCGCGGTGGTGTTCGTGGGCACCGTGTTCGTGCAGGCGGCGATGGTGTGGGCGTTGGTCACGGGCGAGACGGAGGGGTCGCTGCCGCTGACCCCGATGCGCGTGATCGTGATGCTGGGCATGGTGGCGGCCCAGGTGGCCCTGGCCTGCGTATGGCGGCTGACGGCGATGGTGCGGCGCGGAACCGTGTTCTCCCACGCCGCCTTCCGGTACGTGGACGGCGTGATCGGCGCGATCACTGCGGCGGCCGTGCTGTGGTTCGCGGTCACGGCGGTCAACGCCCCCGGCCAGCGGGAGGACCCGGGCGTTACTGTGATCCTGGGCGGGATCGGCCTGGCCATCCTGGGGGTCGCGCTCATCGTGCTGGTACTGCGGATGCTGCTCGCGCAGGCCGTCGCGCGCGACGGCGAAGCGGCGCAGATGCGGGCCGAGTTGGACGAGGTGATCTGATGCCCATCACCGTCGACATCGACGTGATGCTGGCCAGGCGGAAGATGTCCGTGGGGGAACTCGCGGACCGGGTGGGGATCACGCCGGCCAACCTGGCGGTGCTGAAGAACGGCCGCGCCAAGGCGGTGCGCTTCGCGACGCTCGCCGCGCTCTGCGAGGCGCTCGAGTGCCAGCCGGGCGACCTGCTGCGCTGGGAGGCCGGGGACACCGCCGGCGAATGACATCGCGCGGCCGGGCGGCCCGGCGTCGCGCATCACCGGCGGTCAGCCTGCGGTCGTAGTCCTGTTGGTCCTCAAGTTGCAGAGGGACGCGGTGGCGCATCCCGAGTGACCGCGTGACCCGGGCGCGGGCGGCGTTTCCCCGCGCCGGGCCGACGCCGCCTTCGAAGGATCCGGGCTCTCACCGGTGGGCGACACCGCGGCTGCAAGCTGGGTAACCGCCGGTTCCGGAATGTTTGATTCCGGGGGCGGTGTCCCAGCATCACCGCATTTGACCCCTGCGCCGCCGTGACGGCGCCCGACGTGACAGCCGAGGGAGACCACGGGTTGGAAAGGCGTACGTCGGGCGGCCGCGCCGGCCGCTCTTGCCGCAGCGGTCACGCTCGTCCTGGCGGCTCCCCCTTCCGCCGGCGCCGAACCCCGGGCCGGAACCTCGACCGCGACCGCGCGGCAGGACGCCTCCCCACGCCGCCTCCGCCCCGCCTCCCCCGCGACTTACGCGGCAAGGGCAGGTGGATCGTCCGGGACCTGGACATCACGGTGCCGTTCACCTGGGAGGGCAGGAACGGCGACAGCCAGATGACCGCGGGAGGCCTGCAGTACCCGATCTGGTTCACCAACCTGATCCACCACGGCACGCTCTGCACCCTCACGTACAAGTGGCCCGGTCTGAACGAACACCCCTGCTCAGCGATCCCGGGCTTCAGCCTGGAGGACCTTAACCGGGGCTTCGAGAACGCCCGGTTCGTCGGACGGGAGACCCTGCGGCGCACCCCGCAGCGGCACGTGAACCACTGGAGGGTGGGCGTGGTCTTCCCGCAGCTGCCTCCCGGGAACCACCCGCGTCTGCCGCTCGCGCTCGGCGACATCTACGTCGACGAGAACGACCGGGGCACCTTCTGGCAGGTGCTGCAGTTCGGTGTCCAGAACCTCTACGACCCCGAGCCGGACGAGTGGCTGGTCATGGACACCTTCGAGCACCGGCCCGGGACCGTGGCCCTTCCCGCGCGGTGCGAGCCGCCCCGATAGGGCCCGGCGGCGGGGCTACGGGGGGGGCAGGCCACGAGCAGCCGCAGGCCGAGGTCGGCCGCGTCGAGGTCGGCGAGGTGGCCGTTGCGCTCGGCCCACCGCCCGGAGGCGAGGTCGTCGGCGAGGCTGCGCACCGCCCGCTGCTCGGCCCGAGGCCCGACCCTGGTCCACACCGACATCGCACGGCGCACACGGTCCTCCAGGTACGCCCCCGGCCGGCGCCAGTACGCCTCGAACAGGCCGTCGGCGCAGCCCCACGGGGCGGGCACCGGTCCTCCGCGGCGGCGGCCACGCACGGCGCCGAGCCGGCGCGCCGCGGCCGGCGCATGACCGCCGAGGGCTCCACCGCGGTCACCTCGCGGTCGGCGGGCTCGTAGGAGCCGGTGCCGGCCACGTTCAGCACCGTGCGCGCGTCCCCGAGCGCATCCCGGATCTGCGCGGAGATCCGCGGATCGGTGCACCGTGTCACCGTGTAGGCGCCGCCGATCGCGTCGTACAGCCGTGCACCGAGCATCCCCAGTTGCTCCTCCGCTGCCACCTTCAGCCCCTTCGCCCGTGCCTCGAGTTCCCTGTCGATGGCCGCCACCGTGGCGCCGGCGCGGTCACGCCGCTCCAGCAGTACGCCGCGCAGCCGGCGCAGGTGCGCGGCGGCGTCGGCGGACGGGTCGCAGGCCCGGTACCCGGCCGGGGTGCGTGCCGAGGGCCGGACGAGCCCGATGTGGTCGTAGTGGTGCAGCGTGTGGATGCTGACGTCGGCCAGCTCTGCCACGCGTCCCACGGTCCAGTGTTCCTCCACCGCACCGACTGTGCGGCCTGACGTCGCGTGAGGGTCAAGATCCGCGCGACCCGTCAATGTTCAACATTTACCTGGGTCGCATCGGCATCTTTCCTGACATAAACTCAGAAAAGAAAAGGATTGTGGCCGTTGACGACTCAACGAGTGGCCCCTGAATTCTTGAACTCCGAAGGAAATCGGCAGTGTGAGAACAGGAGGAAATGCCATGCTCTTCTTCTACAGCCAGGACACCAGGGCTGCCGGATCGGGCAGACTCGACGGCAGTGGTGATTTCGTCAGCCTGAAGGACTTCCCCGCCGGGCAGTTCGGGAACTGGACGCACATCGTGCCCGGTGGCGGCCAGCTCTTCTTCTACAGCAAGGACACACGGGCAGCGGCGACGGGAAAACTCGACGCGGGCGGTGACTTCGTCAACCTGAAGGACTTCCCGGCCGGGCAGTTCGGGGACTGGACCCACATATCGCCGGACGGCGTCCTGCTCTTCTTCTACAGCAAGGGCACGCGAGCGGCCGGAACCGGTCGGCTCGATGCCAGTGGTGAATTCTTCAACCTGGTGGACTTCCCCGCCGGGCAGTTCGGGGACTGGACCCACGTCCTCTTCGCCGGCGGTGATCTTCTGGCCCGCTTCTTCTTCTACAGCAAGAGCACACGGGCGGCCGGGTCGGGTGACCTCGACGACGACGGCGACTTCATCAACCTGGTGGACTTCCCGGCCGGGCAGTTCGGGGACTGGACCCACGTCGTCTTCGACGGAGGCGCCTCGAAGCTCTTCTTCTACAGCAAGGGCACGCGGGCGGCCGGAACCGGCAGGCTCGACGCGGGCGGGGACTTCGTCCATCTGAAGGACTTCCCCGCCGGGCAGTTCGGAGACTGGACCCACATCGTGCCCACCCACCGCCGGCTGTTCTTCTACGACCAGCAGACGCGGGCCGCCGCATCGGGAGAGCTCGACGACAGCGGCGACTTCATCAACCTGGTGGACTTCCCCGCCGGGCAGTTCGGGAACTGGACCCACATCGGTGCGACCCAGGACGGGCTGCCCTGAGGCCCGCCCGGTCGGCGCGTTCAGAACGTCAGGCGGAAGAGGGCGCCGCCGCCCGGGGCGGCTTCTGCCGTCAGGTCGGCGGAGTGGGCCCGGGCGATCTGCCGGGCCATGGCCAGGCCCAGGCCCGAGCCCGGCAGGGCGCGGGCCGTGCCGGCGCGGTAGAAGCGGTCGAAGACGTGCGGGAGGTCCTGCGGGGAGATGCCGGGGCCGTGGTCGCGGACCGTCAGCTGCGGGCCCCGGCCCGGGGCGCCCACCGCCAGCTCGACCTCGACGGGCAGGCCGGAGGGGCTGAACTTGGCGGCGTTGTCGAGGAGGTTGCCCAGCAGGCGGCTGAGCCGTGCGGGGACGCCGGGCACCACGACGGGCTCGGCCGGCACCCGTACGTGGAAGGCCACCGCCGGCCAGTGCGTGCGGGCGGCCTGCGCGCAGTGTTCCACCAGGGCGCCCAGGCGGACCTGTTCCACCAGCGGCTGGGGTTCTTCGTCGCGGGCCAGCTCGATCAGGTCATTGACCAGACCCGTCACCTCGCGCAGTTGCCGGCCCAGCGCGGTGGAGGCGCGGTCGCGCTGTTCGGGGGTGAGGCGGTCGGCGCGGGCGAGGAGTTCGGCGTTGGTCCGCAGTGCCGTGAGCGGGGTGCGCAGTTCGTGGGAGGCGTCGGCGACGAGTTGGCGCTGTGCGGCGATGGACTGTTCGAGTTCGTCCAGCATGGTGTTGAAGCTGGTGGCCAGGCGGGTGATCTCGTCCTCGCGTCCGGGTGGGGGCAGTTCGATGCGGTGGCGGGCGTCGCGGGTGGCCGCGATCCGCTCGGCGGTCGCGGTGAGCCGGGCGACCGGGGCCAGGCCGGTGCGTGAGACCCAGTGGCCGAGGAGGGCGGCCAGCAGGACGCCGGCGGCGGCGGTCAGGACCAGCCAGCGGGCGGCTTCCTCGATGCCGTCCAGGGCGGTGTCGGCGCGCAGGGCGACCTGGAGTGCGCGGCCCTCGGCGTAGTCGGTGGTGAGCATCCGGGCGGGGTGTCCGGCGACCGTGATGTTCGTGTAGTAGGGGGACTTCGTGCCTTGTGCGACCTTGCGGGCGGCGGGGGCGACGGGGAGCTGTCCCGGCGGGCGGGGGTCGGCGGCGGGGTCGGCGGGGACGACCTCCGCGCATGCGGGGGCGGCCAGGAAGCGGCACTCCCCCGCCAGGACGCCGGGTGCGGATCCCGGGTTGCGCTGGGCGGCGAGGCGCGCGGACTGGGTGAGGCTGAGGTCGAGCTGCTCGTAGAGGGCGGAGCGGACCACCAGGTACGCCGCCGCGCACACCCCGACCGCGACGAGGGCGACGGCGGCGGTGACGGACAGGGCGAGGCGGGTGCGCAGGGGGCCGCGCCGGCGCCAGACCCGGCCGAGGCGCCGGCGGCCGGCGCTCACGCCGCGTCCAGCCGGTAGCCGACACCGTGGACGGTGTGCACGAGGCGGGGTTCGCCCGCGGCCTCCAGTTTGCGGCGCAGGTAGCCGACGTAGACGGCGAGGGAGTTGGAGTCCGGGCCGAAGTCGCGTCCCCACACGAGCTCGAGGATGAGCTCGCGCGGGAGTACCTGGCCGGGGTGGCGCAGGAGGAGTTCGAGCAGGGCCGCTTCGGTGCGGCTGAACTCCAGCGGGCGGCCGCCCCGGCGGCCGGTGCGGGTCGCGGGGTCGAGGACGAGGTCGGCGAAGCCGAGCGGGGCGGCGCCGGCGGGTGCGGGTGCGGCCCGCCGCAGCAGGGCGCGGACCCGGGCGATCAGCTCGTCGAGGGCGAAGGGTTTGACGAGGTAGTCGTCGGCGCCCGCCTCCAGTCCGTCGACGCGTTCGCTGACGGAGTCCAGGGCGGTCAGGACGAGGACGGGGGTGCGGTCGCCCATCGCCCGCAGCTGCCGGCAGACGCCGAGGCCGTCGAGGACGGGCATCATGACGTCGAGGACGACCGCGTCGGGTTCCCAGGCCGCCACCTGGGAGAGGGCGGCGAGGCCGTCCGCGGCGCCGCGGACCTCGTACCCCTCGACGGTGAGTCCGTCCTCGACGGCCGCCCGTACCTCGGGCTCGTCGTCGACGACGAGGATGCGCCGCCGGCCGCCCGTGGTGTCTGTGCTGTTCGTGGAGCTCATGGGGGCAAAGCCTGCCAAAGGCTTCTGAGAGAACCTCTTAGAACGTTCTTAGGGCGCACCGGGAGTGTGCGCACATGACCACCACCACATCACACCCGCCTGCGGCCGGGGCGCTCTCCGTCGTGATCGGTGCGGGCGGCACCGGCGGGCACATCTATCCAGGGCTCGCTCTCGCGGAGGCGCTGCGGGCCGCCGTGCCCGGCGCCGTGGTCTCGTTCATCGGGACCGAGCGGGGCCTGGAGGGCGAGCTGATCCCCGGTGCCGGCTACCGCCTGCACACCGTCGACATGATCCCCTTCGATCCCGCCCTGGGCGCGAAGCGGTACCTGCTGCCCGCGGCGCTGCTGCGCTCGGCGCACCAGGCGCGCTCGGTGATCCGGGCGCAGGGCGCCCATGTCGTCGTGGGCATGGGCGGGTATCCGAGCGCGCCCGCCGTGCTCGGTGCCCGGCTGGCCGGGCTGCCGGCGGTGATCCACGAGTCCAACGCGGTGCCGGGCCGCGCCAACCAGTTCGCGGCCCGGCTCACCTCGCACGTCGCGGTGGCCTTCGACCGCAGCCGGGCCCATCTGGCGGGCGGGGAGCGGGCGCTGACCACCGGGATGCCGATCTCCGCGGCCCTGTCCGGTCTCGCCGAGCTGCCCGGGGCGCAGCGGGCGGCGCTGCGCGTGGAGGCCCGGCGGGCGCTGGGGGTGGCGGCGGGTCGGCGGCTGGTCGTCTTCAACGGCGGCAGCCTGGGCGCGGTGCGCCTGACCCGGGCGGCGGCCGCGCTGGCGGGCCTGTGGCAGGGCCGGGACGACGTACAGCTGCTGGTGAAGACCGGTCCGGCCGTACTGGCGGACACGGTGGCCGAGCTGGCGGCGTCGGGCGGGCAGCGGATCGCGCGGGCCGTGCCGTACCTGGACCGGATGGACCTGGTCTACGCGGCGGCCGACCTGGTGGTGTGCCGTGCGGGCTCGGCGACCGTCGCCGAGCTGGCGGCGACCGGGGTCCCGGCGGTGCTGGTGCCGTACCCGTACGCGCCGGGCGACCACCAGACTCACAACGCGCGGGTGCTGTCCGACGCGGGCGCCGGGCTGCTGCTGCCAGACGCCGAGACCACCGCCGAGCGCCTCGCCGGCCTCGTCGGGCCGCTGCTGGCCGATCCGGCGCGGCTGTCGGCGATGGCCGGCGCCGCCGACTCCGGCCCGCACGCGCGGGCCGCCGAGCTGCTGGCCGCCGAGGTCCTGCGCGTCGCCGGCCTCGCCCCCACTTCCGTCGTCTCTGATCTGGAGCACGCTTGACATCCTCCCCGCCCTAAAGGGCCGAGGGTTCCCGACTTGTCCGCCTTGTAGGCGGCTTTCCGGGCGGCGAGCGCATCGTTGTAGACCAGCCGGGCGCAGCCAAACGTACGGGCCAGCGCGATGCGCTGTCCCGGTGTCGGCTCGATCCGGAATGAGTACCGCAGATGCACGCAGTGAACCTCGCTGCCGCCACTGACAACGCCGTTCCGCCCAGAGGGCGAACCGGCTTTCCCTGCCCTGCTCCGCAGGGGTTTTGTTCTCCCCCGGCCGAAGCCGGGGTGTCCACGAAAGGATCCTGATGAACAGCTGGACCGGCCGTACTGTCCTGGTCACCGGCGCGGAGGGCTTCATCGGCTCGACGCTGGTGGACCTGCTGGTGGCGCGGGGTGCGCGGGTGCGCGCCTTCGTCCACTACAAGCCGTACGCGGAGAAGGGGCACTTGGCGCGCTACCTCGCCGACCCGGACGGTGCGGTGGAGATGTGGGCGGGTGACGTCCGTGACGCGGGCCGGGTCAGTGACGCGGTGGCCGGCTGCGACACCGTCTTCCATCTGGCGGCGCTGATCGGGATTCCGTACAGCTACGCCTCGCCGGGTGCGTACGTGCAGACGAACGTGACGGGCACGCAGAACGTGGCGGAGGCCTGCCGGCGGCACGGGGTGCGGCGGCTGGTGCACACCTCGACGAGCGAGGTCTACGGGACGGCGCTGACCGCCCCCATTTCCGAGAGCCACCCGCTGCAGCCGCAGTCCCCGTACTCGGCTTCGAAGATCGGCGCGGACATGATGGCGCTGTCCTTCCACCACGCGTTCGAGCTGCCGGTGGCGGTGGTGCGTCCGTTCAACACCTACGGGCCGCGGCAGTCGGCGCGCGCGGTGATCCCGACGATCCTGGCCCAGCTGCACGCCGGGTCGCGGGAGGTCCGCCTCGGATCGCTGACGCCGACCCGGGACTTCACGTACGTGACGGACACGGCGGAGGGCTTCCTGGCGGTGGCCGGGTGCGAGCGGGCGCTGGGTGAGGTGGTCAACCTCGGTACCGGTGAGGAGATCTCCGTCGGGGCGCTGGCGCAGGCCCTGGTGAAGGCTTCCGGGCGGGATGCGGAGGTGGTGGTGGACCCGGCGCGGCTGAGGCCGTCGGGCAGTGAGGTGCAGCGGCTGCTGTCGGACAACGCGCGGGCCCGGGACTGGGCGGGCTGGCGGCCTCGGGTCGGTCTGGAGGAGGGGTTGCGGCGGACCTCGGAGTGGATCGCGGCGAACCCTTCGCTGTTCGCGCCGGACCGTTACGCGGTCTGAGCCTCCCCCGTCGTCGGCGGCGGGGCTCCGGTGGGTCCGAACGGACCAGTCCGGCGCGCCGCCGTCGGGCTCCTGTCCCTAGCGTGGCGCTGTGGAGAGCTGATGCCCCAGCAGCTGCCGCCTGGCGGAACCTGATCGTGGCCACGGTCGGGTTCACCCTCACCTTCTGGGCCTGGGACCTGATCGCGCCGCTGGGCAGCGACTACCACGACCGGCTCGGCCTGACCTCGCTCCAGCAGTCGCTGCTGGTCGCGGTGCCAGTGCTGGTCGGCGCCCTCGGCCGGGTCCCGGTGGGTGCGCCCACCGACCGCTACGGGGCCCGGCGGATGTTCCCCCTGGTGTCCGCGCTCGCCGTGGTGCCGGTGGTGCTGCTGATTCCCGCCCGGGACTCCTACGTGGCGACGCTGGCGGTCGGTTTCCTGCTGGGGCTGGCGGGCACGACGTTCGCCATCGGTGTGCCGCTGGTCAACTCCTGGTTTCCGCCGGCGCGGCGCGGGTTCGCGCTCGGGGTGTTCGGCATGGGGATGGGCGGGGTGGCGCTCTCCGGCTACTTCACCCCGCGCATCGCGCAGCGCGGCGAGCACCTGCCGTTCGTGGTGGTGGCGGTCGCGGTGGCCGTGTACGCCGTGGTGGCGGCGCTGCTGATCCGGGACCGGCCGGACCGGCCCCTGCCGGCCGGTTCGCTCGGGTACCGGCTCGCCTCGGCCGGGCGGCTGGGGGTGACCTGGGAGTTGTCGGCGCTGTATGCGGTCGGGTTCGGCGGGATCGTCGCCTTCGGGGTCTACCTGCCGACGTATCTGAGGACCGGGTACGGGTTGACGCCGACGGATGCGGGTACCAAGGCGGCCGGGTTCGCCCTGTTGACCGTGGTCGCCCGTCCGTTCGGCGGCTGGCTGGCCGACCGTGTCCTCCCGCCGTGGTGACGGCGGGTGCCCTCGCCTTCGTGGCCCTCCTCGCCGTCGTCCAGGCGTTCGATCCGCCTCTGGATCCGGTCGGCACCGTGTGCCTGCTGTGCATCGCGGCCGGGCTCGGCACGGCCAGCGGCAGTGTGTTCGCCCTGGTGTCGCAGGTGACGCCGCAGCCGCAGGTCGGCAGCGTCACCGGCATCGTCGGTGCGGTCGGCGGCCTGGGCGGCTTCGTGGGCGCCCCTGGTCATGGGCGCCGTCCACAGCGCCAAGGGCTCCTACTCGATCGGGTTCATGCTGCTGTCCGATCTGGCCCTGGCGGGCTGCGTGTACGCGTACGTGCGGATGCGCACCGTACGGCCGTCCGCCGCCGGCGACATGGCCGGGGGCGGCGCCGGGGTCGGGGGCGTCAGGGTGGGCGGGTCGGGACCGGGGAGCCCGGTCCGGAGCGGCGGGGTCTGACGCCGGTACGCGCGGCGCACGATCGGCGGCGCACGGTCGTCGGCGCTGGTCGTGCGGCGGGAAAACCGCGGGCCGCGGTGGTGTGCCGGCCGTTACGATCGGCCCCTTCACCCGATCATGGCGGTCCGACGGAGGCACCGATGACACTGGCCCCTGCGCGGACGACACCGGCCGCCCATCCCGAGCGGCTGGAGCGGGGGCACCCGTTCCGGCAGTGGAAGACCTGGCGGATACCCGGTACCGAGTTCACCCTCACCGGCTATTCGCGGGCCAACGACAAGACGTTCTTCCACATCCCGGAGCTGCGGTGCGCGCTCGACGCCGGGCTGGCGGAGGGGCGGCAGCCGGAGACCGTCTTCCTCACCCATACCCACCACGACCACTCCAAGGACCTCGACTACCTGGCCGCCAGGGCCGACGGGGTCGACATCCACCTGCCGGCCGCGGCAGTGCCGTACGTGGAGTCGTTCCTGCGGGCGTCCGCCGAGCTGAACCACGGCGCCGCCTACGACCCTGCGCTCGCCGCGGGCTGCCGGCTGCACGGGGTGCGCGGCGGTGACGAGTTCGCCTTCGGGCGGCGCGGCCACCGTGTGCGGGTGGTGGAGTGCGTCCACAAGGTGCCGTGCGTGGGGTACGCGTTCTCCGAGCCGCGCAAGGCGCTGCTGCCCGAGTACGAGGAACTGCGGCGCGGCCTCGCGGAGCAGGGCCGGGGTGCGGAGTTCGGCCGGATCCTCGCCGAGCGCCGCAAGGAGGGCGTGGAGGTCGAACGGGAGGTGCTCAGGCCGCTGTTCGCGTTCCTCGGGGACACCCACGTGAGCGTCTTCGAGGACAATCCGTGGCTGTTGGAGTATCCGGTGGTCATCACCGAGTGCACGTTCCTCGACGACGCCGAGCTGGCGCGCGCCGACCGGGTCGGGCACACCGTGTGGAGCCGGCTGAAGCCGGTCGTCGAGGCCCACCCGGAGACCCTCTTCGTCCTCACCCATTTCAGCCTGCGCCATTCGGACCAGGACGTGCTCGACTTCTTCCGCGACGAGCGGCCCGCGAACGTGCTGCTGTGGGCGCATCCGGAGAGCCGGCTGCCGGAGCAGCACCAGCACGGCTGACGGACGGCGCGGCCCCCATCGGCTGTCGCCGGTGGGGGCCGCGCCGTCGTTCACAGGAGTTGCTCAGCACTCGCGCAGGCCCGGCGCGGGGTCGACGGAGGTGTGGACGTCGACGGCGGCGACGTTGCCCCACTGGCCGTTGTCCAACTGGGTCCAGTACCAGACGTTGTTGCCGCCGGCGTGCTGGTCGCCGCGGCCCCAGCACTGGAACCAACTGGGGCTGGTGTTCAACGGCCCGCGCACCGCGGAGTTGTAGCGGCGGTGCTCGTAGCCCTTGGCGCCGACCCGGTTGCCGCACCACAGCTTGCCGTCGGCGCGCACCCCGCATTCGGCGGCCGCGCTCCTGCCGGCGGCGGGCGCGGCCGCGGCGGGCCCGGTCACGGTGGCCGTGCCGGCCGCCAGTGCGGCGGCGGCGAGACCCAGGGCGATCTTGTTGCGTGCGGACATGGTTCCTCCTCGAAGAACCGGCTCTCTCGGGAGCCGGGTGATGGACGGGTGCTGTGTGGTGTGTGGTGTGCGTGTTCAGGGGCAGGTGCGTACGCCGTCCAGCCAGGCGGGGCCCTTGATGTAGATGTTGGTGATCCACGCCCCGTACTCGGGCAGGTAGGACCAGGCGTCGTTGGTGTAGCCCTCGGCGGTCACGGGTTCGGCGTGCTTCTGGCAGTCGATGCGCACCGTGGTGGGGCCGGGGAACTTGTGGACGCGCGGGCTGGTGGTGGACGGCTCCTTGTGGGTCCACACGTCCGTGCCCCAGGTGCTGAACGTGCCGGGTGCCTGCGCCGGCGGTGCGATGCGGACCGCTCCGGCGTAGTCGCCGCCCAGCCGTACGTCGCTGACGGTGATCCGGGTGCCCGATTCCCGGGCCTCGACCATCTTGCCCGCGCCCAGGTAGATCGCGATGTGGTGGACGGAGCCCCCCGAGCCCCAGGCCAGGAGGTCCCCCGGGAGCAGTGGTGCGGTCCCCTGCCCGGCGGTGAACCGCTGTTGCACCTGCGGTGAGTGGAACTGGTGGTAGGCGTTGCCGGTCAGCGGGTCGCCGCCGGCCGCGCGGTGGTAGGCGTAGCGGACCAGTCCCGAGCAGTCGAAGCCGAGGCGCTCGGGGTCGTGTGCGCTGTCGGGGTCGCTGGGGTCGACCTGGCCGTAGGTGGGGCCCGGTTGTGGTCCGTGGCCGCCGCCCCAGGTGTACCAGACGCCGATCTGTTCGCAGGCGGCTGCCACGGCCTTCTCGGCCACCGCGGAGGCGCCGGGGGCGAGTACTCGGCACTCCCCCGCCGCCGCCACCGCCGCTGTCTTCGGTGCCGCGGTGGTGGCGGCCGCGGTGGCGCTGTGGGCTCCTTCCCATGCGGTCAGGAGGGTGAGCGCCGTCGCCGCCGCCACCGCTGTCGTGCGCATCGCCATGTCCGGTCCCCCGTTTCCGCCGCGCGGTGTGCCGCGGGGCGTCGTACTCGTCGTGGTGTCCTGTCGTCGGGCACTTCGAGACTGTTCCCCGGCGGCCGTGTGTGTCGAGGAGGCGCGGGTCGCCCACTGCAACGGGAAACGGGAAACTTCGGGGAAACCCCTTCCCGCCTGGGCTTTTGAGCAGCCGTCAGCGGTGCTCCCGGAGGGGTGTCCGGGCCCGGCGCGGGGCGTGTGGTCCGCTTCCGGCGCGCCGGGTGGGCGTCGTACGCCGTCGCATGTCTGCGGGTTCACCGGAACCCGGGCGCGGCAAACCGCATCACCTTGAGGGGGTGGCCGGGGACCGGCCGCGGCGAGGTGCCGGCCGGCGTGTCCCCCGCCTTCGACTCGACCGGACCGGAGAATGCCGCGGATGAACTCATCGCCACTGCCGGGGCCCCTCGGCAGAGCGCTCCGCGCCGTGCGGTGGTATCCGCGCCGTGCGCCGCTGACCCTGGCCTTTGTCTGCCTGCTCCTGGCCGGCCACGCGTGGATCGGCCGGGTGTCCGCCGATCGGGCGGCCGCCGTGCTGGGGTACCTCAGCACCAACCTGGACAACCTGCGGGATCATCCGCTGCCGGCGCTGGTCGGCAGCGCGTTGTTCTTCGACGGGACGCTCACGGACGTCGCGTCGACGGACTTCGTGGGCACCCTGATCACCTTGGGTCTCGGGGTGTGCTGCTTCCTGGCGTGGGCGGAGTCGCGGTGGGGGAAGCGGCGCGCGGTGGCGGTGTTCCTCGGCGGGCATGTCGCGGCCACGCTGCTGACCGCCGCCGTCATCGGTGTCGGGCTGCGGTACGGCTGGTATCCGGCGGCGGTGCGGGGGTCCTTGGACTACGGGGTCAGTTACGGCGCGCAGACGGTGCTGGCGGTCGGCACGCTCGCCCTGCCGCGCCGGGGCCGCCTGCCCTGGGCGGTGTTCGTGCTCGCGTGGCCTCTGGGCGGGCTGGAGTGGAACGGGCCGCTGCCGGACTTCACCACGGTCGGCCATCTCCTGGCGGCGGTCCTCGGCTTCGGGCTGCTGGCCGTCCCGGCCTTCCGGCGCCGGCGGGTCCGCGCCGGCGGGCCGTCCTCCGCCGCCGCCGAAGCCGGGGCCGGGGCGGGAGCCGGTGCCAGTGCCGGAGCCGGAGCCGGGGCCGGGGCGCCTCCCTCGGTGTGAGTCCGCCGTCAGGCGGGGTGCACTGCCTGTTCGGCCCAGATGGCTTTGCCGCGGCGGGCGGGGCGCACGCCCCAGTTCTCGGTGAGCTGGGAGGTGATGAACAGGCCTCGGCCGCCTTCGTCGGTGTCGTCGGCGTGGCGTAGTTGGGGAGAGGTGCTGTTGTCGTCGATGACTTCGCAGGTCAGGGAGTACTCGGTGCGGATCAGGCGGAGTTGGAAGGGGGTGGAGGTGTACCGGACGGCGTTGGTGGCGAGTTCGCTGGCGATCAGGGCGGTGCTGTCCCCCAGGTGGTGCAGGCCCAGGCGGCGAGGGTGTGACGGACGGCGCTGCGTGCGTCGGCGATGGTGGAGGCGTCGTTGGGCCAGGTCCATGCCGCAGCCCGGTCGGGGCCGAGGAGGCGGGTGCGGGCGAGGAGCAGGACCACGTCGTGGTCGGTTTCGTGCGGGGCCATGGCGTAGTGGACGGCGTCGCAGCGGTCCTGCAGGGTGCCGGTGCCGGAGGCGAGGGCCTGGCCCAGCCGGCTCTGCTGTGCGGCCGTCGCGTCCTGTCCCGCGGTGTCCAGGATCCCGGTGTTGTAGAGGGCCAGGGTGGTTCCCTCGGGCAGTTGGAGTTCGGCGGCCTCGTACTGGCCGTTGCCGCGGCCGAGGATGGGGCCGGCGGGGATCTCGGCGAACGACACGGTGCCGTCGGGCCACAGGATGGCCGGCGGGGGGTGTCCGGAGCTGGCCGCGGTGCAGCGGCCGGTGACGGGGTCGTAGACGGCGTACAGGCAGCTGACGGGCCGGTGGGGCTCCTGTGGTGGGAGCTCGGCGCGGAAGCGGGCGGTCAGCGCGTGGAGTCGTTCGAGGACTTCGTCGGGGGGCAGGTCCATGGCCGACAGGGCGCTGAGGGCGACCCTCAGCTCTCCCACGCGCGCGGCGGACTGCAGGCCCGGTGCGGGGATGTCGCCCACCGCGAGCGCGACGCGGGCGCTGGAGAGCGGGATGACGTCGAACCAGTCGGCGCCGGGGCCGGTCGGGCGGTAGGTGTGGGCGGTGTCCACGGCGATGTGGGCGGCTACCTGGGGTGGGCGCAGGTCGAGCTGCAGGAGGCGGGCGATGGACCGTTCGCGGTTGTACAGGCGGGCGTTGTCCAGGCACAGCGCGGTCCGGGCGGCCAGGTCGGCGGCCAGGGCGAGGTCCTGCCTGTCGAACGGCTCGGGGGTGTGCCAGCGCAGGAAGACGGCCAGTCCGAGGACGACCCCGCGGGCGGCCAGCGGGACGAGGAGCAGCGAGTGCACGCCGCCTGCGAGGAACCGGCGTCGGCGTTCGGGTTCGCGTGCCAGCCACGCCGGGTCGTGCTGGATGTCGGTCACCAGGCGGGGTTGGAGATCGGCCAGGCAGGCGGTGTAGGGGGTGTTGCTGGCGAAGGCGCTGACTTCCCCCACCTGGTGGATCGCGATGTCCTGCCCGCCGGGCCGGGCGCTGTAGGCGGCTCGCCGTAGCGGCAGGTTGTCCAGGAGGGGGCCGGAGGGTGGGGCCTGACCGCGCAGCACCGAGTCCAGGACGTCCACGGCGACGCCGTCGGCGAGCGCGGGCACGGTCAGGTCGGCCAGTTCCTGCGCGGTGCGCAGGACGTCCAGGGTGGTGCCGATGGTGCCGGCCGCCTGGTGCAGCAGTGCCTGCCGGCTGCGGGCCCGGTGTTCTTCGGTGCCGTCGGTGGCTGCGGCGGCGACGCCCAGGACCCGGCCCTCGGCGTCCTGCAGGCGGTGCAGGTCGAGGGAGAGGATGTGCGGCCGGCGGGCGGGGCCGGCGGTGCGGCCTTGCAGGAGCACCCCGAGCTGGGGGGTGCCGGTCTTCAGGACCTGCCCGAGCACATCGCGCAGGCGGTCGGTTTCGGCGTCCGGGAGCAGGTCCCACAGGTAGCGTCCGGCCAGGCCCTGGCCGGGCGGGGCCTGGCCGGGCGGGGCCTGGCCGGGCGGGCGATGCGTGTCCTGCGCGGCCGTATTGGCGTACGTGACCCGCAGCTCGGTGTCCAGGAGGTACATCGGGGTCCGTGCCCGGGTGAACAGGGCGGTGAGCACGGCCTCGCCCAGGGGGCCTGCCCCGCTGTCCCACCGTCCCCATGCCATGTGTGTCGCTGCCCGTCCCTCGTCCGGGGATCTGGCGATCCGCTCCATGCCTGTCAGAGCCGCCCGGGGCCTCTCCTCCCCTCCCGGGCTCGGCGGCAGGGGTGAGCGCTTCCTCTCCCGATCATCATCCTGTTGTCGGGCCTGCGCCACCCGCCGGGGCTGCGCCACCCGCCGGGCCCGGTCATGTGGTCCAGATGTCCAGCAGTTGGTTCGCCGCGTGGAAATGGTCGGGCGAGTCCACGTTGCACACGACGGTGACGGCGGTGTTGCGGTCCGGGCTCACGATGAAGGTGCTGTGGAATCCCTCCCAGTCGCCCCGGTGGACCAGGGTCTTGTCGGGGAGGAGGAGGATTCCGGCCCCGTACCGCCCTTCGTCGATGCCGCGTGGGCGCAGGACGTCGCCGACGCTCACCGCGCCTTGCGTGATCCCGGTGAGCAGGTGCGGTCCGCCGGTGCGGTAGTTGTCGGCCTTTCTTTCCGCGCGGGCGTTCGGCGCTCACTTCGGGGTGATGGTGAACGGTTCCCACTTGAGGTCTGCCACGCAGCCGGTGTCGGGTGCGGTCGGGCGGGTGAGGAAGGACGCCAGCACCTTCTGGGCGCAGGGTGACTGCGGGACGGTCCAGTGCCCGATGCCGGGGATCTGCACGGTGCTCGATCGGGGCAGTGTGCGGGCGGTCTGCTGGGCCCAGCTCGGCCCGGTCTTCATGTCGAACGTTCCGTTGAGGAAGAGCGTCGGCACCGAGGCGGCGGGGGCCACCCGCTGCCGGGCGGTGCGGTCGGGGACGTTCCAGATGCGGCACACCTGTTCCTGGAAGGCGAGTTGGGGTGCCTGGGCCAGGACGGGGTCCGGCCAGTGGGGGAAGGCCCGGCGGCCGGCGTCCAGTACGTCGGACGCCGTGTGGTCCGGCACCCACTCGCTGCACACCACCGAGTTCGTCAGGCCGTGGGCGGTCTGGCCGGTGACCTGGACCGAGCCGGCGGCCCGGGCCCGGGCGAAGCGTTCCGGGTGTCCGCGGGCGAGTTCGTCGATCGCAGCCGGGACGTCTTTGAAGGGGATGGCCTTGGCGACCAGGAGGTTGACCAGCGCGCCGCCGTCGAGGACGACCTTCACCGGGGCTCCGCCCTGGGGCGGGCGGACGTTCAGTGTCAGCGGGTGGGCCTGCAGTTTGCGCACCTGCTCGTCCAGGGTGCGTTCGAGGTCGGGGTAGCGGCTGTTGCAGCGGGGCTCGGCCGCGCAGGCCTTGTAGAGGTTCGCGAGGCCTTCCTGGGCGCTTGCCCAGGCGAAGGGCAGGGAGACGGACTGCGCAGGGGCGATGGAGTCGAGCGCCACCGCGCGGATGCCCTGGGGGTGCAGGCGCAGGTAGGTCAGGGCGAGGTTGCTGCCGTAGGAGTGGCCGTAGACGTTCCACTGCTTGATGCCGAGTGCGGTGCGCAGGTCGGCGAAGTCGGCGGCGTTCTCGGTGCTGTTGTAGGCGCTGAGGTCGGTGCCTTCGGCCGTGAGGCGGTCCCGGCACTGCTTGGCCGCGTCGAGCATGAGGCGCTCGGTCTGTGGTGCGTAGGAGGGCAGCCCGACGGAGGTGGCGTAGAAGCGGTCCAGTTCCGGGCAGGCGAGGTCGGGGGTGTCGTAGAGGTTGCCGCGCTGGGCCATGACGATCAGGTCGCGGTCGCGGTTCAGGCCGGAGGAGACCAGGTAGGGGATGTCGTCGAAGGTCTCGCCGCCGGGGCCGCCCGACATGAACACCACGGGGTCCTGGGCGGGCTTCGGCGAGGTGGCGGGGATGACCGCCGCGGCCAGCCGGATGGTCCGGCCGCCGGGCCGGGTGCGGTTCTCGGGGACCTCCAGGTATCCGCAGCGGGCGGTGGCCAGGGCTTCGATCGGTTCGGGGGTGCTGGGGCAGGGGCCCGGTACGAAGCGGGCCCCTGCGGCCGGGGCGGGCCCGGTGGGGGCGGGGGTGGGGGGGGCGGGGGTGGGTGGTGCGGCGGCGGCCTGCGTGGGGCCGAGGGCCGTCAGGAGGGCGAGAACGGCCCCGGCGGCCTGCACCCCGGGCGGGAAGCGGTGCTGTGGCATGTGATCCCGTTCCTCTGCCGATGCCGATCGGCGGCTGCCCCGCCGGGCGGCGGCGTGGCGGTGTGGGCGGAACGCGCACCATCAACGCTACCGGGACGCGTGCGGTCCCGCTCAGGCGGGCGAGGGGGCCGGACGGGCCCTGCCGTGCGGTGGCTCTGACCATGGGCGGACTGCCGGCCGGACCGGAGGGGGACCGGCAGCCGCGGGCGGCCCACCGAGGCGACCCGGCTGCCACCTCGACCTGCGGGGGCGGCGTCCGCGTCACCCGCCCGGGAAGGACCCGCCCCGCCGTACGGAGGGTGGTGCGCCGCTCGTCGGAGCTCCGCCCTGTGGAGCGGGGCCCGGGCCCGGCTCTCGGTCAAGAACCCCTCGACGGCCGGGCCGAGGTCGTCGCACGTCGCTTTCCCGCACCCGGAACGGACCGCTGCTACGACGCGACGGCGCGCTTGCGTGCCCGGTAGGCGGCGGCCTTGATCTTGTTGCCGCAGGGGTCCATCCCGCACCACTCGCGGCGCGCTCCGCGGGAGCGGTCGACGTAGAACTGGGTGCACTCGGGGTTCGCGCACTCCTTGAGCAGGGGCACGTCCGGCCCGCTGAGGACGGTGACCGTGTCGCGGGCGACGTATGCCAGCGCCTGCTGGATCGTGGCCTCGATCCGGCGGCCGGTGGCCGTGAGCCGGAGGACGGGCGCCGGGCCGCGGGCGGCCTCGTTGACGAGGGCCAGTGCCTCCTCGTCGTAGCTCTCGCCGTCGATCCTCGCCCGGACCAGCCGGTAGATCGCCTCCCGCAGGACCAGCGCCTCGGCGAGGTCGGCCTCCTGGCAGTCGATTCCGCTCTCGGTGATGCCGCATTCGCTGAACCACAGCCCGAGGCTCTCCGGCGAGTCGAGCATCTCCCGGGTCTTGGGGCCGTAGCGCACGCGCAGCGTCCCCGCGAAGTCGAGTGCCGGTGTTCCGGCAGGAAACGCATGCCCCATATCACCAGTCTGACAGGTGACGTTAGGGCGTGCAAGGAGCATGGACTCGGTGGGCGGTCACCGGCCGGAGGGCGGCCCGCACGGGCTTCGGCACCGGGCGGGATACTTGTCCGATGGACGGTTTGAGGGCTTCCTGGGCCAACACGACGCACGACTGGGCCGCCACCGTCGATGCGGATCATCTGGCACACATCCGGTGCAGTCCCGCGGAGTTCGCTCCGGACGGCCCCTGGCACCTGGCCCTGGAGGTACTCGCCTATGCCGCCGACGAGGCGTCGGGCAGGGGCGGCGGAAGCTGCGCCGTCGCCCTCCATCCCGACGGCTCCCTGTCCGTCCGCGATGACGGACGGGGCACCGACACCCGGGTGGACGAGCACGGCCGGACGGTGAAGAAGCCGGTCATGGCCACGAAGGACCTGCGGTTCTTCGACGTCCCGCAGGCCGAGGTACTGCCCGACGGCCGTCCCCGGCGCGGCATGTCCGTGGTCGCGGCGCTCAGCGAGTGGCTCGTCCACACCAACCGCCGCCGGAGCGGGGCCTGGACCCAGCGCTACGAACGCGGCGTCCCCGTCACCGGCCTCGAGCCCGTCGAGGCCGACGGCACGACCGGCACGCTGGTCCGCTTCAGGCCGGACGAGTCGCTGGGGGCGGTGACCGCGCCGGCGGCCGTCGACCTTGCGCGCCTCGCCGCGGCCTGGCCGCATCTGGAGCTTCGGGTCGACGACCGGCGCGGGGGCTGACGGCTCCGCCGCCGGCCGGCCGCGAATCCTAGGCCCGCTTGGGGAGCTTCCAGTGGGGGCGGGGGAAGTGGCAGGTGTAGCCGTCGGGGTAGCGGGCGAGGTAGTCCTGGTGCTCCGGTTCGGCTTCCCAGAACTCGTCGGCGGGGACCACCTCGGTCACGACCGTTCCGGGCCACAGGCCGGACACCTCGACGTCGGCGATGGTCTCCTGGGCGATGTGCCGCTGCTCTTCGTCCAGGTAGAAGATGGCGGAGCGGTAGCTGGTGCCGATGTCGTTGCCCTGGCGGTTCTTCGTCGTCGGGTCGTGGATCTGGAAGAAGTACTCGAGGATGGTGCGGTAGTCGGTGGCGGCGGGGTCGAAGACGATCTCGATCGCCTCCGCGTGGGTGCCGTGGTCGCGGTAGGTGGGGTGGGGTGTGCCGCCGCCGCTGTATCCGACCCGTGTGCTCAGCACGCCGGGGAGTCTGCGGATGAGGTCCTGCATGCCCCAGAAGCAGCCGCCGGCCAGCCATGCCTTCTGCTCGGTCTTGCTCATGACGGGTTGTCCTTTCGTTGTCCTCCGAGGACGCCCATCAAGTATCACCTGTTGGAACGGTGACCTGATGGTCGCGACTTCGGGTGCCGCCTGTCAATGCGCGGCGGCCGTGGCGCCCGCCGCCCTGCGCCGCACCAGGCGGGGCGCAGGGCCGGCAGACGCGCTCATCGCGGACCTGGGGTACATCCAGCTCAACGGGCACAAGCGCAACGGCTGACACCGGCCGGCACCCCGCCCGGCGGAGGATTCCGGGGCGGCGCGAAGGAGTTGGTCCAGTCCCGCGGTGACATGCCGTACCGCTGGCGGAACACACGGCTGAAGTGGTTGGCGCTGACGAAGCCCCACCGGTGTGCGATGCAGGAGACGGTCCTGCTGCGTCCCGGTCGGGCCAGCTCCCGGGCGGCCTCTTCCAGGCGGCGCTCCCGGATCCAGTTGCCGACCGTCGTGGCGTCCTGCGAGAAGAGCCGGTGCAGGTAGCGGACGGACACGTGGTGTGCGGTGGCGATCGACCGTGGGGACAGGTCCGGGTCCGCCAGGTGCAGGCTGATGTGGGCACGGATACGCGCCATCAGGACCGCTGCTTCCGTCGTGGCGGTCCCGGCTGCGGGCCGGGTGCCGGCGGCGGCCCGCTCCGCGATGAGGGTGGCCAGCATCCCTGCGATGTGGCCGGCCATGCGGCCGCCGGCTTCGGCATCCAGGCCCGGTGCCGCTTCGGCGAAGGCGGCCAGGAAGCGGGAGACGACGGACCCCAGGCCCGGAGTGGCCCGGATGACACTGCCCAGCACGGCCGACAGGTCTGCCTGCGGGACGGCGAGCACGGCACACGGCAGCCGGAGCAGGTGCATCCGGGAGGGCTCGGGCAACTCCACGGCGAGTTCGCCGCCCGAGGGGAGCAGGGCCATGTCGCCCTGCGACAGGCGTATCCGGCTGCCGTTGCGGGACAGCAGCCCGCTACCCGAGGCCTGAACGGCCACGACGACGAACGGCCCGCCGATTTCGCTGTTCCGGCCGTCGCGGTGGGTCCGGTGCGGTGTGGCTTCGAGGGTGCGTATCCGAAGGTATCCGCAGTCGTCGATCGCGATCTCGTCGGCGAACAGCCCCGGCTCCGCCGCCCTGTCCGTCGCCCTGTCCGTCGCCCTGTCCGCCGCGCGGTCCGTCGCCCTGTCCGTCGCCCTGTCCGCCGTCGGCTGGTCCGCGGGGCGGGACCGTGTGCGGACCCGTTCGGTTTTTTGCGCTTGCATGCCCCGAGCGTGCCGAGGGAGGGCGGGGGTTCGAATCCCGGAAACCTCCCAGTCGGTTCCGCCCGGTCCCCAGTCCGGCGCGGTCCGCCCGGGGAACCCGGAGCCGGTATGTTCAGTTCATGATCATGAGAGGCCGGGGGGCGGAAAGCGCTCTGGTGCACCGGCTGTTGGAGGGCGCCCGCGCGGGCATGAGCGGCGTGCTCGTCCTGCGCGGCGATGCCGGCATCGGCAAGACGGCCCTGCTGGACCACGCGGTCGCGTCGGCTTCGGGCCTGCAGGTCACGCGGGTCGCGGGCGTCGAGGCCGAGCAGGAGCTGGGTTTCGCGGCCGTGCACCGCGTCCTGCTGCCGTTCCTGGGTGCCCGGGCCGGGCTGCCCGGGCCGCAGCGTGCCGCGCTCGAAACGGCGTTCGGGATGGTGGGCGGTGCCGCGCCCGACCGGTTCCTGGTGGGGCTCGCCGCTCTCACCCTCCTCGCGGAGTCCGCCCGCGAGCGGCCGCTGCTGGTCGTGTGCGACGACGCCCAGTGGCTGGACCGGGAGTCCCTCGACGTCCTGGCCTTCGTGGGGCGCCGGCTCCACGCCGACGGCATCGTCGCTCTTTTCGCCCTGCGCGACGACGCGGCGGCGCCGCCGACACTGACCGGTCTGCCCGAACTCCGGCTCGGCCGGCTGCCGGAGAGCGATGCGCTGGCGCTGCTC
The DNA here is from genome assembly GCF_036170895.1 of Streptomyces erythrochromogenes. Classification (NCBI taxonomy): domain Bacteria; kingdom Bacillati; phylum Actinomycetota; class Actinomycetes; order Kitasatosporales; family Streptomycetaceae; genus Streptomyces; species Streptomyces erythrochromogenes. The sequence goes on along the minus strand of NZ_CP108036.1, from coordinate 8,404,810 downwards.
ATGGACCACGCCGACGGCGGGATCGACCAGGTCGTGGCCGAGCGGATCATCGCCGAGGCGGCCGGCAATCCGCTCGCCCTGCGCGAACTGGCCCAGGGGCCCCATGTCGTGGAGGCGGGGTTCGCCGAACCGCCGGCCCTCGGGCGGCGCCTGGAGGCACGGTTCCTGCGGCGGGTCCACGACATGCCGGTGCTGACCCGGACGGTGCTGCTGACGGCGGCCGCCGACGCGACCGGCGACCGGCACCTCGTACGGCGGGCGGTCCGGCACCGGATGGGGGCCGGCAACGACGACATAGCCGAGGCGTTCGAACAGGCCGAACGGGAGGAGCTGCTGACCGCCCGCCCCGCTCCCGGCGCCTCCGCGTTCCGTCACCCGCTGATCCGCTCGGCCGTGTACGGGGGCGCGTCGCGGGCCGAACGCCGTTCCGTGCATGCCGCTCTCGCCGCCGTGACCGACGCGCACGCCGAACCCGAACGGCACGCCTGGCATGCGGCCGCCGCCGCGGACGGCCCCGACGAGCAGGTCGCGTCCGCACTGCACGGCTGTGCCGAGCGGGCCAGGAACACCGGCGGCTACCTGGCTCAGGCCGCTTTCCTGCAGCGGGCCGCGGATCTCACCGACGACCCGGTCCAGCGGACCGCACGGCTGCTCGAGGCGTGTGCGGCGGCGCTCATGGCCGGCGCCCCGCACCGGGCCGAGGAGCTCCTCTCCCGGCTGCCGGCGCCGGGGCCTGCGATCCCCGTCCTGGGCGCCCATGCCGACCGGCTGGGCGGGCTGGCCCGCCTGATGCTGGGCGGGGACGGGGCGGTGCGCCTGCTCCTCGACGCCGCCCTGGTGCTCTCGGAGCACGACCCGGGAGCGGGCCGCGACACGCTGCTGGAGGCCTTCGACGCTGCGATGGTCGCTCCCCGCAGCGGCCCCGATGCCGGTGCCCTGCAGGTGGCCGGCGCCGCGCTCACCGCCGTCGCCTGCCGTACGGCCCCGGCGCCCGGTGCGGATGTTTGCGTTCCGGATCTTCTGCTGGACGGTCACGCCCGGCTGGTCGCCGTCGGCCACCGCGAGGCCGCGCCGTCCCTGCGGGCGGCGCTCGCGGCGATGAGGCTGCCCGGAGCGGAAGAGGGCGGAGCGGTCCGCTGGAGCCTGCTGGGGATGATCGCCGCCGTCGAGTTGTGGGACATCGACGCCCTGGGGGAATGCGGACGGCGGTACGCCGATGCCGCGCGCGGCCACGGGGCGCTGCGCATGCTCCAGATCAGTGCGCACGCCAACGCGACCTCGGAGGTGTTCCGCGGCAACCTGGCCGGTGCGGAAGCGCACTTCGCGGAGTTCAAGGACATCGCGGACGCGACCGGAGCCGATCCGCGCTTTTCCCACCCCACCGATGTGATGCTGCACGCCTGGCGCGGGGACGAGCCGGCGACCCTGTCGGCGGTGGCGGCGCAGCGGGAGCTGTATCCCGAGCTTCCCGGCGGGATTCAGGTGCAATTGGCCCGTGCGGCGCTGGTCGTGCTCGGGCTGGGCGGGCGCCGCTACCCGCAGGCCCAGGCCGCGGCCCAGGCGGTTCTCGACGACCCTCCGCCGCACTGCGGCGGGCTGAGCCTTCCCGGCCTGGTCGAGGCCGCCGTCCGCAACGGCGATCAGGGCGTGGCCCGCCGGGCCTTGGAGCTCCTCGCCGAGCGGGCCACGGCCAGCGGCACCCCGTGGGCGTCGGGCCTGCTGGCCCGCAGCCGCGCCCTCGTCGCCCCGGACAGCGAGGCGGAGGGCCTCTTCCAGGAGGCCGCCGCGCATCTGGCGCCGACGCCGCTCCTCACCGAGAAGGCGCACACGGACCTCCTGTACGGGGAGTGGCTGCGTCGGCAGCGCCGCAGGCACGACGCCCGAAGCCTGCTGCGGCGCGCCCACGGGCAGTTCACGTCGATGGGGGCGGCCGCCTTCGCCGAGCGGGCCCGTCTGGAACTGCGGGCCACGGGCGAGCAGGCGCGCAAGCGGGGCGCGGGGACCGAGCGGCACCTCACCCCGCAGGAGTTCCGGGTCGCGCGGATGGCAGCTCGTGGTGCCACCAATCAGGAGATCGCGACGGACTTGTTCATCAGTGCGAGCACGGTGGAGTACCACCTCGGCAAGGTCTTCCGGAAGCTCGGTGTCTCCTCCCGCCGGCAGTTGGCTGCGTCGCTGCCGCAGGAGTAGCCGCCGCAGGAGTGGCCACCGCAGGGGTGGCCGCCGCAGGGGTGGCCGCCGCTGCGGGGCGCCTACCGGGCGGGGTCGGCGAAGCGGCGGACGAAGTCGAGCGCGGTCTGCGCGACCTCGCGCCAGCCGTGGTCGATGGTGAGGGAGTGCCCTCGGCCCGCGATCTCGGTGATCTCGGTGACCGCGTGGGTGTTGCGGGCCTGCTTGCGGTACGAGGCGTCGGCGATGGCCCAGGGGACCGTGTGGTCCTTCTCCCCCGAGATGACCAGGAGCGGGCCCCGGTCCGCGGCGGTGGTGTCGACCTTCACCTCCGTCCACGGGTTCACGTTCGCGGCCGCCGCCTGGAAGAGCGGCCGGCCCGGGGCGGGTACCGCGAACGTCTCGTACAGCTGCCGGGCCTCCTGCTCGTCGACCGCGTTGGCGAACGCGTAGCGGAACTGCTCGTACGTCAGCGGTACCGCGCGGTGGTAGTTGGCCGGGTTGCCGAGGACCGCGCCGGCGGCGCGGAGGGAGGACAGCGGGAGCGGGAGCACGCCGCGGAAGGGCGCGGGGTCGATGGCGACCGAGGCTCTGGACAGGCCGCGCCCGGCGATGATCTGTGTGATCAGGCCGCCGAAGGAGTGGCCGATGACCACGGGTTTGCGGTCCAGTCCGCCGATGAGGTCGCAGAAGTGGTCGGCGACCTGCCCGACGCTCTTGCGCGCGAACGCCTCGGGGTGGGCGCCGGCCTCTGCGACGGTCTCCGGATCGTCGGGCCAGCCCGCGGTGACCGGCGCGAATCCGGCCTCCTCGAAGAGCGCCGCCCAGCGGTCCCAGCTGGTGGGCAGCAGCCAGAGGCCGTGGACGAACACGGCCGGCACGCGGCCGGTGGCGTTGGCGTCCTCGATGCGGGCCCGGTCGCGCGCCGGGGGTGTGGGGGAAGCGGGGCCTGCCATGGGTGTCTCCTTCGCGACGGGGGCGTCCGCGCGCACGGCAGTGCGGGCCGGGCCGGGGCGGTCAGCCGAAGCTATCCACGGCCGCTGGACGCCGATCGCCCCCTGGCGCCCGGGACGTGCCTCTCCGTGCACGGCGGCGGGCCGCCGAGGGCCGCGCGGGCGCACTCGGCCGCTCACCGCCGCCGCCCAGGCGGCGACGGCCGCCGTGAACCCGCGGATCAACGCGGTGGTGGAGAGCTGGCCCGCCGAGGACGCCCCGGCCCCGGGCAGCACGCCGCTCGCGGGCGTGCCGTTCCTCATCAAGGACCTGGCGGTCTCCATGCGGGGCAAGCGCGTCGAGCTGGGCAGCCGGCTGGCCGCCGGCAACGTGGCACGGCAGGACTCCTTCCTGATGCGGCGCTTCCGCCGGGCCGGCCTGGTGACGCTGGGCCGCACGGCCACGCCCGAATTCGGCTACAGCACCACTACGGAGCCGGTCCTGTACGGCGCCACCCGCAACCCCTGGCACCTCACCCGGACCCCCGGCGGCTCCAGCGGCGGGTCGGCCGCGGCCGTCGCCGCCGGCATCACCCCCCTCGCGCACGCCACCGACGCGGCCGGATCGATCCGGGTGCCGGCCGCCAGTACCGGGCTGTTCGGCCTCAAGCCCACCCGCGTCCGCGTCTCCCTGGGCCCGGACGCCGACGAGGTCTTCAGCGGCCTCGCCGTGCACGGCGGGCTCAGCCGGACCGTGCGCGACAGCGCGGCCCTCCTGGACCTGATGGCTCGCCGCGCAACTGGAGAAGGCCGCTCCCTGGGCAGAGCGCAGGCCCGCCGTATGGGCGGGCACGCACCGGCCCGCCTGATCCCCTGCCCGGGCCCCGCCCCGGCGTCGGGCGGGTACGGCCTGCTGCCGGTGCGCGGACACGGCCGGCGCGGCGGCACCGGGCGTGGGCGTGGCCGGGGTGGGGCGAGGGGGGTGCGTCGCGCGCCGAAGGGCTGGTCGGCACGGGTGAATCGTCATCTAAGATTCAAGCTGGCCGCGGGGCCGGGGCTCGTCGCTGTGTGCGGCGACCGCGGAAGGGCCAGGCCGGCCGGTCGATGAGAGCGGCCCGTGTCAGGGGTTCCGGTTCCGGTCCGGACGGGGACCATCTGACGCTGATCATGAAGCTCCCGGGGAATCGCGTGCCGTCGGCGTGCGTCTCAGTGGTGTGAGATGCCCAGCCCGCACGCCCACGCACATGAAGACCGCCGGGGAGAAGTGAGGTATGGCAGTGATCTGCGTCGGAGGCATGATCGGGATCGGCAAGACGAGTGTGGCCGAACTGCTCGCCAAGGAACTGGGCAGCGACGTCTTCTACGAGAGCGTCGACGACAATCCGATCCTTCCGCTCTTCTACACGGCGAGCCCCGAGGAGATCCAGGCGAGGCGCTACCCCTTCCTGCTCCAGCTCTACTTCCTGCAGACCCGGTTCGCCTCGATCAAGGAGGCGTACAAGCAGGGCGACAACGTCCTGGACCGGTCCATCTACGAGGACTGGTACTTCGCCAAGGTCAACCACGACCTGGGCCGGATCAGCTCCCTCGAGATGCAGGTGTACGAGGGCCTGCTGGGCGAGATGATGCGCGAGATCGACGGCCTGCCGTACCGCAAGGCCCCCGACCTCATGGTCTACCTCAAGGCGGACTTCGAGACGGTGCTGCACCGGATCGGCCTGCGGGGCCGCGACTTCGAGCAGGACGAGAGCCTCATCGAGTACTACCGCACCCTGTGGTCGGGCTACGACGACTGGGTGAACCTGCACTACTCGGCCAGCGAGGTCCTCGTCGTCGACATGAACCACACGGATGTCGTGCACAACCCCGACGACGCGGCCCGCGTGGTCCAGGAGGTCAAGGTCGCCCTGGCCGCGGTCAGGGCGAACGCCGCGACCGGCCTCTGACCGGGCAGGTCGTGGCCGCCTCCCCCGCGCGGGGGAGGCGGCCACGACCTGGGGACGATGCCCGGGCACCCGGCGGGTGGCGACGATCAAGGCACTGCCGTACACACGCCGGAATCGGAGCCTCACCATGCTGAAGTGGACCCTGCGCGCCACCGCCGTCCTCGCCGTCGCCGCCGCGATCGCCGCCCCCGTCGCCGTGCCCGCACCCGAAGCGACGCCCACCGCACCCTCTGCCGCCGTCACCGCCGCCGCGCCCGAGGCCGGGCTCGCCTCCCCCGCGAGCGGGACGACGGAGTGGGGCCACCCCGTCGCCCTCTAAGAGGCGGACCGGGGGGCCGCCGCCCGGGCCTGCGGGGCCGTTAATCGCTCGGTCCTCCGGCAAGTGCCGTGCAAGGATCCCGTCCATGCCGCCGACGCCCACCCTGACCGATCGACGCTCCCCCTGGGTCGTGTTCACTTCCCCGACCGACCCGTGGCTGGCGTCGGAAACGGCCGCGCTCGTGCAGCGCAACGGGCTGGTCCTGCGGCTGGACGGCCGGGAGATGCGGGATGCGGCGTCCGTCTTCCGCACGTTCGCCCGGGAGTTGTCGTTCCTCGGCTACTTCGGCCACAACTGGGACGCGCTCGTGGACTGCCTCCACGACTGGCACGGCTCCGGGCACGGCGATCAGGACCTCGCGATCCTGATCGACCACGCGGACGACCTGCTGATGTCGGACTTCCTCGGGCTGTTCGTGTCGGTCCTGGCCCAGGCTGCCTGGAACTCCAACCTCCGCCTGGACGCCGACGGCGAGCTCGACGAGTGGCGTCGGCCTATGGCCCAGCACTTCGTCTTCCTCCTGGACCACACCGCTCCCGTCGCCTTCGCGGAAGCGGCGGCCCGCGGCATGGACGTGGCGGTGGCGCTCTCGGACGGCCGCCTGCTCGTCACCCTGACCGACGTCGACTGGCCCGGTGGAGATCCCGCGTCCGCGCCCTGGACGGCCGGCCCGCTCTCCTTCGCGGATGAGGAGATCCTCAGCGGCATGAACGTCCAGGCCATCACGCTGTTCCGCGAGCACCTCGGCTGCTCGATCCACGAGGCCCTGGCCATCCTCCAGTCCCGCTCCGACCACCTGCGCCGAGGAGTTCCGGCTGGGCGAGGTGTCGGTGGCCGCGCCGGTGCGGGGCCCGGCGGGCCCTGAACGGGGAGGCGGGTGGGGTGTTGGGCCGTACGCGGCGGGTGGGTGCGCCCCCGCTCACCCCGTCGGGGGAACGGTCGGTGCTTCGCGTGGCGGGAGGTGGTCTACTGCGGCTCGACCAGCGGAAACCTTCGCAACAGGAGGCAGCATGAGCGACGTGGACCTCGACTTCGAACCGCCTGCGGAAGCCAGTGGGAGCGACACGTTCCCGATGCGGGCGGGGACCCTGCGCAGGAACGGCCATGTGCTCATGGACGGCTTTCCCTGCAGGCTCACCGACGTCTCGATCTCGAAGTCGGGTCAGCGCGGCCAGACCGAGGTGAACCTCACGGGGATCGACATCTTCACCGGCGAGAGGCACGAGGACATGCACCCCTGCGCCCACGACGTGCAGGTACCGGTGGTCGTCCTCACCGAGTACGTGCTGACCGGCATCGACGACGGGTACCTCTCGCTCGTGGGCGAGTCCACGGGCGAGGCCAGGGACGGCATCGCGCTGCCGGAGGGCACGCTCGGCCGGGACATCGAGAGCGACTTCGCCGCCGGCAGGGGCGTCCGCGTCGCCGTGACCCGCGCCATGGGCCGGGAAGCCGTCACCGGCCACCGCGCGGAGTAGCGAGCCCCGCGGCGGCCGGTGCGCAGCGGCCGGCTGCCGCGGCCCCCGCCGACCGGATCCTCAATCGGAACGCCTCGACCGCCGCCCGCCCGGGCGGATGGGCGGGCGGGCGGTCAGTGGGTGCGGAGGGTGGCGGTGTACACGTCCGTACGGTTGCGGGGCGCGTCGGAGTGGGTCTCGGTCAGGACCGCCCGCACTCCCTTGCCGTCCGCTGCCAGGCCCTGGTAGTCGCCGAGGAAGTAGCCCCCGGCGAACGGCGCCTGCAGCCAGTCGAAGACCCGCGAGACCTGTCGTTCGCTCTGCCGCTCCGGGTCGCCGTGCGGCAGCGTGGCCAGCTGGTAGGCGGTGGGCAGGGTGGTGGTGTCGCCGGGCTCCAGGAAGCGCAGGTCGTAGTAGGTGAGTGCGACGGTGCCCCGTTCGTCGACCGCGATCGACGGGGAGAAGGCCGGCACGCCCGGGGGGCTGATCAGCTCGGGGCTCCCCCAGGTGCGTCCGCCGTCGGTGGAGCGCACGAGCTGGACGGAGTCGAAGTCGCCGCCGGAGAAGTCCGAGCCTTCGTAGGCCATGTACAGGGTTCCGGTCTTCGGGTCGACGGCCGGGCTGGGCAGGGTGGATGCGGCGCGCAGTGCCTTGGCGGGGTCGTTGGGGTGGACCTCCGGTACGGAGGTGTCCCGGGCGACGGTGGTCGGGGCGCTCCAGGTCCGGCCGGCGTCGGTCGAGGTGACCATCGCGTAGTGGGCTTCGGTGACGGTGCTCAGGTCGTCGGAGTAGGTGATCCGGTCGAAGAAGTCGTACAGGGTGCCGGTGCGGGGGTCGACGACGATCACGTGGCCGATGGTCTGGGTATTGGGCACGGCGGCGGTGTCGACGAACGGCCGGGCCTTGCTCCAGGTGCGGCCGCCGTCGCGGGTGAGGGAGATGTAGCCGGGGCCGTCGAGGGAGCTCGGGCCGGGCGGGTCGTTGTCCAGGCGGTTCCAGACCTGGTAGGCGGTGCCCTTGCGGATCGGGTCGGCGGTGAGGGAGGGCTTGTCGTTGAAGAACGGCTGCTCGTCGACGTGCGTGGTGGTGAGGTGGTGCCAGGTGCGGCCGCCGTCGCGGGAGGTGGCGGCCAGGAGGGCGCTGCGGGTGCTCCGGGTGAAGTCGACGCCTTCCCCACTGGCGTAGACGGTTCCGTCGGGGCCGGTGCTCACCCAGGGGTCGGTGGCCCGTTCGTAGTCGGCGCCGCCCGGGGCGCAGAGGCTGAACGGCAGCGTGCTGCGGTGGAAGGTGCGGCCGTCCGTGGTCCAGGAGGCGACCAGGCCGCGGGCGCCGCCGTCGTTCCAGCGGTCCTGCTGGTACACGGTGACCACGCGCTCGGGGTGGTTCGGGTCGACGGACAGGTACGGCTCGACCTCGGTGCCCGGGTAGACGACGCTGTCGGGGGACCTGGCGCCGATGGTGCAGTCCGCGTACGGGTCGCCGTGGGACACCCTGACCAGGGGTGCGCCGTCCGGGGCGGCGCCGGGGCCGGGGTTGCGGTCTGCGGTCGCGGGGGTCGCGGCGGTGACCGTGGCGAGCAGGAGCGCAGCAGCGGCGGCAGCGGCCAGGGGCGGGAAGGCGCGCATACGGGATCTCCTCCGGGCCTGGGCGGCCGTTCGGTGCGGGACCGTCGTGGTCGGCGGGCGGGGGTGGGGTGACGTGATGACTCGGCCTGGTGTTCTTCGGCGTCGTGGCCGGGGCCCTTGATGGGCCGAACGGCGTGCTCTTCCCCGGCGTCGCCGAGGTGCACGGCGGACGTGCTCGGGCGGACGCGCACGGGCGGGCCCTCCCCCGAACGGGCGCCTCGACGGGCACCCGCCTCCCGGCGGCCGGAGGATCGGTGCGGGGACACGCGACGGGGCGGATCACGGGAGCGGATCAAGGATGCCGAACACCGCCGGTTGCTCGAAGAGGACGCGCGTCGTGGTGCTGACGGGCGTGCTGGCCCTTGCCGGGGTCGTCGTGACGGGGTGCGGCGGCGGGGCGCGCGACGGCGGGCAGGTGCCCGGGGCGGGGCCGCACCCGCAGGCGGCGCGCTCGGGCCGGGTCAGCGTCGTCTACGAGACCGGTACGGTCGCACCGCAGGACCGGCAGGTCGTGGCGCTGATCCGGAAGTCCGGGGTGCTGGAGCGGTCGGCCGACTGGGTGAACAGGACGCTCGCCCTCCCGCACGACCTGGTCGTGAAGGTCACCGCCGACGTGCCGCGCGGCGTCACCGACGCCGTCACCCAGCCCGACGGCAGGACGATCTTCGTCCCGCCGCCGTTCCTGGCCGAGATCGAGAAGGCCTTCGCCGATGTCGTGAAGACCGTCGAGCGGCCCGTGCCGTTGACGGCGTCGCAGTACAACACCGACGACCTGACCGTGCTGTCGACGGAGTTCATCTTCGGCCACGAGATGGGCCATGCGCTGCAGCGCCAGTTGCTGCTGGCCAACCTCGGCCTCGAAGAGGACGCCGCCGACGGCTTCGCGTCCTTCTACACCGTCAACGAGGTCGGGCCGGGGCCGTCGCTGGCCGCCGCGGTCCTCTTCGACGAGATCGCCCGCAAGGAGGGCCGGCCGACCCTGGAGGGCATGTCGAGCGACCACCCGGTCACCCAGCAGCGGGCCTACAACTTCCTGTGCTACCTGTACGGCAGCGACCCGAAGAAGTACCAGCGGTCCCTGGTCGACAGCGGCTATCTCCCGAAGACCCGCGCCCCCTTGTGCCCGCAGGCGTGGGCGATGCTGGACTACGGCTGGTGGACCCAGCTCCAGCCGCACTTCAGCCCGGCGTTCAAGGCCCGGGGTGACGGGGAGCAGAAGAAGGCGCATGCGCGGCTGGTGGCGGAGACGCAGGCCCTGGCGGAGCGGATCGACGAGATCCGCAGCAGCCAATGAGCCGGTCCCGCCCATGAGACCGTCCGCCGCCGGCCGGTGGCCGGCCCTGTGGGCGGGGCGCGACGCGCCGGTGCCGGACGGGCGCCTGGCACACGACGCGGCGGCCACTTCCCGGCGCGCAAGAGGCCGACCAGCAGCCCGTACGGCTCGCCGCGCGCGGGGTCCGTCGGGTGCGGCTCGTCGACCATCGTGCGCAGCCGGGCCTCCAGGGCCCGCGCCTCGGCACCGGTGAGCCAGAGGTGGCGCAGGACGGTGTGCGAGGCCCTGGCCGGGCGGGCTCGGCAGCGTCTCTGCGAGGGCTGCGTTGATCAGGAACTCCGGGCCGACCGCCGCGTCCTGGTGCAGTGTGAAGCCTCTGCCGACCAGGGCGGAGTACTGCTCGGTGCCGCCGCGTACCCGGCGGGTCTCGGCCAGGCGGACCAGGCCCGCCTCGCGCAGCACGCGCACGTGGTGGCCGATGGTGCCCTTGCTCATCTCCAGCACCTGGGCGAGCTGGCCGCAAAGGCGCAGGAGGCCCAGGGCGAGGAGCTGTTCGCGACCGCCGTGCTCATCGAGTACGACAGCCTGGCGCACCGGGTGCCGGTGACCGACCACGGGCACGTCGAGCCGGTCCTCATCTCCCGCGGCGAGGTACGGGTCCTGAGCGGCCTGCCGGCGCTGCCGCTGGGCCTGGGCGGCCTGGCCGAGACCGGCACGGCTGCGGTGTGGCGCCACCGGTTCGCCCGGGGCGACATCCTGCTGCTGGTCACTGGCGGGCTGGTGGAGCCCCGCGACACCGACGGCGACTTCTACCCGCTGGTGAACCGCCTGCGCCACCGGTTCGCGGACCGCCCCGCCCCCGGACCCGCCGACGTCATCAACTTCCTCGACACCGACCTCCCCCGCCACACCCGCCTCCACGACGATGTCGCGATGATGGGCGGCGGCGGGCACCGCAACGGTGGCCGGCGGATCCCCGGGGGTGAGCAGTGGTCGAGGTCGCACAGCACGGTGCGTTCGGCGTGAACAGTGTCGGCATGGAGGGCCGGCCGTTCCCGTTGGGCTTCAGCGTCCGCGAGGGCGGGGCGGGGGTGTGGCGGGTGGCCGCCTGCGCGGCGCAGGCGGGCGAGTTGGCCGACCTGCTCGTCGCCGCGGCCACGGCGAACGGCGCGGTCGCGGTGGTGTCGCTGGAGACCAACTCCTACCTGGACGAGGACTGGCGGCCGTTGCCGCCCTCGCTGATCGCGGCCGACCTCGGCGTGCCGTGCACGGTCCACCCCCTGGGGTCCTGGGCGTCCGGCACGCACGGACTCGCGGAGGAGCTCCTGGTGATGGACCGCGCTCTCCTGCCCCGTTTCCTCGACGGCACCTGGTCGCCGTACGAACTGTCCCTGATCGACGTGCCCGCCGACGTGACCGCGGACCGGCTCGACGAGGTCGCCCTCGTACTCGGCACGGCCCGCGGCGACGAGCCGCTCCTGAGCCGTCTAGAAGACTCCCGGGTCTGGTTCTCGGGCCACGACGACTGCTACGTGCTGCTGGAGACCCGCGATCCCGCCCTGCCGGCCGCGGTCCTGGCGCGGCTGCTGGCCCTGCTGGCCGGCTCCGCCCTCACCGGCCTCCCCGGCCTCGCCGAGGGGCCCTCGGTGCGCGTTCCCGAGCCCGGGCCCGGGCCGGCCGAGCAGCTGATCGCCGCCGCACCCCATTGGATCGGGGCGCTGGGTGAAGTCACCGAGGACCGGGTGATCATCGGGCTGGCCGCCCTGCCGCGGCCGTGGCGGCTGGACGTTGCGTTCCCGCAGCGGGCCGACTTCACGGCGACCCTCGACGTACGCAGCGGCACATGGCGGATCACGCCCGCGGAGTAGGAGGCGTGGGCCCCCGGGGGGGGGGCGGCGGGCCGTGCGGGATTCTCGGAACGCGGGCCCGCCACCGCGCCCCACGCCAAGGAGGCCTGATCATGCAGCTCACCGTTCTCGGTGCCACGGGCCCCATCGGCCGGCAGGTGCTCCGGCAGGCCCTCGCGGCCGGGCACCGGGTCACCGCACTGGTCCGTGACCCGGCCCGGCTGCCGGAGCGCGGTGACGCGCGCGTCACCGTCGCCATCGGCGACGCCGCCTGCGCTGCGGACGTCGAGGAGGCGGCCCGGGGCAGCCAGGCCCTGATCTGCGCCCTGGGACCGGGCAAGGACTACAGGTCCGCTCTCGCCACCCGCACCGCCGGGCCCGTGCTGGAGGCCATGGCCGCAGCCGGCGTGACGCGCCTGGTCTGGCTCTCGGCCCTCGGCTCGGGCACCACCGTTCGCGTCCGGCGCGATGCGCACGCGGACGTCCCGGAAGCCGAAACGCGGGGTGGCGCGCGGCGGTTCGCCCGTCACGGTCGCGGTCCAGCCGTCCCGGCCGGGTATGCGGAAGACGCCCGGCCGGGAGGTCCCGGCCGGGCGTCTATTCGTGTGCGTCGGCTGCCCGCTGGTGGCTTAGTACCAGTGGTGGGTCTGCCAGAAGTTCCAGGCGCCGACGGGGCTGCCGTAGCGCTCGTTCATGTAGTCCAGGCCCCACTTGATCTGGGTGGCCGGGTTGGTCTTCCAGTCGGCGCCCGCGGAGGACATCTTCGAGGCCGGCAGGGCCTGGACCAGGCCGTACGCGCCGGAGGAGGCGTTCGTGGCGGTGTGGTTCCAGCCGCTCTCGCGGGAAACGATGTTGTTGAAGGCCGCGAACTGCGCCGGGTCCTTGATCATCTGCTGGGCGATCGCCTTGGCGCTCGTCGGGGCCGCCTGGGCGGGAACCGTGGCGAGCATGGAGCCGGCGACACCGAGGGCGACGACGGTGCCCGCGAGGGCCTTCTTGGAGGCGGCGATGCGGCGGATGACGGAGTTGGACACGGAGATACCTTCCACAGGGGACAAGGGCGGTCGCGGCATGCCTGCGGCATGCGTGAGCCACTCACGCGGTGGAGAGGGGTTCGTCGGCGGCGGGGAGGACCCGTGCCGCCCGGCGACTCATCCAGTTCTACAGACGCCCCGACCCCCTGGCAACGACCGCCATTACTAGGGGGCTTCGCAGTCGGGGACCGTCGGCCCCGCCGGGGGCGGGACGGTGTTCGTGCAGGTGGGAGCGGGATGGGAGGGGCCGCAGCGGTGCCTTCGGGGCTACTATCGCGCTTCGTGTGTGACGTGAGTCCTATGGGGCGGGTCACGACCGGGACGCCCGGATCTCACCGAATGTCACCGGACGTACCCCTTTGAGGGACCGGGGCAGATGTCCGTATTGCGGTGGATTCGAAGGAAATGAGCGGTCTGGGGCTGTCTTCCTTGCCCGCCGCGGCACCGGCCCGGGGCCAGGGCCGGCGGGAGCGGGCCTGCGCCGCCGGTACGCCGGTACGCCGTCTCCGTGGGCGGGCCGCCCGGGAACGCGGGGCGCGGATCGGGGCGGGCGGGGCGGCGCCGGCCTCGGTGAGGGCGTAGTCGACGCGGGGCGGGGCCTCGGCGGCGCGGCGGCGGTGCACCGGGGCGCGGGACGGGGCGCGGGACGGGATGCGGGACGGGGGTTCCGCGGAGGTCCGAGCCCCGCCTGAGGTGGTGCGTCCGGAGGGCGGGGGTCCTCTTGGGGGTTTTTGCCGTTTTCGGTCAATGAGGGTGGGGTTTCTGGTCGTTTGCGGGCGGATGGTCCGGGTTCCGGGGCGGCGGCGCCTCAGGCTGGAGGCACGTGACCGAGACGTGCGGGGGGAAGCGGACCATGGCGGTACGTACGAGGGTGCGCGGGGGCTGTGTCGTGGCGGGGGCCGCGGTACTGGCCGTCGCAGTGGCGTCGGGCCCGGCCGCGGGCGCCGACCAGTGGCGGCCGCGGCCGGGGAGCCTGTACATCTCCGACCTGCCCACGACCGAGTCGTGGCGGGCCGCGCCGATCGCGCGGGGGTGGGGCGACTCGTACGACGCGTGCCTGGAGGGGTGGCCGGAAGGGCGGCCCGAGGTGAACGTGTGGCACCGGGATTTCACCACCGCCGAGACCGCCTTCGCCCAGCAGAAGGTGGTGGTCTTCGCCACCGAGGCCGAGGCGGTCGCGTTCGCGGAGGCGACCCGGCACAACTACGCCGGCTGCGCGAACCGGCCGCAGCCGCCGGGGGTGACCGCGACCGGCTACGACCACGGGGTGGTGGACGTGGAGGAGGGAGCGACCCTCCAGGGCATGTACACCTTCGATGCGGACGCCCATGAGCGCCCCCACTTCAACTACCTGTGGGGCGTGGGCCGCGACGGGGACACCGTCACGCTGGTGCTGTGGTCGAGCTATTGGGGCGAGCCGCCCGTGGCCTCCTGGAAGAAGACGCTGCGTACCGCGGTGAACAAGCTGTACTAGACCTCCCCGGGCCGGGCGCGTGTGCGCGGCGGGGGCGGGGTGGCGGCGGTAGGGTGCGGGCCGTGTCCGAGCAGCAGCGTGATCTCGCCGGGTACGGCGCCGAGCCGCCGCGTGCGGCGTGGCCCGGGGGTGCCCGCGTCGCCGTCAGCCTCGTGCTGAACTACGAGGAGGGCGGGGAGCAGAACGTCCTGGAGGGCGACCGCGCCTCGGAGGGGTACCTCCACGAGATCGTGGGTGCGCCGCCCGTGACGGGCGGGCGCGACCTGAACGTGGAGTCGATGTTCGCCTACGGCTCGCGCGCCGGTTTCTGGCGCATCCACCGCACGCTGGCGGCGCACGGTGCGCCGCTGACCGTCCACGCCGTGGGGCAGGCCCTGGAGCGCAACCCCGACGCGGCGCGCGCGATGGGCGCAGCCGGCTGGGAGGTGGCGGGCCACGGGTGGCGGTGGATCGACTACCGGCACGTGCCCGAGGACGTCGAGCGGGCCGACATCGCGCGCACGGCCGCGGTGATCGGGCGGCTCGCCGGGCGCCGGCCGGTGGGCTGGTACACCGGCCGGACCAGCGCGAACACCAGGCGGCTGGTCGCCGGGGAGGGCGGTTTCCTCTACGACAGCGACGACTACTCCGACGACCTGCCGTTCTACGTCGAGGCGGGCGGCCGCCCGCACCTGGTGGTGCCGTACAGCCTCGACGCGAACGACTTCAAGTTCCTGATCGTCCACGGTTTCACGACCGCCGAGGACATGCTCGCCTACCTCGTCGACACCTTCGAGACGCTCCGCGCAGAGGGCGCGGACCGGCCGCGCATGATGAGCGTCGGCCTGCACTGCCGGATCATCGGGCGGCCCGGGCGGATCCGCGCGCTCGACGGGTTCTTGAAGCACGTCGCGCAGCGGGGCGGGGCGTGGGTCGCCACGCGGGAGGAGATCGCACGGCACTGGCTGGCCACGCACCCGCCCGCAGGCTGAACCGTGTGCGTGTGCGCTTAGGATGCCGGGCGGGCGGGGCCGTAGCGCAGAGGTCGTCGCGCGCGGTCTCCAAAACCGTGAGGACGCCGGTTCGAATCCGGCCGGCTCCGCCTCCCGTAGCCGCCGCGAAGCCCCCGTCGGATCCCGGTGGGATCCGGCAGGGGCTGATCGGCTGCGGTCTTGCGTACCGTGCGCTCAGTGCCGGGTGCGCAGAGCCATGGCGCGGGGTCCCGGTGCGGTTCAGCCTTCCTCGGTGGAGGCCGAGGCCGTCTCCTGCTGCGGAGCGGACTCCTGGGCGGGCGCGGACTCCTGCTCCGGGGCCGACTCGGGCTTGGTCTCGGGCGCGGTCTCCGGCGCGGTCTCCGGCTTCGTCTCCGGCTTCGTCTCCGGCGCGGTCTCCGGCTTCGTCTCCGGCGCGGTCTCCGGCTTGGTCTCGGGCTTCGTCTCGGGGGTCTGGACCTTGTCGGGGTTCTCCTTGTCCACGACCACCGGGTCCGGCTTCGGGGCCGGCTTGGTCTCGGGGGCCGGGGCGGGCTTGTCGGCCTTGTGCTCGCAGTAGACCTTGCCCTGGTAGAACTTGCAGCCCGGCATGTTCTCCACGTCGCGGACCTTGTTCTTCTTGCCCTTGCCGTGCTTCTTCTCGTTCTTCTTGCCCTTGCTGTGCTTCTTGTTCTTGTTCTCCCACTTGTCCTTCTTGTTCTTGCCCTCGCTCTCGTGACCGCTCTTCGCCTGGGCAGCGACCGAGGTCGTACCGGCCGCTGCCGGGGCGGCGAAAGCACTGGTGGGAACCAGCACGCCCCCTCCGACGATCGCGGCCGAGACGGCGTACATCGCGAAACGCTGCTTACGGGAGGTGGTACGGAACATGGGAATGACTCCAAAGAAGAGGCGGGGGGAAGATCGGATCCAGAGAACTTGGGGCGAAATGTCCGGTTTGTTCTCTGGTTAAAAGACTGACTCCCGGACTTCATGAAGCTGTCCGCCGACTGTCACAGGCGCGTGACAGGCGGCGCGGCTCCCCCATCCGGGCCCCCTCCGGTCCCCCATCGGCCCGCCCCCGGCATGGCGCCGGGGCCCGCGGCGGCGCGCGGCGGATGCCGGTGGCGATGCCTCCGACCCTGCAGGAGGGGCCCGTGCACGACCCCAGCCCTCGAATCCCGATGCCGGGCACCCGCAGCGGCTGCGAGGGCATCGGCAGGTACGAGGTCATCCGCACCAGGGCGGCCGTGGCGGAGCCGGCCGGCAGCGACGCCGCCGCGCTGGCGTACGCGCGGAGAGCCGGCGGGAGAAGGCCGTCGCCGACTGCCTGGCGTCCACGACGACCCTGTGGCTGCCCCTGTACGGGGTCGGGGCGGCCGTGCTGGTGGGCGCGGGGGCGTGGTACTGCGACCGGAACCGGGCCGGGAGGCGCTCCCGGCCCGGTTCCTCCCCGCAGGAGCCGGTGGACACGGCGAGCGCGGAGGGCCGGTCCGGCGCAGGTCCGGCGCGGCGGTACGGCACGCCCCCGCGCCCCCGCTCCGCGTACGGCGTGGCGGTCAGTCGGCCAGGGGGACGGCGATGTCGCAGGCCGGGTCGGCCGGGCCGATCTCGGACCAGTCCACGAAGTAGACCTCGCGGGGCGCCGCCGTCGTGGTGCGGGCCTCGCGCTGCGCCCACGCGTAGACCGCGTCGTAGGCGGAGAGGATCTGCGGGTAGGCCGTCTGCGCCTTGGTGAGGCGGGTGTAGGCCTGTGTGTGGGCCGGTTCGGTGCGGGAGGCCGCCGGGAGCCGGCCGGCGCGGGCCGGGTCCACCGGGACGCAGAGCTCCACGGGGCCGTCGCTGTCCTCGTTGACCTCCCCGTGGTAGACGACGAACGGGTCACCGAAGAAGCCCCCGTGCGCCTCTGCCACCGGGGCCAGCCGGCCCAGGGCGGCCGGTATCCAGTCGGGCAGCTCCTCCGGGGTGATGTGCCGCTGTTCCGTGAGGACCAGCTGCTGCGGCACCTCGCGCTCCTGGATCTCGTACATGTCCGTACTCCCTTCGTCTCCGAGCAGGTGGATACGGAGGTGCGCCGCCAGCTCGCGCTGCGCCGCGTGGCGGCGCTCGACGCCGTCCCAGTACTCGGCCACCAGCCGGGCCGCCTCCGGGGCGGGGGCGGCCAGGACCGCGCCGACGTCGGCCAGCGGCATGTCCAGCCCGCGCAGCCGCACGATCAGCCGGGCGGCGGCGAGCCGGCCCTCCCGGTAGTACCGGTAGCCGGTGACGGCGTCGACGTGGTCGGGCGGCAGCAGGCCGTGGCGGTCGTAGAGGCGCAGGGCCTTGTGCGACAGCCGTGCCCGGCGGGCGAACGCGCCGATGCTGAGCAGTGCTTCTTCCTCCATGGCCGCTACGCTCCCCTCTCCCCCAGGGTCAGGGTCAACCGGGCGGGTTCAGCAGTCACCGGGGTTCGGGCGGACGGGATGCGGCAGGGGCCGGGGCCGGTCGTCGGGGAGGGTGTGGAGGAAGTCGCGGGCGAGGGTGCGGACGTCGTTCCAGGCGGGGTCGGCGGCCAGGGAGTCGGCCCACCGTGCGGTGCGGGCGGTGGCGTCGAGGGCGCCGGTGCGGCGGGCGATGGCCTGGAGGGTGTGCAGGTGCCCGGGGGTGAAGACCGCGCGGTCGGTGAGGCCTTCGGCGATGCTGCCGGCGAACTCGACCTCTTCGACGGCGGTTTGCACGGTGAGCCGGCGCTCGCCCAGCCAGGCCTGCTGGTCGGGGAGGTCGGCGGCGAGGAGGGCCAGGAGCCTGAGTGTCCAGGTCCGCCAGTGCTTGTCGTTGGGGTCCACCGGTGCAGGATCGCATCGCGTCCCCCCTGACCCGCGCCCGGGCCGGGGCCGGGGGCGCGGCTCGGCCGCTCGGCACGCGTCGGCGGGCGCCGACAGGTCCGCGGCGGCGATCAGGAGGTCGAGCAGGCCGGGCCGCACCGTGGTGCCGGGGACGGCTGCCAGGCCGATCAGGTAGGGCAGGGCGGCGGGCATCACGGCGCTCATGTGCAGGACGCCGTCCATCAGGACGATGCCCGGTACCCGCAGGGCTTCGGGGCCGGCCGTCTCGTCCAGGAGGCCGCGGAGCAGGGCCGGGACGCCGGCGGGGCACCCGGGAGCCCGTGGCCGGCCGCCCCGGGGCGTCTCCAGGGCGGGGTGGGCCGGAGTGCGCGCCGCGCTCACCGGGGCCGGGGACTTCCTGGTGGGGTCGGCGGCATCGGTGAGCAGGGCGGGCGGTCTATCCGGCGGTGGTGGTCAGGGCGGTGTGCAGGCGGCGGGCCTGGGTGGCCAGTTGGGAGGTGCCCTTGCGGGCGGCGGCCGGGGCCAGGCCCTCGGGCGGCGGGCCGCCGGGGCGGCAGTGCTCCGCGCAGTCGGCGGCCACGGCGAGGAGTTCGCCCGCGCCGCGGGCCGGGCCGTCGGTGAGGACGGCGGGCAGGGCTCCGGCCAGGAACGCCCAGGTCGTCGCGTACGCTCCGGTGGCCGCGGCCGTGCGGGCGGCGTCGGCCAGCCGGTTGGGTTTGACGGTGCCCAGGCTCAGGAGTTCGGCCAGGTCGCGCCCGAGGAGGGCGGTGTCCAGTTCCCGGCGTGCGGCCAGGACGAGGAGTGCGTCGACCGCGGCGAGGCGGTCCTCGGCGTGGCGGGCTCCGAGTCCGGTGGCCACGGCGAGGTGCAGTGCGGGGCCGGCGGGGCCGCCCAGTTCGGCGAGCCGGGAGAGGACTTCGCCCGCACCGCGGTCCTCGTCGATGGCGCATTCGGTCAGGTCGGGCAGCAGCCACACGGCCTGCGTCTCGCGGTCCTGCGGCAGGACCGCGAGGTGTGCGAGCTCCTGGCCGCGCCAGTGCCAGCAGTGCGGGCTGCCGGTGCGGGGGCGGCCGAGCGGGTGGAAGACGGGCGGGAACTCCTTCTGGATGACGGGGTGTTCGGGGACCTCCAGCACGATGCGGCGCACGGTCAGCCGTTCGGCGCCCCACCAGGTGCGCGGGCCGCGGTCCCGATCGCTGACGTGGCGGGTGTGGGGTGCCGGTTCGCCGTCGGCGGTGAGCCAGGCGGCCAGGCGCCGCCCCTCGGGGGTGGCGAGGGCGTCGGCCGCGGCAGCGGCCTGGGGGTCGCGCCGTACGCGCAGCAGGGCCTGGGCGAAGTCGGCGGGGGCGGGTTCGGCGCCCTGGCGGGCGTAGGCGGTCAGGCGGGTGATGAGGTCGTGCGGTTCGAGGGTGCCGCAGTCCCAGGTGGGGGTGGCCAGCAGGAACGGGAGGGGGTCGGTGAGCAGGCGCAGGGCGGCTTCGCGGGCCCGGGCGGTGGTGACGCGCTGGAGGGCGTCGTGGATGCAGTGCTGTCCGAAGCCCCTGCCGTTGATGGGGCGCCGGGGTGAGAGGTCGGCGGGGTCGAGGCGGCCGAGGACGGCGGCGGCGAGGAGTTCGGGGGCCGAGAGGTGGGCGGGGTCGGCGTGGCCGGCGTCTTCGCGTGCCCAGTGGCGGTCGGCCAGGGCCGGGCGCAGTGCGGCGGCCAGGGCGGTCCGGTCCTGGTGTGCGTGGCGGACCAGGAGGTCGAGGGCGGTCTCGGTCTCCTCGGCGGTCGGTGCGTTGGTCTTGGCGAGGGCGGCGACGAGTTCGACGGTCCGGGCGATGGGCTGGCCGGCGGTGGTGAGGGGGCGGCGGGCGGGTGCGGCGGGGAGGGTCTCCTCGTAGCCGTCGGTGCCTGTGCCGCCGGCGGGGTCGGCGATGGTTCCGAGCAGGGCGGCGGCCGTGCGCCGCAGGGCGGGGCCGAGCTGTTCGGCGTCGAAGGCGAGGTCGGCGCGCAGGGCGTCGTCGTCGGGGCGCAGGTGGGTGGCGACGAGTTTGAGTGCTTTCTCCTGCAGGGCGGTGTCGGGGTGGCCGAAGGCGGCGGCGGTGGCGGGCAGCAGGGTGAAGCGGTCCTCCCGGTCGCGGCGCAGGGCCTTGCCGAGCAGGACGAGCTGGGCGCGGACGAGTTTCTTCTCGGGGCGGAAGAGGACGGACTGCGACATCTCGGCGAGGCGTTCGGCGGGGAGTCGGCCGGCTTCGAAGAGCGCGGTGAGGGTCTGCTGGGCGCGGCCGGCGGTGGGTGAGGGTGCGTCGGCGGCCAGGGCGATCCAGTCCGCGGTGTGCTCGGCGCGTTCGTCGGCGGTGAGGTCGAGGACGTCGAGGAGGTCGGTGTAGAAGGCGAGGTGGCCGGTGCGGCCGCCGCGCAGCAGGCGGTTGACGGTGCCGGTGAGGAGGGCGCGGCGCTCCACGGTGCCTTCGGTGGCCAGGTGGGCGAGTTCGGCGGGCCAGCGGCCGGGGGTTTGGGGGTCGTCGTACCAGGTGAGGGAGGGGGCGGGTTCGGCGGTTTCGAACAGGCGGGGTACGAGTTCGGCGGTGTAGGGGTCTTCGCGCAGGGCGACCCGCAGGGGACGGGGGCGGGGGCGGGGGCGGCGTCCGGTACTGCTGCTGGTCGTGGTGGTGGTGGTGTCGGTGCCGGTGGTGGTCGCCCGGGCCCAGGCGTGGACGAAGCCGTCGGTGGTGGGGGCGGGGGCTTCGGTGCCTTCCAGGAGGGCGCGGATGAGGGGGTAGTCGTCCTCGACGGTGGCGGTGCGGGCGGCGAGGCGGTGGGCGACGTCGGCGCGCCAGGCGGGGTCGCGGGCGGCGAGGAGCGCGGCCAGCCGGGCGGTGTCGCGGGTGCGGCCGTCGCGCAGGTCGCGGGCGGCGATCCAGGAGGCGGCGGCGGCCGGGCCGGTGTGGCAGGCGGCTCCGGCGAGGTGCAGGGCGCGCAGGGTGGGCTCGGCGTCCCAGCGGCGGCTCCAGTCCCAGGTGCGTATCTCGCGCCGCAGGGTGGTCAGTTCGGGCAGGAGGGCGCGGCGTTCGCCGGCGGTGAGGGGGGTGATCAGGGTGGTGACCAGGTCGCAGCGGCCGGTGCGGACGGCGTCGAGGAGGGTGTTCATCGGGTGTCTCCGGCAGCAGCGGTGGTGGTGTCGGCGTTGGTGGTGAGGGAGGGGTGGCGGTGGTGGTCCGTTCGCGGTGGGCCATGCGGACGGCGAGGGCGTGTTTGCAGGGGCCGCGGCGGCCGCGGTAGTCGGCCCACCACTGGCAGGTGCAGCTCAGGACGCCGCCGGGGGCTTCGCGGACCTGGTAGCGGCGCTCGCCGGAGCGGACGGTCGCGGTGCCCGACCCGGTGGTGGCGGGGGTGTGGAGGTGGACCGCGCCGTCGGCGAGGAGGGTGCGGGCGGCGGTGAGGCGGGGGTTGCGGGCTTCGGCTCGGTGGGCGTCGTAGGGCAGTTCGCGGTGGAAGTAGGCGGCGTCCGCGGCGTCGTAGCCGACGCGGCCGGCGGTGCCGAGCCGGGTCAGGGCGGCGCGTACGCGCTGCGGGCTCAGTCCGCTCTGGGCGGCGAGGTCGGCGATGTCGATGCGCGGTTCCCAGGAGAGCAGCACGGACACCAGGTCGGCGTCGGCGGCGGCCTCGTCGCCGGCCAGTGCCTCCAGGACGGCGCCCTCGCCGGAGAACCCGCGGCTGGGCTCCGGGGAGAGGGTGAGGGTCAGGCGCATGCCGGGCATGGCGACCTCCCAGGCGGCGGCGGTGGCGGCGCCGTCGTGGCCGGCGGGCCCGTACACGCGCAGTGCGGTGGCGTGCCGCAGCACCCGCTGCAGGGCGGTGAGTCGCTCGGGGCCGGGCAGGCAGACGGCGCCGGGGACGGGGCGGGTGGTGGGGCGCAGGGTGCGGCCGGCGGGGACCACCCACAGGGGTGCCCGGCTGCCCGGTCCGGTGCCGGTGGTGCGCGGGAGGGAGCGCAGGAAGCGTACGGCCTCGGCCGCGGACAACTCGGCGCGCAGGTCGAAGGCGGCGGTGATCACCTGGGATTCGGCGAAGCCGCGCAGCCAGCGGTCGGGCAGCGGGACCTTCTTCTCCACCACGGGTCCGTCCAGGGTGGTGACGGCCAGTTCGTCGGGGCCGACCCGCAGGTGGAGGGGTTCGTCGCCGCTGAGCCGGGACAGGGCTTCGCGCAGCGGGTTGTTGACGTCGACGTTGGTGGTGCCGTGGCCGGTGTCGGCGCCGTCGAGGCCTTCGGGGAGTACGTCGAGCCGGGCGTAGACCCCGCAGCAGCCGGAGAAGGACTCGAAGCGCAGCCGGTCGCCGCCGGCCGTGACGACCGGGTCGAGGGAGGCCCGCAGGGTGCGCTGGTAGTAGCGGGCTGCGGCGACGTCGGCGACGGCGAGCAGGCCCCGGGCGGCGGCCTGAGGCGAGCTCAGGAACCCGGCGAAGAACTGCGGGTGGGCCTCGCGGCCCACCGGGGTCAGCCCGCCGGAGGTCTCCAGTCCGAGGAGGCCGGCGCCGCCTTCGGTGGTGAGGGCGGACGGGCGTGCGTAGGCGAGTGCCTGGATGGATCGGCTCATGGGCGCAAACGTAGGGGCGACCACCGACAACGCTGACGGAGTGTCAGTCCGGGGGTGGGATGATGGCCGTCATGACTTCCGCTCCCCCGGCACCGACGGTCCCGTTCTCCCGCATCAAGATCCGCACCGCGGCCCTGGTGTTCTGCGGGGACGAGGTCGCGCTCATCCGCCGCGACCGCGCCGGCTCCACCCACTACAGCCCGCCGGGCGGGAACGTGGAGGACGGCGAGGACCTCACCTGCGCCCTGCGCCGGGAGCTCGCCGAGGAACTCGGCCTGGACATCGGCCTCGCCGAGGGCGGCGACCTGCTGTGGGTCGTCGACCAGCGCGTCACCCGTCCCGGGCCCACACCGCCCCCGCGCAAGCTGCACCTGATCCACCGCCTGCACATCACCCCCGAGCTGCGCGCCACCCTCGCCGAGGAGGAACTGGACGAACAGCCCGACGGGAGCCACGAGGTCGGCGTGATCGAGTGGATCGACTACCGCGGGGCCGCCGGGCTCCCGCTCTTCCCGCCGATCGGTGCCGCTCTCGCCGCGCTGCCCGACCCCCGCGCGGCCACCGCCGACGCCGCCCTGGCCGCCGTCACCGACGACAACTACACGTGGGTGTGACGACCGGCGCGGCCCGGCGCGGTCAGGGGGTCCGGCGCGGGCGCGCGGGGCGGTGCGGGCGGCGGCGGGCGGCGGGGGCCTCCGGGGCGGCCTGCGGTGAGGAGAACCCGCCCGCGACGGGCAGGGGGACCGCCGCCGGTGCGGTGGCGGGCGCGGGGACCGAGGCCGCGGGCGGGGCCTGACGGCCCTGGGGCTGGGACCGGCCGAGGATGGCGGTGTGCGCGATGAGCGGTGCGCAGGACTGGCAGATCTCGGCGAGCGTCCAGACCTGTCCCACGGCCGGGTTGTGGACCAGGACCAGGAGGGTGGAGCCGGTGCACTGGGTGCGGGCCTCGTGGAGCGCGCACTGCGCGGCCCGGCAGGCGCACGCGGTGTCGGGGCGTACGGTGGCCAGCCGGGCGTGGGCCCGGACGTGTTCGGCGGCGAACCGCTTCAGGGCCGCGGTGTCCTTCGAACGGGGCGGCATGCGGCAGGCTTCGGTGCTGCAGGTGACGGAGGCGCTGTGATCGGCGTGGCCGGTGAGCCGGACCGTCCAGGTCCGGCCGGGCACGCGGGATCCGGGCATGAGGGTCAAGTCGGGGTCCGATCGTCGTGTTCCAGGTGGGTCGGTCGCACCGACGCGGTGCCGATCGCGGCGGGGTGGACCCCGCGGGCTGTCGTCGCGGGCGGCGTCTGCGGTTGCGGCGCCGGGCAGCGGAGAAACGGACATCGCGCGGCCTCGGACCTGGGGTCTTCGGTCTTTTTCGCACGTGGCCGCGGGCTCTGTCAATGGCGCGTACCCGTCCGGCCGCCCGCCGGACAGGAACGAGGGCGGCAGCGGGGGCGGGAACGGGGCGGATGTGCCCGGGGTGCGCTCGCGGTGCACCCGGGGTGCGGTCAGTTCGGCCGGCGGGGCGGGCGGGTGAACCGTACGGGGACTCCCGGGGAGTACAGCACGCTCACGGGCGGGCCGGCGGGCGGCCGCAGGCCGGCGGCGGCCACCAGGTTCTCGTCGCAGCCGAGGAGTTCGGCGCGGTGCAGCGGCCAGCGCGGGTGGCTGTTGGGCAGGTACAGCAGCCGGCCGCCGAAGTCGCTGTGCATGCCCCAGCGGGCGGTCAGGAAGTGTTCGAGGGCGGTCGGCTCCTCGATGCGTTCGCCGGTCCGCACGGTGATCGTGCTGTGCGCGCCGCGCGGGCCGGGCCAGCGCCGGCTGCTGGTGTAGGTGAGGGTGGGGCCGTCGCGGCGGACCGACATGCGTGACCACACGTACGGGAGGCGGAACGCGGTGCGGGCGGCGAGGACCGGGAGGAGGCGGGAGGCGTCGAGGGAGCGGAAGACCACGCCGCGGCGGCCGTGGGCGTCGACCGAGTAGAGGCGGACGTTGGTCTCGGGGAAGGAGCCCAGGTAGGGGATGCCGGGGAGGCGGAACCAGCCGACGCGGTGCATGCGGAACGCGACGAGGCCGACGTAGGTGAGGCCGTCCAGGGTGTCCGGCGTGGTGCCGGCCGGGAGCAGCGGGGCGACGTCGGCGGGGTCGGCGGGCCAGTGCAGGAAGGCCAGGTCGAGCCAGGACTGGGTGAGCAGGGGCCTGTGCGCGCGGGCGGGGCGGGGCGGATCGGCCGTTATCGGCTCGGCGGGCCCGGCAGGCTGCTCTGCGGGCCCGGGAGGCTGCTCTGCGGGCTCGGGGGGCTCGGCGGGCGGCGTGGGCGGCATCGCGTCAGTATCCCGCAGGGTGCTGGACCGCGGTTCCCCGCCGCGGGTGGACGCCGGCGGCGGGGAACCGCGTACGGCTCAGGAAGCGGGGGCGGGGGCGGGGGTGGGGGTGGGGGTGGGGCAGTATTCGGCTTCCATGATGGCCTCCGGGGCGGTCGGCAGGCTCCAGTCCCCGTTGCGGTTGTAGGCGAGCTGGTGGCCGCCGTTCTCGGTGGTGACGGCCAGGGAGGTCGAGCCGACCATGCCTCCGCCGTGGCCCCACAGCGTGGTGCCGCAGCTCGTGCGCATCCGGGTGATGCCGAGCCCGTAGGCCATGTCGGGGCGTTCGCGGATCTCCACCGTGGTCTTCATGGCGGCCAGCTGGCGGGGGGCGAGGAGCTCGCCGCGCATCAGGGCGCGGTAGAAGCGGTTGAGGTCGCCGGCGGTGGAGATGATGTCGCCGTCGGCCCGGCCCTGCGAGCCGTTCATCTCGGTGACGTCGTCGATCCGGTCGGGGGCCTGCGCGAACAGTTTGGAGTAGGCGCGGCTGCTGGGGCGGGGGATGTGGATGCTGTTGCCGGGGTTGGTGGTGGCCTTGAGGCCCAGGGGCCTGATGATGCGGTCGCGGACCTCGGCCTCGTAGGAACGTCCGCCCGCCTTCTCGATGATCAGCGCGGCCAGGACGTAGTTGGTGTTGGAGTACGAGAAGCGGTCGCCGGGAGAGAACAGCGGCGGGTGGGAGAGGGCCACCTGCACGTGCTGGGCGGGCGGCAGGGTGTCGTAGCGGTGCCGCAGGTAGCCGTCGCCGAGCATGTACGTCTGCAGGTACTCCTCGTCGGCCAGGTAGTCGAAGAGGCCGGAGGTGTGGTTGAGGAGCCGGCGCACGGTGATCGTGCCGCCGTCGTTGCCGTTGCCCCTCACCAGGCCCGGCAGATGGTGCTCGACGGTGTCGTCGAGGCGGAGTTTGCCTTCCGTTTCCATCTGGAGCAGGACGACGGCCACGAAGGTCTTGGTGATGCTGCCGATCCGGAACCGGTCGTCGGTGCCGCGGGGGGTGCCGGTGGCCAGGTCGCCGACGCCGGAGGCCGCCTTCCAGACGCCGCGGGTGTCGCGGGCCTGGGCCGTGATGCCGGGGATGCCGGCCCGGACTTCGGCGTCCATGGCGCGCCGGGTCGCCGCGTGCCCCGCCCGCGCGGCGGCCCGGTCCGCGGCGGGGTCCGGGCCGGGGTCGGGGGCGGCCTGGGCGGGGACGGTGAGGGTGGTGGCCGCCATCGCGGCCGCCGCCAGGCCCACCAGGGCGACCCGTGCGGCCGTAGCGGTCGTGCGTAACGTCATGCCGTGCTCCTTCGCGGTCTGGGTGCTCGCTGGAACTGCTGCGGCTTTCCCCGGGAACCGGTGGGGTCCACCCGCCGGGCAAGACCGCGGAGGGCCGGTCGGGGGTTGAGCGCGGGCCCGGGCCTCACCTCCTGGGTGTAAGGCGGAGTCAACTCCTGGTGGGACGACGGGAGCGGGGCGGGCGGCTACGTTGGCGGCCGTTCGCGACGCCCGTCACCATCACGGAGGTGCGCAAGCATGCAGACCCGTTCCGCCGTCGCCCCGCGCGGGCGCGTGGTGGGGGCGATGGCCCTCGTCCTGACCGCGGTCACCGCGCTGACGGGGGCCGCGCCCGCGCCCGCGACCGCGACCGTCGCGGCGCCCGCCGACTCGGTGTCCTCGGCCGAGGCCGATCCGCCCGTGCCCGTCCTGTCCTGGGGCCCCTGCACCGGCCCGCAGGACGGCTTCGAGTGCGCGACCGCCCGGGTACCGCTGGACCACCGCCGGCCGGGCGGGCCCACGATCGCCCTCGCCGTCACCCGGCGGCCCGCGGCCGACCCGGCCCGCCGCACCGGTGTGCTGCTGCTGCACCCGGGCGGGCCGGGCAACTCCGGTGTGGACTTCGCCCGTAACAGCCACGCCGCCCTGCCCGCCGCCCTGCGCGACTCCTTCGACGTCGTCGGCTACGACATGCGGGGGGTGGCGCGCAGCGGCCAGGTGGAGTGCTGGGACGACAAGGAGTACGCGGCCGCCGTGGACGCCGCGCGCGCCGTGCCCGGCCCGGGTGCCGTGCACCGGGCCGTCCGGCAGGGCGCCGACTTCGAAGCCGCCTGCCGGCAGCGCTCGGGCGGCCTGGTGCCGTTCGTCGGCACCGGCTTCAACGCCCGGGACATCGACCTGCTGCGCCGGGCGCTGGGCGAGGAGACGCTGTCCTTCTACGGCCGTTCCTTCGGCAGTTACGTCGGCACCCTCTACGCGGCGCAGTTCCCGCGGCGGGTGCGGGCGATGGTCCTGGACGGGGCCTACGACCCGCGCCTGTACGCGGAGGTGCCCTACGCCTACGACGCCGCGCAGTTCGCCGCCCTGGACGCGGCGGTCGGCCGGTTCCTGGACTGGTGCGCGGGCAACGCGGCCGTCTGCGGGTTCGGCGGGGGCCGGCCGCGGCAGGCCTTCGACGACCTCAAGCGGGCGCTGGACGCGAACCCGGTCATCACCGCGAGCGGACGTCCGGCCACCGGCTACACCCTCGCCTACCGCCTGATGTTCAACATCAACGCGGGCAAGGAGATCTGGCCCTACCTGGGCGAGGCGCTGCGGGCGGCGCAGGCCCGCCAGGCCTCGTTCCTGCTGTCCCCGCCGTCGCCGGCGTCCTTCGACTTCCTGACGGTGAACACGGCCGTCGAGTGCGCCGACCGCGTCTACCCGGCCGGCCGGCTGCTCCTGGGCGCGCTGGTCGGCGCGCACGCCGCGTCGGCTCCGCTGCTGGGGCCCCCGATCGGTCTCGGGCCGCCCACCTACGACCACAACCACGCGCCGGCGTGCGTCCAGTGGCAGGCGGACCGGCCGAGCCGTTACGAGGGCTCCTACCGGGCGGCGGGTTCCGCGCCGATCCTGGTCCTGGGGACGACCGGGGACCCCGACACCCCCTACCAGGACGCCGTGGCCCTCGCCGGGACGCTGGAGAACGGCCGGCTGCTGACCTTCGCCGCCGAGGGGCACACCGCCTACAACCGCAGCGCGTGCGTCAGCGCCCTGGCCACCGGCTACCTCGCCACGCTGACGCTGCCCGCGCGGGGCACCGTCTGCGCGGACGAGGCGCCCCCGGAACCGGTCGGGCGGCGCGCCGCGGGCCTGGAGGTCGACGAGACGCGCGATGTGATCCCCGTGCTGCGCTGAGCAGCGGGGCCGCAGCGGGGTGGGGTGGGTGTGGGGGCCGGGCGGGATGCGGTCCCCGTCGCAGCCATGAGGGCCAGAACCGCACCCCGCACCGGTCACCTACCCGACCCCGCCCGGCCGACACACGCCGCCCGGCCCGCCCCGCCCCGCCCCGGCCCGGGCGGGGCGGGGCGGGGCGGGGCGGTCACAGGGTGCCGTGCCGGGGGTCGTAGACGACGGTGAAGTCCGCGGCCGTCTCCGCGTACTTCTCCAGCTGGTCGCGGAGCACGGCCGCGGCCCGCGGTTCCCGCAGCTCCAGCTCGGCCCAGCCGGTGAACCGCAGGTGCGCGGGCATGGCGACGAGGCCGGTGATCGCGTCCCAGAACGCGTCCGGGTTCATGCCGTAGAACGGCGGGAAGCCGAGTTCCCGCTTGAGGACCTCGTGGAGGTCACGCTCGCTGCGGACCGGGCCGACGTCGATGACCAGCCGGCGGGCGGGATCGTGTGCGGGGTCCTCGGGGACGCCCCAGAACGAGGGGAGCCACCAGCACAGGACCGCCCCGTCTTCGGGCCAAGGACGCAG
Source organism: Streptomyces erythrochromogenes (assembly GCF_036170895.1). NCBI lineage: Bacteria > Bacillati > Actinomycetota > Actinomycetes > Kitasatosporales > Streptomycetaceae > Streptomyces > Streptomyces erythrochromogenes. The sequence goes on along the minus strand of NZ_CP108036.1, from coordinate 8,376,325 downwards.
CTCCGTGTCCCCGGAGTCCTCGAAGAAGTCGGTGGCGGGGTCGATCGGGCGCCAGGCCGCGTCCAGGGGTTCGTCGTCCGCTGCGGGCCTGGCGAACCGCCTGCCCCGCTGGTCGCAGGCTTCGTAGGCACGGAAGTTGAGCTGGGCCTCGACGAGCGACACGTGGTTCGCGCCGCGCGGCATGAACGGCCGGCGGAACTGCTCCGGGTCGTCCTGCCAGGAGCAGACCGGGCAGATGGCGTAGGAGCCGGGCCAACCGTCTTCGGTGTCGAAGACGAGATGACCACAACAGGGGCACGGGCGACGGGTGTCCACCGGACCAGTCTGCAAGGTGCCGTGACGGGCGGCGGCATGGGCCCGCGCCGGACATGCGGCGGCACCTCGCAGAGGTTGCCTCTGCGAGGTGCCGCACTCGACCGCCGGTTGCCGGCTGTTGGTTGCCGGTCAGCCCTGGGTTCCGCCCTGGGTGCTGCCGGCCCCGCCACCCTGGGTTCCACCCTGGGTGCTGCCGGCGCCGCCACCCTGGGTACCGCCCTGGGTGTTCCCGGTGCCGCCACCCTGGGTACCGCCCTGGGTGTTCCCGGTGCCGCCACCCTGGGTACCGCCCTGCGTGTTGCCGGTGCCGCCACCCTGCGTGCCACCCTGCGTGTTGCCGGCCCCGCCACCCTGCGTGCCACCCTGCGTGTTGCCGGTGCCACCGCCCTGCGTGCCACCCTGCGTGTTGCCGGTGCCGCCACCCTGCGTGCCACCCTGCGTGTTCCCGGTGCCACCGCCCTGCGTACCGCCCTGCGTGTTCCCGGTGCCACCGCCCTGCGTACCGCCCTGCGTGTTGCCGGTGCCACCGCCCTGCGTACCGCCCTGCGTGTTCCCGGCGCCGCCACCCTGGGTTCCACCCTGCGTGTTCCCGGCGCCACCGCCCTGCGTGCCACCCTGGGTGTTGCCGTTACCGCCACCCTGGGTCCCGCCCTGGGTGTTGCCGTTGCCGGCGCCCTGCGTCCCGCCCTGGGTGTTGCCGTTGCCGACCTGGGTGCCGCCGATGGTGTTGTTCGAGCCGCCGATGATCGTGTTGTTGACGATGTTCGTCACGTTGTTCGTCACCTGGTTCACCACAGAGGGCGCCAGTCCGAGCTTCTTCGCTTCCGAAGCCGCTGCCTTTCGACCGATGGCGGCTGCCTGTGCCTGGGAAGCTCCGCCGCGCGCCGCCTGCTGGGCCGCGGCCGTGCCTCGTGCCGTTGCCGCTGCCACGTCGGTCTTCGTGGAGACCGAGGCGGGGCCCGTTGCCGCGCACCGGACGGTTCCCACGGAGACCGGACCGCTTCCGGTGATTCCGACCCGGATGTCGCCCTTCGGTCCGGCGGCGACGCGGGCGATGGTCTTCCCGTTGCGCTTGACGTCGTAGGTCTGCTTGAGGACGAAGCCGTTGCCTCGGACCTCCCCGTCCTTCAGGCTGCATACCGCCGCAGGGGCTGCGGTCGGAAGTGCGGAAGCCTGGGAAGCGAATGCCACTCCCGCCGTTCCGGCGAGTATCGCGGTGACACAGGAAAGACCGGCAATGTTGGCGACGCGCTTCTTCCTCGACATTTAAATCTCCTTTGAATGATCGACCCGGATTTCTGAGATTCTCTGCGAGCCGGGGATTCGGCTTGTCCGGTGTCTCAGTTCCGTCTGATGGCCGAGCGGTTTATCTGTCTCCAGATTGCCGTTTCCGGGCGCGGGGCGAAAGCGACGGAGATTCGGGACTTGACAAATTCAGATTCGGGTGGGCGGTCGCATATTGCCTGGTGGCGGCGGGTTTCCGTTGCCCGCGGTGGGGCCCAGTGGGGGCCGTATCGCTGCGTTGTCGGGGTGGACCGGGCGCGTTCGCCGGTGTTTCCTCGCCCGTCGGGGCGGGTGCGGGGCCGGGTGGGGTCTGGACGCACGGGTCCAGCCGTTGCCGCCCCGACGTGGGTCGGGGCGGCAACGGCTGGAGGGGACGGCATCGCCTCGCAGAGGGAGCCTCTGCGAGGTGATGCGCCATTCGGCCGGCTTGGTCAGCCCTGGGTTCCACCCTGGGTGTTGCCGTTGCCGCCACCCTGCGTACCGCCCTGGGTGTTCCCGTTACCGCCACCCTGGGTTCCACCCTGGGTGTTGCCGTTGCCGCCACCCTGCGTACCGCCCTGGGTGTTGCCATTGCCGCCACCCTGCGTACCGCCCTGGGTGTTGCCGTTACCGCCACCCTGCGTACCGCCCTGGGTGTTGCCATTGCCGCCACCCTGGGTTCCACCCTGGGTGTTCCCGTTGCCGCCACCCTGCGTACCGCCCTGGGTGTTCCCGTTGCCGCCACCCTGCGTCCCGCCCTGGGTGTTGCCGTTACCGCCACCCTGCGTACCGCCCTGGGTGTTCCCGTTGCCGCCACCCTGCGTACCGCCCTGGGTGTTCCCGTTGCCGCCACCCTGCGTACCGCCCTGGGTGTTCCCGTTGCCGCCACCCTGCGTACCGCCCTGGGTGTTCCCGTTGCCGCCACCCTGGGTTCCACCCTGGGTGTTGCCGTTACCGCCACCCTGCGTACCGCCCTGGGTGTTCCCGTTACCGCCACCCTGGGTTCCACCCTGGGTGTTGCCATTGCCGCCACCCTGCGTACCGCCCTGGGTGTTGCCGCCCTTGTTGCGCTTCTTCTTCTTGCCGTGGTGGTTGCCGTCGTGCTTCTTGTGGTCGTGCTTGTTGTGACTGACGACGCTCTCCACCGACGTGGTGGGGGCGGCCATCGCGGAGGACGAGGGGACGAGGATCCCGCCGGCGATCGCGGCGGCCGCGACGGCGGTCGCGAGGCGGAACCGGCGCTTGGGGCGGGTGGACTCAGACGTCTCGAACTTACGGTTCATGATTTTCTCCTGATCGGAATCGGACCCTGAGCGGGTTCCGAAAGATTCGCTTCCTCCGCGATGTGGGGATTGTTCCCACTGCGTCTGCGACCTCGTTTCCTTTTCGGTGGGGCCGCATATCCAGTAAGCCCTTCCACCGCGACACCGGTCACGTTCCGGGAATTCGGGGCTTGACGTTTTCGCGGATGCGGGTTACCCGGAAATGGAGCTGTCGGGCCGGTCCGTCCGCGGTGGCGTGAAAACGATCATGGGGGCCGTCGTCGGGGCGCGTGATCCCTATGCTGACGGGATGCTCGACATACCTCTTTCAGCGCTGGAAGTCGCGATGGTGCAGACGGGCACCCGCGCCGTGGACACCCTGCGGGACACCGCCGCGTTCGCCCGGGAAATGGAGAGGCTGGGCTACCGCCGCCTCTGGTACGCGGAGCATCACCACTCCCCCGCGATCGGCGCGTTCCCGCCGGTCGTGCTGACGGCGCACGCGGCCGCCTCGACCTCGGTGATCCGTCTCGGTTCGGGCGGGGTGCTGGCCCCCAACCATGCGCCGATCACGCTGGCGGAGCAGTTCGGGACGCTGGCCGCCCTGCACGAGGACCGTATCGACCTGGGCATCGGCCGCGGTCCGGGCACTTTCGAGGAGGCCATCGCCCGGGCGCTGCGCCGCGGGGCCGGGCCGGCGTCGGACGCGGAGTACCGGCAGGACGTGGCCGCGATCCTGTCGTTCCTGGTGGAGGAGGTAGCGCTCGGTCCGCTGCCGGAGCCTTGGCTGCTGGCTTCCAGTACCGCGGGGGCCGCTCTCGCCGCGGCGCTCGGGCTGCCGGTCGCGATAGCGCACCACATCCGTCCGGACAACACCCTTGCGGCCGTGGAGGGTTACCGGGCGGCGTTCGCCCCGTCCCGCTGGTGCGAGCGGCCCCGGGTGCTGCTGTGCGTGGAGACGGTGTGCGCGCCGACGGAGGAGGAGGCCGTGTGGCGGGCGGGTCCGATGAACGTCGTCAAGGCCGGGCTCCTGCAGGGGCTGAGCCAGACGCCGTTCCCCACGCCCGCGCAGGCGGCCGCCCATCCCTTCACGGAGCAGGAGCGGCAGGCGCTGGACGGTTTCCGTGCGCAGCAGGCGGTCGGGGCGCCCGAGGCGGTGGTGGGGCGGCTCGCGCAGCTGGCCGGTGAGGCCGGGGCGGACGAGTTGATGCTGGCCACGCCCGTCTACGACCTGGGTGACCGGATCGCTTCGTATGAGCTGGTCAGGAAGTACTGGGGGGCGGCGACGGCGCCGTAGGCGGGGCTGCGGGGGCCGGTTTCTCGTACACCGGAATCGTTTCCGCAGGTGCGTGCGAAGGGGTGGCGGGAGCGGCTGTTACAGGGCCTTGAACCCGTTCGGCGCAGTGGTGCGGGCCGTGGCCGGGCCGGGGTCCGCGGGCGGGGAGGGCGGCTGTGCAGGCGTGCCACCGGCTGGTGGCGAACTGCCGTGGCCTGGGCGTCAATCCGGTGTGACGGCTGCCCACTACAAGGGAGAGTTACGGACATATCCGGATTGGGAAACAGGGGGTGGGTGGGCGGTGTCCGGGTGTCGGCGGGGGCCAGAGTGTGGCTCCTCGGCCAGACGCCGGGAACCGTTTCAGGCCAGACCGGTACGCATCCGCACCCGTAGGTGTGCGGGTGCGGGTGCATGTCGCCGGTCGGGGCCGCCCGTTGACGTCGAAGGGGTCCATCCTCCATGTCTGCTTCCCTCGCCACCCGCCGCGCTCTCGCCGCCCTCCTGGCCGCCGGCACCCTCGTCGGCGCCGCCGCGCTGCCCGCCGCGGCCGACGACCACCGCCGCGACCAGCGCGGCCGGCACTCCGCCCTCGTCATCGGCGACGTCCAGTACGACAGCCCCCACCGCGGCGACCGCTCCCACCGCGCCCTCAACCGCGAATGGGTCGAGATCAAGAACACCGGCCGGAACAGCGTCAACCTCCGCGGCTACACCCTCACCGACCAGCAGGGCAACCGCTACCGCTTCCCCGACTTCCGCCTGGACGGCCGCTCCGCCGTCAAGGTCCACACCGGACAGGGCCGCGACACCCGCCACGACCTCTACCAGGACCGCAACCGGCAGGTCTGGAACGACCGCGACACCGCCACCCTCCGCGACAACCGCGGCAACGTCGTCGACACCGAGTCCTGGGGCCGCCGCGGACACCAGCACCGCGGCTGATCCGGCCCGGCGGTCGCCCCGACGGGGACGGTGACCGCCGGCCGCGGGGGTGCGGCGTGTCACGGCCGGGCGGGCCGTGGCACGCCGCACCCGTGCGTGTGCGTGTGCGTGTGCGTGTTGTGCCCGCCGGGGGGTGCCGTGCGGGCGGGTGCATTCGGGTGGCGGCGTGCCGTGTCGGGCCGGTGGTGCGGGCCCGGTTCGCGATGCTGGGCCGGGTCCCTCTCCCCACGGCGAGTAGGAGTACGGCATGACGGCGGACGCGGTCGGGCGTTTCCTGGCGGCTCTGGAGCCGCAGCGGCGGGAGGCCGTGGCGGGCAGGCCGCGCGAGGAGCAGGAGCGGCTGGCGGCCGCGTGGGAGGAGGAGCTGGGTTCGGACGACGAGCTCGACATCCTCGACGAGCTCTCTCCGCCCGCGGCGGAGGCCGAGGCGGCCCGCCGGGTGATGGACCGCGAGGCCTGATCCGGCCTCCGCCCGCCGCGGCCGGGCCCGGCGGGCGGGTGGGTAGGGGCTGGCGGTCGGTCCCGGGGCTGGGGAAGACTGCGGCGGGTGCGTGATCATCTGGAAGTGTCCCCGGGTCTTCGGCTGCGGCGCTGGTCTCCGACGGACGCCGGGGCGGTGCTGGCGGCGTTCGCCGATCCGGTGATGGCGTGGCAGGCCGGTGAGCCGATCGTGGCCTTGCCGGCGGCGCGGCGGTGGCTGGCGGCCCGGGCGGAGCAGTGGGACGCGGGGTCGGCTTTCGCCTTCGCGGTCGTCGACGGTGCGGACGCGGTACTGGGGAATGTGGCGGTCGGCGCCGTCGACCGGCGTCACCGGACGGGCTGGGTGTCGTACTGGACGGGTGCGGCGGCCCGCGGGCGGGGCGTCGCGTCGGGCGGCTGCCGTGCGGTGGCCGCCTGGGCCTTCGAGGACGCCGGCCTGTTCCGGCTGGAGCTGGGCCACCGGGTCAACAACCCGGCGTCGTGCCGGGTGGCGCGGGCTGCGGGCTTCGCGGTCGAGGGGGTCCAGCGCGGCAAGCTCGAGTACGACGGGGTCCGCCACGACGTCGAACTGCACGCACGGCTGGCGACCGACGCCGTACCGCCGCCCGTACGGCCGGGGCGGACCACCGCCGGCTGAGACGGCCGGGCCGGCCCCCGGGCGCACCGTCCCCGGGCCCCGGGCCGTGGTGTCCGGCCGCGGCGGGCGGGTGCTCGTCGTGGGGTTCCCGGGGCGCCGGATGAAGCCGCGGGCGTCGCGCCCGGTGGGTCCGGACGGAGCGCGGGCGCGCGGCAGCGGCGGTTGCGCTTCCGGGAGAGCGGCGGGTGCTCCCCGGGTACGTGGCGGGGGGGCGGCCCGCCCCTCCCCGGTCGGGCACGGGTGAAGGCCCGGCCGGGGAGGGGCGGGCGGTGCCGGTCGGGCCCGCCGTGTGCCGGAGGGTGTGGAGGTTTCGCCGTGGTGGCGGGCGAGGGGGCTTTCGGCCGTCCGACGGCCGGCCTGCGAGCGGCCGGGGGGGGCGGCCGCCGGGCCGGTCGGGGGACTCGGCGGGCCGCGATTGCGTGCGGGGTGTGCTGGCCTCGGCGGCTCGGGGCGCGGGGACGTCGCGGGCGGTCGGCTCGGCCGGGCGGCTTCGGATCGGGGGTGGGGGGTCAGCGGCGGTGGATGCGGTCGACGCCGTACCAGCGGGACATGCAGGCGGCGACCCAGTCGCGGTTGTAGTCGGCGGTGAAGAACGGTTCGGCGAGGCTGCCGATGGGCAGGGGGCGGTAGCCGACGCTGGTGGCGCCTTGCGCCGCCTCGGCGCGGATGCGGGCGTTCTGGGCGTCCCAGGCGATGGAGCGGGCCACCGTGGTGGTGGTGAGCTGCTGGAGGCCGGGGACGAGGGAGGCCGTCGAGGCGAGCGTCAGGCAGAACGCGGCCGTGGCGCAGGCGGCCAGGGTGCCCGGGCCGGCGGGGCGGCGGGCGGCGAGGCGGGGGCCGGCCCATGCGCCCAGCAGGGCTCCGTAGCCGCACAGGGCCAGTTCCATGGGCAGCAGGTAGCTCGTCCAGGTGCGGGCGTACGTCCATCCGGTGGGGCCGTATCCGCTGCGCAGGCCCGCCGCGACCGCGAAGGAGCCCAGGACGACCACGGGCAGCGGGAGCAGCAGCAGGGCGGCCCGCGTCCACCGCGGGGCCGAGGCCGGGAGCGGGGGTGAGGGTGAGGGTCGGGGGGTGCGGAGGGTGGCGGCCAGGCCCAGGAGGAGGCCGGCGGCGGGGGCGGCGAGGTAGGCCCACTGGCCGGTGACGGTGTCCCACATGTGCAGCCAGTCCTCGTAGGTGGCGCGCAGTTCGGCCGTGGAGAGCAGCGGTTCCTTCTCGGGCTGCTGGGCGCGGCGCCAGCGGGCGCCCGGGGAGGTGTAGAGGACGGCGAGGCCGCACACGAGGCCGGTGCACCACAGCAGGCACCAGGTGAAGGGGCGCCAGGTGGTGGCCAGGCGCAGGCGGGGCAGGCACAGTACGGCGGTCAGGGCGGCGGCGAGGCCGGTGACGAGGGCGAAGGGTTCGCTGAGGGTGCCGAGGGCGAAGCCGATGAGGAGGGCGCCGGCGAGGCCGGCGGTGCGGACGGCCCGGCGGGGGTGGGAGACGGTGGCCAGGGCCAGTAGGAGTGCCCACAGGCCGATGACGCTGGGCAGGGTGTGGGAGATGGTGGCGGGGGCCCACAGCAGGACCTGGTAGCTGCGGGTGCCCGCGAAGTAGAGGAGTGCCTGGAGGACCAGGGCGCAGGCGGTCAGGAGCAGCAGGGGCGGGGTGTGGCCGAGGGCGCGCAGGAGGCGGCGGCCCAGCAGGACCAGGGCGGCGGTGAGCAGGACGGCGATGAGGGTGGGGAGGATCTTGGTGCCGGCCGGTCCGCCGCGGTAGAGGAGGCCGCTGAGGAAGGCGTTGGCGATGCGGCCGTTCTGGGTGGTGTAGAAGTCGGCGGTGATGCCGAGGACGCCCAGGTCGCGGGTTTTCCAGGCGGCGCACCAGTCGTCGGAGGTGGGGCGGATGTAGAGGCCGAGGAAGCATCCGACGGCGACGAGGGCTCCGGCGGCGGCGAGGAGGGTCGCCGCGGCGGCGGGCAGGAGGGTGCGCGGGAGTCGGCGGGGGCCGGTTTCCGGGCCGGTGTGGGAGGAGGGGCTCACGCGTTCTTCCTCGCCCTCGGCCGCCATGGTGCTCATGGGCCTCCCCTTCGCAGCGGGGGCCCGTCGGGCAAGGGCGGCCGGTGCGCCCCGCCGGCTGTGGTGATCGCACGGCCCGCGAACACCCATGATGTGCACGGTTCGCCGCGTGCGGCATCCCGGGGCGGGGCGGGATGCGGGCCGGGCGGCCGGGGGCGGGCGGTGCGGGCTGCCGGGGCGGGTGCGTGGGGGGCGGCTCACCCGGGCGGCGGGGCTTCCGTGGCGGGGCGGGCGGTGGTCTTCGAGGATGAGTGGGGGTCAGGGTCCGCTCGTGCGCCCGGTGCGCGGGTGCGCGGATGCGGCGGAGGGAGTGGCGATGCCCGGTGTCCTCGGCTGCTGGGCGGTGGTTGCGGCGGCGTTGACGAGTACGGCCGTTCCCGTGTGCGGGGCGGGCGGTCATGCGCCGTTGTCGGGGCTGACCGCTCCCACCGTCGGTGTGCTGTCCAATGCGAGTGCCGCCGAGGGGGTTTCGGCGTCGCTGGCCGCCGGTGCCCGGTACGTGGAGGGCAGCAATGTGCTGCGGCTGGCGTCGGGGCGGTGGCGGTACCTGCCTTCGGGGCGGTCGGTGTCGGTGGTGGTCGCGGCCGGGGACGGGCGGGCGCTGCGGCAGATCGGGCAGAGCCGGGCCTGGCTGGCGGCCGGCCGGGTCCCGGGCCGGTCGGCGGCCGAGCGGGCGGCGGCCGGGCGGGCGCTGCTGGCGATGCGGGCGCTGCTGCGGCCCAACGGGGCGATGGCGGCGGGGTGGAGTCCGGGGTGGATGTACTCCTGGCCGCGGGATTCGAGTTTCGCGTGTGCCGCGTTCGCGCACACCGGGCATGACGAGGAGGCTTTTCGGATCCTGCGGCACAGTGCGGCGACCCAGCGCGGGGACGGCAGCTGGGAGGCGCGTACGAAGCTGGACGGTTCGGGGCCGCCGGACGGCAGGCGGTGGCAGCTCGATGCCAACGGCTGGGTGCCGTGGGCGGCGTGGCAGTGGTACCGGGTGGCGCCCGTGGAGGGGCGGCGGGAGCGGCTGGCGGCCCTGTATCCGATGATCCGCAAGGCGGCCGACCGTGCGGTGCTCTCCCTGGGGGCGGACGGGTTGCCCCCGGCTTCTCCGGACTACTGGGAGCTGATGACGGCGACGGCGAACATCGGTACGGCCGCGCCGTTGCTGGCCGGGCTGAACGCGTCGGCGGACCTGGCACGGGAGGCGGGCCGGCCGCAGGATGCGGTGCGTTGGGCGCGGGCGGCGCGGCGGCTGTCGGCGGGGATCTCCAAGCGGTTCTTCCCGCTCGGCTACCAGCGGACCGTCGACGGGCGGCACGGGCGCGACAGTGCGGTGGCGTTCATGGCGCCGCCGTTCAACGCGGCGGCCGCCGGTGTGCCCGCGGCGCTGGAGTCCACCTACCGGGCGCTGCTGCTGCCCAACGGGGGGCTGACTCCGGGCAACGATCCGGGGGCTCCGTGGGGGGCTGTGGCGTGGACGCCCAGTACGGCGTTCTTCGCGCTGGCCTGGGCGGCGGGGGGCCGGCCGGCGAAGGCGGGGCCGGTGCTGCAGTGGGTGCTGTCGAAGCGGAACGCTCTGGGTGAGCTGCCGGAGAAGGTGGACCGGGCCGGCCGGCCGGCGTCGGTGGCGCCGCTGGCGTGGACGGGTTCGATCGTGGTGCTGTCGCTGGTGGCGCTCGAGGCCGGCGGGCTGTCCGCCCCGCCCCTGCAGCCGTAGGCGGGGAATCGGACGGGCCGGGTCAGACGGGCCGGGCCAGACGGGCCGGGCCAGACGGGCCGGGCCAGACGGGCCGGGCCAGACGGGCCGGGCCAGACGGGCCGGGCCAGACGGGCCGGGCCAGACGGGCCGGGCCAGACGGGCCGGGCCAGACGGGCCGGGTCAGAGGGGCCGGGTCAGAGGGGCCGGGTCGCCGCGCCGGGTGGCGGGGCGGTGCGGACCTTCTCCAGGGCGGCCAGCAGGCGGCGGTAGGCCGCCTGTTCGGCGGCCACCGCCCGCCGCGCCTGTTCCAGGGCCGGGTGGCGGGGGTCCTGCCGCGCCTGCCCCTGCGCCTGCCCCTGCGCCTGTTCCTGTTTCTGGGCCTGTTCCTGTTTTCGGGCCTGGGCGGTGGCGGCCAGGCGCAGGGTTCTGGCCCGGCGTACCTCGCTCTCCGCTGCGAGGCAGGCCTGGTCAAGGAGGCGGTGGTCGAGGACTTCGGTGAAGGCGCGCCGGGCCAGGGTGTCGAGGCGGTCGAGGCCGGCGGCGCAGTGGTCGGGGTCGGGGGTGGCGCAGCCCTGGGCGAGGGCGGTGGAGAGGGCGTTCAGGGTGGCTGCGAGGCGCGGGTACTCCCAGGCCGGGGCGGTGTCGTCACGGCAGCCGGCGGTGAGGGCCGCGGCGGCGGCGAGGCAGACGGCCAGGGCCAGGCTGCGGACGGTTCTCGTCCGCGGACGCGTCCGCGTGCGGGTGCGGGTGCGGGCGGTGCGGTAAGCGGTCACGAAGGGCCCCGATCGCCGGTGGTCAGGACGGGGAGGGGCGGCCGGGGCGGCCGGGGTGGTCATCGTCGCCCGGGGTGTTCACCCGTGCCACCCGGAGCCCTGGCGGGCGGCCTGGGCGAGGGCGGTGGGTGCGACGGCCCGGTGCCACGGCACGGGCCCGCCGGACCCGCCGGGCCCGCCGGGAGTGGGGCTGGGGGTGGGTGTGGGTGTGGTGGTGAGGTGCAGGCCGGCGTCCAGGCCGAGGGCGGCGGCCAGGCCGGTGCCGTCGGGTGCGGTCACGGCGGCCGGGGCGCCGGTGTAGAGCATCTGGGACTCCGACCAGGCGGGCGCCCGGCCGGGGAGGGTGACGGCGGCCGTGCCGGTGGCGGCGCGGCCGGCGAGGAGGTGGCCGGCGGTGGCGATGGCGCCGTAGCCGCCTTCGCCGCCGGCGTCGGCGGGCGGGGTGAAGCCGGGTGCGGCAGCGGTGGCGGTGGCCAGGGTGGTGGTGACGGTGCCGGCGGAGGGGCGGCGGAAGGAGAGGCGGACGCCGTCGTCCTGCGGTGTCGCGGAGAGCACGCCGGTGGTCGCGGGCAGGTTGGTGGGGAAGGGGCCGGCGAGCGGGGCGCCGGGGGCGGGCTGGGTCCAGGCCAGGACGGTGGTGTCGGTGGCCGCGTACACGTGGCGGCGTCCGGCGCTGTCGGTGGCGGTGACCGGGTCGCCCTGCAGGCCGGTGCCGCCCAGGGTCTGCCATGGGCCGAAGGCGGTGTCGGGGGCGGGCTGGGTGCGGGCGTGCAGGGTGCGCCGGGAGTCGCGTACGTAGACGGTGATGCGGCCGGTGGCGTCGGCGGTGGCGGTCGGTGCGCCGAGGGCGGTGGTGGCGGAGGTGTCGCCGGTGTCGGGGGTGCCGAGGCTCTGCCAGGGGCCGAAGTCGGCGCCGGGGGCGCTTTGGAGGGCGTAGACGGCCTCGCGCCGGTAGTCCTGGGGGGTGGTGCCCAGGGTGGTGCGGGTGGCGAGGACGGCGATGCGGCCGTCGGGGAGGCGGGCGGTGGACGCGCCGGCGTCGATGGTGGTGCCGGGGGCGGTGGCGGGCAGGAAGCGGGGGCCCTGCCAGTCGGCGGCGGGGGTGGGGCGGGTCCAGTAGGCCATCTGGCCGTCGAGGGCGGCGAAGGCGTAGAGCCGGCCGGGGGTGCCTTGGGTCATCCAGGTGGTGCTCTCGCCGCGGCTGTAGCGGATGGTCTGGTTCCATCCGGCGCCGGTGGGCCGGGTCGCGGTCTTGCGGTCGCCGCAGCCGGCGGGGCTGCCGCACCAGTCCTGGTGGTCGCTCCAGGCGTAGGTCTTGAGGTAGCCGAGTTTCTCCTCGGCGGCCTTCGCGTCGAGGGTGGGGGGCAGGGAGCTGTTGGGGTAGCTCACGTAGTTCTGGACCGAGAAGTGCGGGCGGTCGGCGGAGGCGGCGTAGCGTTCGGTGGCCGCCTGCACGAAGCGGGCCCCGTACATGTGGTCCTGGTGGTCGAGGAAGGCGCCGGCGGGCCGGGTGCGGCCGGGGGTGGGGTCCTGGGTGCGGATGGTGGTGGGTTTGTAGAGCGCGAAGACGTTCGCGATGGCCTGGACGGCCTGCTCCTTGGTGTAGGAGAAGGGGGAGGCGACGGGTGTGCCGGAGGCGAGCTGGGAGCCGAGGGCGGGGACCTTGCCGTCCCACAGGCCGCGCAGGCTGTCGGGGTTGTCGCCGGAGATGCTGCGGGCTTCGCGCATCTGCATCCACACCAGGTTGACCTCGGGGCGGGCGAGGAGGACGTCGACCTCGGCGCTGCCGCCGCCGGTGGTGGGTATGGAGGTGCGCTGCCAGGCGCTGGTGCGCCGGCCGGTGGCCATCTCGGCGTAGGCGGCGCGTATGCCGTTCTGGCGGGCTTCGGCGTAGGCGGCGTGGTCGGCGGGGCGGGTGGGGTCCTGCAGGTGGGGGCTGTGGGCTTCGTTCCTGCCGTCGGACTCGCCGGCGGTCAGGTAGACGGTGGTGACCTTGACGCCGGTGGATATGGAGCGACTCAGGTCGGGGTTCATGAAGAAGAGGTCGTCGTCGGGGTGCGCGACGACCTGGAGGACCGTGCCCTGGGTCACGCTGGGGCGCAGGGGGGCCTGGGGGGCTGCGGGGCGGGGGGCGGTGGTGTATCCGTAGGCCCAGGTGGTGATCCCGGCGGCGCCGGCGGTGAGTGCGGCGAGCAGGGCCGCGGTGCGGGTGCGGCTGGCCAGGGACATCTGCGGGCGCCTTGGGGGTCGGTCCGGTGCGGGTGTGCGCCGAAGGGCGGAGTCGGTGCCCCGATGGCTCCAGCACTTCCGGAGACGACCGGGGCCGATTATGCCCCGCGTGTTTTCTGCTGACACACCATCAAGCGGCATATGGAAACAAACCAGTTGAATGCAACATATGGGCAGCTTGTCCATATTTGGCACTGGTTGGGTGGGAGGCGGGGTGGGGGCGGCGTGGTGTGCGTCACTCCCGGGGCGTTCCGGGCGGGCGGGGCGTGCGCGGGGGCCGCGGGACTGCGGGGGCGGTGTGCGGGGTTCCGGGTGGGAGGGTTTTCGCGGGCTTCTGCTGGGCTTTTACCGGGATTTGCGGGTTCCTGCGGGTTTCTTCTACGGGTGCTCGGCCGGGAGGGGGCGGAGGGCGGGCCGGCGGGTGGGGATGCGGTCGGGCGTGGCGGCGGTGAGGTCGCTCACACCGCCCGGGCCGGGGCGCGGTGGTTCGGGCCGGGCGGGCGCCGCGGTGACCGCCCCGGGGCGGGCGGCCAGCGCCGGCGGGCGGCCGCGGTAACGGTCCCGGGGCGGCAGATCGGGCGCCGGCGGGCGGCCGCGGTGCCCCGCGTCCGGTCCCGGAGCGGGCGTCGCAGTGACGGTCCCGGGGCGGGCGGCCGCGGTGACGGTCCCGGGGCGGGCGGCCGCGGTGACGGTCCCGGGGCGCGGTGGTTCGGGCGGGCGGGCGGCCGCAGTGACAGTCCCGGGGCGGCGGACCGGGCGCCGGCGGGCGGCCGCGGTGACGGTCCCGGGGTGGGCGGGCGCCGACGGGCGTCGCACTGACGTCCCGGGGCGGGCGGGCCAGGCGCCGACGGGCGACCGCAGTGACAGTCCCAGGGCGGCGGACCGGGCGCCGGCGGGCGGCCGCGTTGCCCCGCGCCCGGTCCCGGGCGCACGGCCCGGGGCCGGGTGGCCGGCGCACGGCCCGGGGCCGGGTGGCCGGCGCACGGCCCGGGGCCGGGTGGCGGGCGGGCGTTGTGGCGGGCCCGCCGGAACGGTGCGTCCGCCGCGCGGTAGCCCGCCGGGGAGGCCGGTGCCGGTCCCGCGCGCCATGGGGCGCGGCGGGCGCGCTCCGTCCGCCGCAGCCGGGCTTCGGGCGGTGCGGTGACGCACCGGCAGGCGGGGAAGCCGATGCGCAGGTGGGCCGGCTCCGTCGGGGTGGCTGCCGGGGCAGCCGCCCGACGGAGCACTCGAAGCCTGCGTACCTGATTTGCGGGGGGGGGGCTCCGTGGAGCAGGACGTGGCCCGGTGCCCGGCCGCCCGGCCGTGTCGGAGGCGGGGGCGCCCAGGGGCCGGGGCGAGGAAGGCTGCGGTGTCCGTCGCGTCCGGGCCTGTCGGCGGGGACGCACGTCGGCGTTCCGTGCGGCCGGGTGGCCGGCGGTCCGGTCGGGGGCCGGGCGCCGGTGCTTCGGATGCTCCGTCAGCAGGAGCCGCTCCCCCGGGTCGGCGGGGCCACCTCGCGGGCGTACGCGGCATCGGCTCCGCAGCCGGGACCGGGGGTGGGGCGATCCGCTGGACCGGCGCGGTGCGCCACACGCGCGAGCGGGGGCTGCCGGCCGGCGGGGGCGCCCGGCGCCCCGGCCCGGCCCGGCCCGCAGCGCCTCCCCGAACGGCGGTGGCAAGCCCGTGTGTTCATCCCGCCACGCGAGCGTGCGGACGTACGGGCGCTGCGGGGGGGCGGCGGGGGCCCTTTGCGGGTCCGCGCCGCCGCGGGTGCTACTTCAGGCCGGTCTCCTGGCATGCGGCCTTGAGGGCGTCGGTGCAGATCTCGTCGATGGTGTAGACGCCGTCGAGGACCACGGTGCTGCGGATGTTGTCGCGGGTCACCGACATGCCGGGGATGAGGACGGCCGGGATGCGCTTGGTGGTCGGGCTGCTGACCACCTGGTTGATGATCCCGTCGATCTTCTCGCCCTGGGCGAGGAGGACGGCGAGTTCGGCGGCGGCCTCGGCCTCGCGGGCGTAGGGCTTGTACACGGTCATGTACTGCTCGCCCGCCACGATGCGCCGCACGCCGGCGAGTTCGGCGTCCTGGCCGGTGACCGGGGGCAGCGGGGAGACGCCGGCGGCCTTGAGGGCGGAGATGATGCCGCCGGCCATGCCGTCGTTGGCGGAGTAGACGCCGACGACCTTGTCCTTGCCGAGCGCGGAGAGCGCGGCCGCCATGTTGGTGTTGGCGTTCTCCGGCTTCCACTCGACGGTGTCGTACTCCTTGCCGACGTTCACCTTGCCGTCCAGGACGGAGCGGGCACCGGTCTTGAAGCTGGCGGCGTTGGGGTCGGTGACCGCGCCGTTCATCATGACGATCTTGCCGTTGCGGGCCTTGTCGCCCAGGGCCTCCAGCAGGGCCTTGCCCTGGACGCGGCCGACGTCCTCGTTGTCGAAGGAGGTGTAGGCGTCGATCGGGCCCTCGGCCAGGCGGTCGTAGGCGACCACCGCTATGCCCGCCTCCTTGGCCTTCGTCACCGCGCCGGCGATGGCCTTGGAGTCCACCGCGTCGATGACCAGGACGTCCACCTTGTCCTTGATCATCGCGTCGGCCTGGGCGCTCTGTCTGACCGCGTCGCCCCCCGCGTTGGCGTAGAGCACCTTGCCCTTGCCGAGGGTCAGCAGGGCGACCTTCTTCTCCATCAGCGGCTTGTCGAACTTCTCGTACCGCGCGGTCTCGTTCTCGGGGAGCAGCAGGCCGATCCTGACCGCGCCGTCGCCGCCGCTGCCGGCGCTGCCGGCTTCGGTGGTGCCGCAGGCGGTGAGCGTGACGGCGAGCGCCGCGACGGCAAGAGCAACGGGGGCACGCCCCAGGTACGCGTTCACGAGGTGAGCCTCCCTGACGGGGCCGTATGTGTACGGCCGAGGTGGACGCAGTCAACGTGCCCGCACCGCTGCCGTCAAGAAGTGAATCCTTAACGAGATGGCAACGCTGTCATGGTGTTGCCCCACCTGGTCCGGTCAGGGGTTTCCTCCGCCGGTGGGGGTCCGGCTGCTGGTGTGGCATCAACTCCTGAAGGGTGGGGGGTGGGTGGGTGTTCGAGATGTGGCGCGAGGGGTTTCAGAGCGGGGTTTCGGGCGGGGTTTCAGGGGCGGGGTTTCAGGGGGCGGTCGTGGCGCGGTGGGGGTCCTCGGCGGGCGGGGCGGCGGACGCCGAGCGCAGGGCGAGGAGGTATCCGGCCTGGAAGCGGCTCTCGGCGCCCAGTTCGTCCATCAGCTCGGCGATGTGGCGCCGGCAGGTCCGCAGGGACATGCCGAGCCGGCGGGCGATGAGCTCGTCCTTGGCGCCGCCGGCGAGCCGGCCGGCGATCGTGTCCTGGAGCTGGGCCGAGGTGGTCGCGGTGTAGGAGGCGGAGAAGGGCTCGGCCAGGCTCCAGGCGTTGGCGAAGACCGAGCACAGGAAGGCGACGGCGGAGGGTTCGCGCAGTACGACGGCCGCGTCGGGGTTGTCCCATACCGGGAGGAAAGCCGTGGCGCGGTCGAAGACCAGCATCTTGCCGAAGAGTTCGCCCAGGGTGCGGACCTCGGCGCCGGCGGCGCTGACGGCCTGTACGTACTCCTGGGTGCCCGGGCTGTAGCGGGCGGTGTGCTGGTAGAGGGTGTGCAGGCGCACTCCGCGGCCGAGCATCTCCAGGTCCCGCGGAAGCGCGCGCTCCAGGTAGCCGGGCGGGCGGCCGCCGCCGGGCTGGACGGTGAGGACCTCCTCGGTGCAGCGGGCCGCGGTGTCGGCGATGAGGAGCATGACGCGGTCGCGGGACTCGACCACCTCGACGGCGCCGGAGTCGGCGCCGCGGCGGTAGGTCTCCTCGTACAGGGGGATCAGCGAGCTGAGCCGGGCGCGGGTGCGTTCCAGGGTCTCCAGGCGGCGGCGCAGCCGGTTCTCCTCCGGCCCCACCAGTTCGGCGGCGGCGGTGTAGGGGCTGACGGCCCGCCACCGGGCGCGTGTGCCGTCGGGGTCGCGGGCCAGGAGGCGGTGGCGGACCAGTTCGGCGGCGGCGCGCTCGGTGTGTTCCTCGGCGAGGCCGAGTGCGGCGGCCAGGGCGGTGGTCGGCTGGGGGCCGCCCTCCAGCAGGCGGGTGTAGAGCCTGATCGCCGTCGGGCCGAGCTCCGCGGTGTCCGCCGGGGCCGGGGCCGGGTCGGGGGCCGGGTCGGGGTACGCCGGGGCCGGAGCGGGGTCCGGGTACGCAGCCGCAGCCTTGGCCTGGGCCGGGTCGGGGTACGCCGGGTCCGCAGCGGGGTCCGGGGCTGAAGCCGCATTCGAGTACGGGGGCGCAGCCGGGGCGGGGGCCGGGTCGGGGACCGCAGTCGGGGCCGGAGCTGGGTCCGGGTGCGGAGCCGCAGCCGTAGCCGGGTCGGGGTATGGGACCGCAGCCGGGTCGGGGTGCGGGTCCGCGACCGCAGCCGCGTTCGGGTCCGGGGCCGGGACCGCAGCCGGGGCCGGGTCGGGGTCGGGGTACGGATCCGAGTAGGGGGCCGCAGCCGGGTCGGGGGTCGGCGGGGGCGGTAACGCTCCCGGCACCTCTGCAGATGCCCCGGTATTTATGGTTCTGTCCATTTTTTGCACCCCTCCCTTTCGTGCCACGCACCTTGCTGAGGCCCGTGCCCGCTGGACCCCGAGTTCCGGGCCGGAGATTCTTGAGTCACCGGAAAGAAAGACCCGGCAGGAATCAGATCGGAATTCACTTTCTCAGGAGAACAGCATGAAGTTCACTCGGTTCCTTTGCACGGCGGCGCTGGCCGTGGGTATTGCGGGCAGCATCGTTTCCGGCGGGGCGCCGGACTTCGGATCCGGTCCGGCTTCCGCACGGACCGCCGCCCCGTGCGACGGCCGTCCGGGGGACACCGAGTGGACCAACCCCGCAAGCCACTGCCCTCCGGCCCTCTAGAGCCGATCGGGCGCCACCAGGTTCCACCCTCGCGCGAAAGTCACTGGAAGAACCCGATGCCGAACCCCCCTCCAGGCCGCAGGGAAGCCGGTCTTCCCTGGTGGCAGGCCCTCTCGCTGCTCTGCGCCGGATGCCTGGCCGTCCTGCTGCACCGGCGGATCACCGACCCCTCCCCCTCGCGGGCCCCCCGCCGCACCGGCGGCGGGAGCGCGCCGCACAACGACGCGGCCGCCCATCTCACCACTTCCTGGTGACGGAAAAACCCTTCCCCGCCCCCGATGGCCGAGAGCGCTTTCAGTAAATCAGCAATCCGGGGCGGGAGAGGAGTCGGCCGAATGGGTTCGGCCTGAAATAGGCCCGATCCTTTCCTTTCCGGCCATGGGCCGGCAGCGCCGGCCGCACGCCCCGGAAATCCTGTTCCGGTGGCACAGCATTCACAGTCCGGCATTCGCCTCACGGCCCGCTCCCGGACCGCCCACAGCCCACTCCGAGCCCACTTCGGGCCCACTCCGGCCACTCCGGGCCTGCGCGCGGCCTCTGGCGGCCCGCCGGCCCCTCACGACCACCGAATGTCCGCTACATCCCTTTGAGGAGAAAAGATATGCGTATCAGCCGCAAGCGTGTCGCCGTCATGATCGTCAGCTCGGTCGCCGCCGCGGGGGTCCTGCTGCCCTCCGCCGCCTCCTACGCCGCCCCGGCGCCCGCCCCGGCCGCCCCGGCCGCCGCCTCGGGCGTCGCCCCGGGCGAGGCGGGCGCCCTCGCGGGGAGGGTCGACGTCGCCTCCGCGGTCCTCGACATCACCCAGAAGATCTTCAACATCGTCACCGAGGCCATCGAGCGCAAGCAGAACCGCTCCGGCTACGTGAAGTCCCTGATGGAGGGGGCCTTCTACGAGTCCGGCCAGCGCTACAACGTGATGGTCATCAACAATGCCAACCACTACACCCCCAACCTGCACGGCGTGGTCTACGACGCCAAGGTCAGCGGCATCCACGGCACCTACCGGGTACTGGTCTTCGAGTCGGGCCAGTTCACCAACCACGGCGACGGCGGCTGGATCAACTGGGCCTTCCGCGGCTGGTTCGACCGCGACGGCGGCCACGTGAACTTCCGCCGCTCCTGGTAATCCGCCACCCCCGGCCCCGCTCCCGACCCGGCCCCGCTCCCGCTCCGGCCCGCTCTCGGCCCCGGCCGCGGCCCCCGCTCGCCGCTCGCTGCTCGCTGCTCGCTGCTCGCTGCCGCGGTCTCTGCCCCCCCTGCCCCCTGCGCCACTCCCCCGAGCCCGTCCCCACCCCGCCCCGTCCCCGTTCCCACCCCTGTCCCCATCCACGTCCCCGTAGAACAGGACTTCATCGCCATGCGCCGCAACACCACGCTCGCCACGATCGCCCTGACCGCGCTCACCCTGACCGGGGCGGCCGCGCTCCCGGCCCAGGCCGCCGGGCAGCCCGCCCCGGCCCCCGCCGCCGTCTCCGCTCCCGCCTCCCCGGCCGTCTCCTCCCCCGCCGCGTCCGAACCCGACGCCGCGGCCGCCGCCGACAAGAGCGTGAGCGTCAACGTCTCCATGGACCAGCTCGGCAGCGGCAAGGCCATCGCCGACGCCCTGCGCGGCATCAAGACCGACGACCGCGGCACCTTCGTGCAGGAAGCCATCGACAAGGCGTTCAAGGCCGCCGGCAGCCGGCACAACGTCATGCTGTTCAACCTCAGCCAGAACTACAACGACCAGTTCCAGGGCACCCGCGTCTACGCCAACGTCCAGTGGGGCAACATCCACTACGGCCTGTGGGTGTTCGAGTCCGGGCAGTTCACCAACCAGGGCGACGGCGGCTGGATCAACTGGGGCTTCGTCGGCTGGTACGAGCGCAACGGCGGCCACGTGAAGTTCAACCGCTCCTGGTAAACACCCGCGAGGTAACACCCGCACCCGCGAGGCCCACCGGCGGCCCCTTCCGGCTTTCGTCCACGGACACCGGAGGGGGCCGCCGGGCGTGCCCGGCGGGGCGTTGCCAGTGCCCCGGGAGAGGCCTCGCCGCCAGGACGGTCCCGCACGCCGACAAGGCGCGCTCCAGCCTTGCCCGGCCGTGCCGGGTACACCCGCGGCCCCGGGGCGGCTGCAGCGCACGCCTCCGGCGGGCACTACGGCGGCGGCAACAGCCCGCCGGACCACGACGCCTCCCACGACCTGCTGCGCCGTTCGGCGCCGGCCCGGGAGGCGGAGCACCCGGCCGGGCCGCCCCCGACTCCCCCACCGGACAGGCCGCGAACAGGGCCGCGCCGGCCGGTGACACCGCACCCACCCGCCGCCGCCTCAGCCTCGACAACGTCTTCGGCGCGGCAGCCGGGGCCCGGCCGCTCAGCCGGGTGCTGTGCGCGCCGGGCATGCTCGGGACCTGGCGCAGCATGTCCCCTCGTACCGCCGCGCATGTGCGGACGATGACGGCGGTGCGGGCGGCGGACGCGGCAGCGATGCGCGAGGTCGAGGGGACCGGCGGGGAGAAGGCGCCGGTCATCGCCGAGCGGCTCGCACTGCCCGCCCCGGTCATCGACACCCCGGCCACGGCCGGGGGAACCTGAGCGAGCCGCAGCAGCGGGCGGCCGGCGTCGATGAGAGGGGCCGTCGGCGGGCCGGACGCTCGTGGTGAGCGGCAGGATGAACGGCCCGCCGGAGGAACCGGGGCGTACGCAGACGAACGCACCGATCGAACGGGCCCGCCGACGGGAAGGCGGGAAGGCGGGAAGCAGCGTCAACTCCCAGACCAGCCAACCGCTCTGCACACCGGCGGCGAACGCCAAACCGAACTCGAAGGCCGCCGAAGCGGCGGAACTCGGCGTCACGGTCCTGACCCCGCAGGCCTTCGCCGAACTCCTCGCCGACCACCTCAACCAACCGGCCGGCCGGCCGGCCGCGACGCCCCGCCCCGCCTCCGGGTCGGCATGACAAGGGCAGGGGGCGGGGTGGGGTGGGGAGCCGGTGGGTGGACGGGGGTGTGTCGGTGCCGGGCAGGGAGGGCGGCGTCCGGCACGGTGGGGCGCGGGTCCAGCCGTCCGCCCCGCGCGCAGGCGGCATCCGGGGCGTGTGAGGGGTTCGCATGGCCGAGAACAACGACACCAGCACCAGCACGGGCAGCGGCAGCGGCAGCGGCACCGAGGCCCGCTCCGGCGGCGGCGGTGCGGTCTCCTCGCCGACCAGCCGTCGTGCCCTGCTGCTGGCCGCCGGCTCGGCCGGGGCCGCCGCCGTCCTGAGCGCGGCGTGCGCCGCCCCGGCCGGGACGCGGGGTGCGGCGGGAGTGCCGTCCGCCTCCCCGCCCCGGCCCCCCTCACCGACCCCGTCGGGAGCGTCGAGGGCCGCGGCCCCGGCCTGCGTCCTCGCCGTCGGGGCGGGCGCGGGACCGTACTACCTGGATCTGGACCTGGTCCGCTCCGACATCACCCAGGGCCGCGGCGGGGTACCGCTGCGACTGGACCTGACGGTGGTACGGGTCCCCGACGGCTGCCGGCCGCTCGCGGCCGCCGGCGTCGAGGTGTGGCACGCCGACGCCGACGGCGACTACTCCACCGGCAAGGACACCTTCCTGCGCGGCACCCAGATCACCGACCGCACCGGACGCTGCGTGTTCCACACGATCGTGCCCGGCTGGTACGCCGGACTGGCCCCGCACATCCACTTCAAGGTCCGCCCCGACACCCGCACCGAGACGACCTCGCAGTTCTTCTTCCCCGAGGACCTCCTGACCCAGGTCTACACACGCCAGCCCTACGCCCGCCGCACCGCACCCGCACACCCCAACCGGCGCGACAGCCGCTACCGGGCCGCAGGAGAAACCATGACCCTGGCCCTCACCCCCGACGGCAACGGCTACCACGCCGCCTACACCATCGGCATCACCTGACCCCGAACAACCCCACCCCCGGCAACCCGACACCCGGCAACCCGAACCGGAGCAGCCCGACACCCGGCAACCCGAACCGGAGCAGCCCAACCACCGCAACAGCCCGGACACCGGCGGCCCGAACCGCCGGCCCGGGCCGGCAGGCGTCGCATATTCGCAGGTCAGGCACGACTGCGGGGTGCGGGACGCTGCCAGCGGGTGCGGGGTGCGCCCGAATCGGAGAAGCTGGGCATGGCCGCAGCGCCGCCGGGCGCGACGGATGGGCGAGGAGGTCTCGTGGACGCTTCAGGAGACGGCCGCAACCCCCGCGGACCGCAGGCCCACACCCGCACCCGGACCCGGACCCGGACCCGGACCGGGATCCTGCTGAGCGCCGCAGCAGCCCTCGTGGCCGCCGCCGTACCGGCCTCCGCATCCCACCCCGCACCCGCGCCCGCACCCGACCCGGTGGTGGTCGACTGCTTCTCCAAGGGCCAGGTACGCCCCGACGAGTACCTGCTGGCCTGCGGCGACGGCAACAACCGGCTCGTCGACCTGCGCTGGAACACCTGGGGACCCAAGACCGCAACAGCCACCGGCACCGACATGGTCAACGACTGCCGCCCCTACTGCGCAGCAGGCCGCTTCCGCCCCTACCCGGTGACCGTGACCCTCAGCGACCCGCAGCCCTGGCCCGACCGCCCCGGCACCCAGCGGTTCGCCACGATCCGGCTCCTGTACACCGACACCGCGCCGGCCCCCGTCCCCAAGGACGTGACCTACAAACTCGTGTACGACACCCCCAGCCCCACCCCCACCCCCAGCTCCTGACACGGAACCCCAGCCGCAAACACGCGGGCACGCAAGCTCGCGCGGTTGCGGGGTCGCGAAGTCGCGGGGTCGGGGGGTCGCGAAGTCGGGGGGGTCGGGGGGTCGGGGGGCGCGAAGTCGGGGGGTCGGGGGGCGCGAAGTCGGGGGGTCGGGGGGTCGGGGTCGCGGTGTGACATGCCGCCCTCGGCCCCATGGGAACCCCGCCCCCCATAGGGACCCCGCCCCCAGGCGCCCGCGCACCGGCGGGGTTCCGGGGCGGGCCCGCCCCGGCCGCTCGCGCCAAGCCGGGCCGGCGTGTACAGCACACACGCGAAGCAGCAACCCGCAACGTCGGACAGGCGCCGGGCACAAGACCGGACGGACGAACCCTGCACAGCCGCAGCCGCAGCCGTATCCGCGTCCGCGTCCGCGGGAGTACCCCGTACCGGCGGCGAGTCCCGGCGGGCGGCGGACTGTGCGCGCCACAGGGACGAGACACCACGCCGGCCCGTGAACCCCGACAGCCCGGGCACGGGAAGGTACTGCGCGTGGAAAAGCCGGCCGCGGCACGGATCGCCATGACGGACCCGGCCGCCCGGCAGACCGCTGCACCGCCGGACACCGACCAGCCCCGGACCTCCGCGGCGATCACGCCACCAGCTGGGCACGCCGCGGAGACCCGCTGACCACTGCACGAACCTCACCGGAACAAGCCCCTGGAAGTCGTCGCGGGCACGGTCAGCCACCACCACGGACCCTCAACCCGCCACACCCCCGACCCCCGACCCGGCGGCGGCGCCGCGCCCGCCGGCCGAAACGGCCCACAGGACCGGCGGGCAGCGAACATCCAGGCGCCCGCGCCCCCGCCACCGGCCCTCACCCCACCCGACGCCTACCCCGCGAACCGGCCGCAGGAGACCACGGCCCCGGCGGCAGTGACGACCGCGCCGACGCCGCCACTGCGACCACCCGACCCGCAGCGCCTCCCGACGACGGGCCGGGCACCCGCCGTACCCGGCTGCCGCAGGCACCGGCCACGACCACCGCCACCACGGACACCCGGCCACGGACAACCCCGCCTACACAGGCCCCCACAACGAAACCACCCCCGCCGATACCGCACACACCCGACCGAACGCACCCCGCGGCCCAATCCCCCGCACCACCACCCACCCCGCCACCGCGCACGCCCTGACGGGCAGTGCCGCCACCACCGGACAGGCCAACCCCGCAACCGGCAACACCGGCCCGGGAGGTTGCCACGTTCACACCACGCGGCAACCTCACCGCCGACCCCACCCGCACCCGCCGCCACCAGCCCGCACCCGCCGCAACCGGCCGCCGCCACCGCGCGCGCCGTAAAGGACCGCCCGCCCCGCCCGCACCCCGCCCCGCCCCGGCCGCGGCGCGGGGATGTTCCCGCCTACGTACACCCCGATGCCAGGCCGGTCGCCACGGCTCTGCGCCGGCCCTTCCAACGGATCTTCGACGACCTGGACCGGCCACCCACCCACACCGCAAGCACCGCGGACACCGCGGGACAAGGAGGACGGCACGGGAAAAGAGGGTGCGGGGGAAAGGGGGCGGCACGGGAAGGGGGGCGGCGGGGGAAGGGGGCGGCGGGGGGCCTGTCACACGGCTGTGACAGTCGCCGGACAGCCTCATGAAGTCCCACGGCCACGCTCTTAACAAGAGAACAAAAGGGACATTCGGCCGGAATGTCCCTCCTGCTTCCGAGGACGCGAGCAGCGATGACCGAGCCGATACGGCGGAGGAAATCCGATGACTCCCACACTCACCACGCCGCACACCGCAGCCACCGCCGCCCCCGCGCCTGAGCTGGCCCCGCGCGAGCAGGAGGCACTGCGGCACATCGCCGCCGGACGCACCTACCTCCAGACAGCCCGCCACATGGGACTGTCCAAGCACACCGTCGACGCCTACCTGCGCCGCATCCGGGCCAAGCTGAACGTCAACAGCACCGCCGAGATGACCCGCATGGCCATCGCCCTGGGCCTGTGACCACACCACACCCCGGCCCGTCCCCGGCCCGTTTCCGCCCCCGGCCCGTTTCCACCGGGCCCCGTACGCCCCCGCGCACGGGGCCCGGCCACGTCACACCGGGGGCCCACACCGCAAAGCGGGACCCCCACCGGGGGGCCGGACACCGAAAACGGACAGGCAGGCAGGCCGGCAGGCCGGCCGTCCGGGGCGGGGTCAGGTGTGCAGGCGGCTGTTGGGGCCGTCCTGGTCGCCGGCGCTCTCGTCGTTGAACCAGTAGTCACCCGCCGCCAGGTAACGGAAGGAATGGGTGTGCTCACTGGGCAGCGTCAGGGTAACGGCCCGCTTGCCGTCCGTACGCGGCTCCAGGGTGTGCACCCCGGGCTGCCAGCCGTTGAAATCCCCCACCACACTGACCGGCCCGGGCGGGGTGTCCGCGGGCAGGACGAAGGTGACCTCGGTGCGGTCCTTGCGCAACGTGCGCTCCAGCATGGGGCTGCTCCTGACTGGCGGTACGAGGGGGATGTACTGGCCCATCGTCGGCGCTCCACCGCCGGGCCGCACTCCGAGACCCGCCCCCGCCCCACTTTCGGCGACATGTACCAGGCCCCCCCACCACCACCCCCGCCGCAGGCGCCGACACCACCCGCGAACAGCCCTGTGACTCCGCCCACCCTCCCTTGACCAGACAAGAAAGGGTTACCTAACTTCGAGGACATGGCCCCCCACACCCCCTCCCCCGACGACCACACCCCCACCGATGCCGGCACGTCCGGGCTGACCGACTTCACACTCGACCTCACCTCCCAGGAAGTACTCCGCCGCGCCCACGTGATGGAAGCCCTCGGCCCCCACTGGAACCCGATCGAAGTCCTCCACAGCGAGGAAACCGCGCACAACCTGCTGTACTCCGGACTCGACGCCCAACAACAACGCCTCCACGACGACCTCACCGCCGCCGGCATCCTCCCCACCCGCGAAGACGGCCATGCTGCCCCTTGACCCACAAGCCGACCCCGGCCGCCGCGCCTGGATCCCCTGCCCCCAATGCCCCGACACACACCACTGCCAACCCTGCCAACAACAACGCACCTGCCCCACACACTGGCGCTACCTCCTCACCAACACCGGCAGCCTCCTCCACCTCCAATGCCCCCACTGCAACCACCTATGGACACACGAAAGCAACTTCGGCGCCACCCGCACGCCAGCGCCGTGACCGGTCCGGGCAACCATCCGGCCCGATCGGTCACTGCCCATGTTCCGGCGACTTTTGCCGCCCCTCCACCGGTCAAAGGAGAGGACCTGACCCAGGCACGGGGCGAGCGCCATGTTCCACGCTCGCCCCGCCCACGGACCGGCCGCTCCCACTACACCCAGGCGACTCGTTCCACCGTGTCGTTGTACCCCGCCGGCTCCTCGAGCTTCTCCCCAGCCCTCAGGATGCGCTCACCCCTGCCGATCAGCTTCACATCGCTGTCCGTGAGGTTCACCCACGACGAGACGTTCTTGAACATGCTGCCCCCGGGAATCGGCAGCTCGGTGAGGTCCACGTCGAAGCCGGCGCCGATCCCGTACCCCGGCCCCTGGCAGCTGTAGTCCCGATACAGCCCCAGAGTCTTGGGCGGACACGGCGCACCTTCAGGAAGAATCCGGACTACTCCAGGCGGCAGTTGAGTACTCACGACTCGCTCCATTCTCCAGCTCCCGCCAGCATTTCCGGCAGGACTTGCATCACCAACGTTCCACACAAAAGCAGCACAACCAGGCCCCACACCTAGCTTGATCGTTCCTGCAATGAACATGACCACCCACACAGCCGATACATCCACCCGACCACCCCAAGCCCCTCCACCCGCACGCCGATGCCGAACTCACCGCCTCCCTGGACCGCCCGCCACCCCAGACGCGCGGTACATCCCGTGTATCGGCGACATCCCGTTCCGCCCCGGCCAGGCCGGAACGGGATGATCGGTAGGAAGTCCGGTGGCCACTGGACGGCGTGGTGCTCGCCCACCATGACCTCCACCATCTCCTCCGGAAAGGCATGCCCTGCATCCGCGCAAGCAGAGCGCATCAACGCGGACGCCAGGTCATACCCCCCCTCCGGCGCCTGGGACGTGAACGCTGATTCCGCGGCCTGCCGGGCTCAACGGAGCGCGTTCGCGCAACCTTGCAGAAGCGGGTTCACCCTCCCGGAGCGCCCGATTCACCGGCGAAACGCCACTGCACACCCGCAGTCCGTCCCCACGTCCGGAGCAAACCCCGCCCGCGAAAGCCCTCGCCCCAAGCGCGCCGAAGGCGCGCCACGGTCCGGGACGAGCGCCTCCCGCGCCCCCTCAACCGGTGGTTTCACCGCGTGAGGACCACGAAGGCCGTGCTGGCGCCCCTAGCTTCGGGTGTGCCCGACGGCCCGGGGAGGCCGCCGGCACCACCACAGAGGGGAAGAACTGCACATGCCCATGAGCAAGAAGACCCGCGCAGCCGTGTGGACCAGCGTCGCCCTCGGGCTCCTC
The DNA here is from genome assembly GCF_036170895.1 of Streptomyces erythrochromogenes. Taxonomy (NCBI): domain Bacteria; kingdom Bacillati; phylum Actinomycetota; class Actinomycetes; order Kitasatosporales; family Streptomycetaceae; genus Streptomyces; species Streptomyces erythrochromogenes. The sequence goes on along the minus strand of NZ_CP108036.1, from coordinate 8,349,295 downwards.
GCCGGCGGAACATGGGCGGGAACCGCGGTGGCCGCACCCCCGGGCTCCGCGAAGGTGACCGCCCCCTACGCGCAGGCCGCGGCCGTGGTCAACGCCAACGGCAGCGTCAACCGGTCCAAGGGCATCGAAGCCGTCACCAAGCCCGCGGCGGGCCACTACTGCGTCGAGCTGGAGGACAAGGACCTCGACATCCGCAAACTCGTCCCCAACGCCACCCTGCAATACATCAGCTTCGAATACGACATCCGGATCTCAATGTGGCCGCACCCCTCATGCGGGACCCGCACCGACACCTTCCTCGTCATCACCGGAAAGCCCGGCGTCTACGAAGACGCCTCCTTCTCCATCGTCGTCCCCTAACCCCCTCCCCAGGACTGCGGACGGGCACAGCAGGTTCCCCTGCCCAGTGCCGGCCCGCGACCCCTCCCCCGCATCGAAACGAAGGTCAGGGGCTGCAGTCCAGCCGCCAGCCCCAACCGATTCCGCGGCCGCTCACCCGGCGGCCGCGGCCGGGACCCTCACCGAACCGGGGTACGTCCTCGAACGCGCGGGCGGTCGAAGCAGTGGGGCGGCCCGGTACTACTGCCGCCAGAGCGCTCTGGTCACCGGGCCTCGCCCGCGCACGCCCTCTCGGCGCGGACTGCGCCCGACCATAGCCGCAGCCAGCCCTCGCCCCCCGACAGAAGAACCACGGTCGGACCCCGTGTGACATGCGCGGGCGAAGGTTGACCCCCGACACTGACACCGCCACTCGCACCCGGAACCCGCATTCCCCGCATTCCCCGTATTCCCCGCAAGTTACGCACGCCGGGGGACGTGTCAGCGATCTTGTGTAAGTCGGTTGGTGTCATTGGACGCCGAGCCGGCCCCCGAAGAAGAGCGAGAACTGGTTCAGCGCCTCCTTCCAGTGTGGGGCGACGCGGTCGGCGTCACGCGCTTCGAGGTCGATCCGCTCGCGGACCGCAAGGCAAAGGACCTTCAACGCGGCCTGCTCCAAGGGGAAACGGCCGCGGTTGCGGGTGGCTTTGCGCAGCCGCGAGTTGATCGATTCAACCATGTTCGTGGAGTAGACCACCGTCCTTATGGCCGGCGCGAACGCCAGGCAAGGGGTGGACTCCGGCCAGGCCGACCGCCAGGTCCGCACGCTCGCCGGATAGCGTTCGCCCAGCTCAGAGGCCTCGAACGCGTCGAGGGCCTGCTCGGCGGCCGCCTCGGTCGGCGCCGCGTAGACCCCCTTGAGGGCAGGCACCAGTTTCGGGTGGTCCCGTGCTGACGACAGTCTGAGCGGGGCCCTCGTCAGGTGGATCACGCACGTTTGGACGGTGGCCTTGGGCCAGGTCGCGGTGACCGCGTCGGGCAGGCCCTTGAGTCCGTCGCAGACGACGATGCAGACGTCTTCGATGCCCCGGTTCCGCAGCTCGGAGAGGACTGCCATCCAGGGGGTTGCGCCTTCGCCTTCGGAGCCGACCCACAGGCCGAGGACGTCCTTGCGGCCGTCCATGTCGACGCCGACGGCCAGGTAGACCGGCTTCGAGGCCACCGAACCGGACCGGATCTTCACCCACAAGGCGTCGATGTAGATGATCGGCCAGACCGCGTCCAGAGGCCGGTCTCGCCCCAGGTGGGGTGCGGGCGGTGATCTCATGCGTGCTGTGGTGCGGCCCGCAGTCCTTCGAGAAATGTGGCCAGGTAGCGGTGTGCGGTGTCGATCCGGTCGGCGGGTGGCCCGCCGTGGACGTTGACGGCGTAGGCGATGCCGCACATGAGCGGGACGAGGTCGGCGGCGGCCAGGTCACGTCGGACGGCGCCGGCGTCGCGGGCCCGGTCGAGGAGTGCGGTGCCGGCTGCCTGAAGCGCACTTTTGAGTTCTGTGGTGCGCGGCAGGGTGTCGGTGGCTGCGGCGGCGACCGGGCCCAGGGATGCGTCGGTGACCTGGGCTTCGACGGTGCGGAGCAGGAAGCCTTCGAGCGCGTGCCAGGGGTCGGGGTCGGCCAGCGCCTGCCGGCCGTGGGCGGCCAGGGCTTCCAGGCAGGGACCGGCGACGGTCTCCAGCAGTGCCTCGGGGGTGGCGAAGTGCCGGTATACGGTGGCGACTCCGAGTCCGGCGCGGCCGGCGACGTCGTTCAGCTGCAGGGGTGTGCCCTGGTCGACCAGGGCGCGGGCAACAGCGACGATCCGGCCCCAGTTGCGGGCTGCGTCCTTGCGCAGGGGCGTCGTCATAGGAGGCATGTTAATCGGATGGCTCATCCGGATGCCGCCGCCGGTACCCGTCGCCCGGCGGTCAGGCGGTTGTGAGGGGTGCGTGCCGTTCGCTGAGCCGGCGCACGTCCTCGGCGACGCGGGGGTCTGTGGCTGCGCGCAGCGGCGTCACGGGGTGCGCCTGGGGGCCGATGACGATGCCGGTCCGGCCTTCGAGGGCGTCGTCGGTGGCGGCGACGAGTGAGGGCCGGGCGGCAAGTGAGGCCGGTCCCGAGGTGGAGCGTTCGAAGGTGCGGCGTACCAGCGGCCACAGCAGCCGCAGGGCCGGGGAGACGATCTTCGGGTCGGCCAGGGTGCCGTTGGTCATGTCGGTCGCGGCGCCTCCGGGGTCGGCGGCGAAGACGGAGACACCAGTGCCTTCCAGCCGGGTGGCCAGGTCGAGCGTGTAGGCGAGGTTGGCGAGCTTGGCGCGACCGTACCAGTGGAAGCCGTAGTAGCCGCCGGGCGGCTCGACGGCGGCGAAGGCCCGCTTTCCCAGCCCGGCCGCGCCCGAGGTCACATTCACGATCCTGCTGGGCGCCCCGGCCGTCAGCGTGGGCAGCAGCAGTTCCGTCAGCAGGTACGGCGAGAGGTGGTTGACGACGAACGATGCTTCGATCCCGCCCAGGGTCCGCCGCTCCGGGAACATCGCCCCGACGTTGTTGACCAGCACGGTCAGCGGTTGGCCGGAGGCGGCGTGCTCGGCGGCGATCCGTTCGGCGAGCGCGCGCACTTGGTCGAGCGAGCCGAGATCAGCCGGCAAGAACCGGGCGGGGTGTGCCGGGTGCGTTGCATTGATTCGCTCGACCGCCTGGGCGCCGCGGGCGGTGTTGCGTCCGACCACGGTGACCGAGAACCCGGCGGCGGCCAGCCCCAGAGCGGTTTCAAGTCCGATGCCGCCCGTCCCTGCCGTGACCACAGCTCTCTTCGTCATGCAATCCTCCACCCAGTTATGCGGATACTTCATCCGCTTCCTGGATCGTAGCGCAATCGGATTAGCTATCCGTTTAGGTGATCGGCCCAACTGCGGCTCCCGGACAAGGACCCGGCCACCCGCCTCCTGGAGAACACCACCACCAGGGCCGGGCCCGCCCCCTGCCGCCGATCTCGCTGCCCTGACCACCTGCCGCCCCCACGCGCGCGGCCACGCCACGACCCAGGTCAGGCCGACAAGGAGACAGGAGCCCATGCAGGTGGCCAGGGCCTGCCCCGGGCAGACCCGTGGGGGAACGGATGGAGTTTTCCGGAGCGGTGTGCGTCCCAACCGTCCAACACGTGACACGCCACCAGTTCCGGGCCCCTTGACCGCCGGCGTGTGAACGCCGTGACAGGCAGCCGCGGCGGTCCGTCGTCCGGCGAGCCGCCCGACTCCGCTGTAGTGACCCATGGCGTGGTGGCCCTTTCCCAGCACCCAGAGGCGCGGACCGGCCCAGCGTGGCGGCGGGTCCTCCTGCCCCAGGCCACGCTATGCCACCGCGGCCGGGCTTCGGCGCCGCGCCCCAAGCCTGTGGTGGGCCCGGCGGTGGCATGAACAGAGCCCGGCCGGGATGACTACAGGCGCCTGGCCGGGCGGTGGCATGAACAGAGCCCGGCCGGGATGACTACAGGCGCCTGGCCGGGCTCTGCGTGCGTGGGGTACCGCCTGGGGTCAGAAGTCCTCGCGCAGGTCGTCGTGCTCGTCGCGGCGCCGCTCCATCTCCTCGGGGCGCTGGCCACCGCGGGAGGGGGTGCCGGGCTCGGGGTGGGCCGGGTCCTGACCGGGCCGCTGCGGGCGCTGGGGGCGCTGCTGTTCTTCGCGGCCCTTGCCCGGTTCCTGGCGCTTGTCCTGCATACCGCCCATGACGGCAACTCCTCGATGCGTGAGGTGGGGGGGGTTGGCACTTCCTCCGCCACACTGACACCAAGAGTCACATCCCGCACTATTTCGGCTACGTATCGTGGCGGAAGGGTGAGCGGCGGCCGATGCGGATGCGTCACGAGCCCGGGGTGCCGAGGACGAGCGCACCCACCCACCCTTCCCCGCGCCGTCAGGAGCAGGATTCACATGCTGGAGCGCACCCTGCGCACGGACCCCACCGCGGCCGCGCTTCCCGCCGGTGCCCCGGCCGAGAACGGGAAGCGGGCCGTCGCCGCCGGGCCGCCCCCGCAGAACAGCCGCCCCTGCCGCTACCTGGCGGCCCGGGACTACCGGTTCAACAACGACAGTGGCCAGAACAGGGAAGGCCCCAACAGCCGCCTTCACACCTCAGACACGGGCTCGGCCTGTCAGCACCCAGCCCGGCAGTCAGATGTCGCCGGTCCACACCTCGGGGCCGCCGCCCTCCCACCGGATCGGCCCGTCCTCGGACAGGTCCACGTCCTCCAGGCCGGCCCGGCGCAGGAACTCCGACACATCCCCGGACGTGAACGCCCGACCAAGGTCAGCGTCCACGCCGAGGGCGTGCACGGTGACCTTCCGCCCGCCCTGCGGCGACACGGGATGGATCACGATCTCCGTCTGATCCGCCATACACCCCAGCCTGCGGCGCCCCGCGCTGCACGGCATCCGGATGCAAGCCCCCTCCCGCACGCCGACCAGCAATGAAGCAGCCCCGCAGGCGCCCCGAGAGCAGCAAAACGTGACGTCCTCTCAGAACTGCTGCGGAAACAGCGCTGAGGGAGGAGGCGCCGCGTCAGACGCGTACCTGCCGGAGGTCTCGCCGTGGGGAGTGGGCTCCCGGAACGGGCCCCGCCCCCGTGACGCCCCCCCCGGCTCATGGGGCAAGCCCGCCCGCACCACGGGCTGCCACCCGGACCCATACAGCACCCGGACACCCACACCCCGACCTCCTCCCCCGCCGCCAGGGCGGGCCTGCCGACAATCCCCGCCAGGTCACAAGCGGTCAGATCACCGGCCCCCGGGCGACGGACCGACGGCAGCAGCTCAACGCAAGATCAATCGCTCCCGCCACGGCGGCCGGGACGGGGGTGGCGTCCCTCCAGCCGGTCAGCTCGGACCGGCAGCCCCCAGCGTGTACGTGATGAGGCGGGCGCGGACGCCCGTCCCGTGGCCGTCCATGGGCGCGCCGACGCTGCTCACACGCAGGCCTTCGCCCCAGGCCGACAGGCCCACGCGGCCGTCGCCGGCCTTCACATCGGCGTGAGCGGGCGCTGCGGCGAACACGACGGCCGCCGCGGTGAGTACATGGATCACCTTTCGCATACCGCTCCAACCAGCATCGAGCGCGGGCAGCCGTGGCCCGGCGGCGGGGACTCGCGGCCGGGAAGCCCGGCGACGCCCTGGAGGACAATCCACTCGAACTCCGGCCACTCCCCCACCACGCCCACGTTGTTGGCGACAGCTTCGACGATCACCTGCAGCAGGCACTGCCGCCGCTCCCGGTCCGCGTCCTGGCCGGTTGAGTTCCCCGGCCGCCGCTCGGTGTCCGGCGCCAGCGGAGCGGGGGCGCGGCAGGTGCAGGGCGCCCGAGCGCCACGCGCCTGCCGCCACCCCCGCATCGGCTCCGTGAACCAGTTCACGAACCCCACACCCCGCCCCTGCCCCCTCTCCATAGCGCTCCACCATCACGGATAAAGGCAACCGCGACCCGGCCGTGGACAGGGCCGGCGATCGTCGGACAGCCTTCTCCCAGCGAACGAAACGTGCTCGCGCCCCCGCCATCGATACTGGGGCGCATGGCATCCTCGATCCGCCCCCCGGCACCGCGTCCGTGCGAAAGCTGCCCCTACAGGCGCGATGTACCAGCCGGCATCTGGGCGAGCGAGGAGTACGACAAGCTCCGGCGGCGCTACGACGCCGACACCCCGCATCTTCCAGTGCCACCAGAGCGACGCAGGCCACGACAGCAGACGGATCTGCGCCGGCTGGGCCGGATGCCACGACAGCGACAGCCTGCTCGGTCTGCGCCTGGCAGTCCTCCAAGGTCGTGTGGACAGCGCCACATACCAGGCTGTGGTCGACTACACCTCCCCAGTGCCACTATTCAGCTCCGGCGGCCAGGCCGCCGACCACGGCCTGGCCGGCCTCGACACCCCCACTGATGACGCCCGCCACATGATCGACAAGATCAGTCGCACCCGCCAAGACCTCCGATGACAGAACCCGCGGGAAGGAGCCGTGCCCCTACCGCAACGCCTGCCAGACAGCGGGCGCCGACCGGGTGGGGGCCGGGGCCAGTCATTCCTGAAGCCTCTGGCCCTCGGGATTTCGCGGCGTACGTGCGGACCTCCTCCGACTCCGGCACCTGCGGCCCGGAGCATGAACCCGGAGCCTGCCGGGGCCGATGGCCATGCGGGCCGGCGTCCACGCGGCCGGGCGGCGCGCACCCCGTCCCCCGAGTCGGCATAGGGGGGCGCTGTAGTGGTGAACGGCCCAGCCCACGGCGCACAGCGCGAGACCGAGCACGGTACCGGCGTACGTGCGGGGGCGGGGCCCCAGCACCCTCGCACGGTGCTGTGCGCCACGCTCCAGCACACGCAGCGCCGCCTGCACCGCAACGGGATGCGCCCCCGGGGCCCGGCAGGACGTTGGGGAGGCAGCGTTGCCGGAGCGCCGGGGCGGCCACCACCGCGGGGACGCCGTTGACAGTCTCGCGGGACATGGTTTCGGCACCGAAGACTTGGTCGGCCTTGAGGGCGGCCTTACGGCGACACGCGTGACGTACTCCGGTGCCAGTGCCTCGCGGTTGCGTTTGCCCACGCCCTGGCGATCGTCCTCGCGATGCTGGAGCTGACGCAGCTCTGTCGTCGGTGCCAACGCTTTCAGGTGTCGGTAGTCGATGTTGGCCGCGGCGAGCGCGCGCTGGAGGCAGGCGGCGTTCGCCCAGGCATGGTCATGACCCCGAACGCCGCGACGCTGGCGGAGGTCGAACAACAGCCTCACGCGCTTGGCGACGAGTTCGTCGAGGAAGTCCGCGACCGTGAGTCCGTAGACGCCGACCGTGGCGATGCGTCTCATAGGACCGACTCCCCTCGGCGCATTCAGCGTCTGCCTCCCCGGGAGACCGACGGGACCGGTCGGCACCTACCCACCGCCTGCTGCCCTATCCCCAGGGAGTCCCGCGGGTCAGCCGCCCGGTCTCGGGCAGTCGCAAGACGGGGCGGCGAACGGCTTGGTGCAGTCCGGGCTGCTCTCTGTGTTCTTTGGAGCGGGCCCGCTTGCCCCAACGCAAGGAGAGAGCCATGGGAATGAACGACAAGGGCAAAAGGCTCAAGGAAGCAGCCAAGGGGGTCATGGATACCGGTGAGAAGGAGGCCACCGAGCAGCACGGCCAGGAACCTCAGGACGGACTGAAGGGGCGCCTCGGAGAGGAAGACCGTCAGGCATCCTTCGACGGTATGCGCAACGGGGTCGATGACCGTTAGTCCGGTTGGGGCGCACGCACGAAAGACAACGTGTAGCGACGCCATCATGGGAAGGTGGCGTACCTTCAAGCGGCAGCAAATGGCCCGTCTACGTATCGCGCGGCGAGCACGCCACTGCCACGCGGGGCGCCCTACGGCAGACGCGCGGCCGGAATCTCTTGCTGCGGCTGGGGCAGCCGAGGAGTATGACGCCGCGATCAGGCACACCGAAGGTGCCGACAGGGATGACCTGTGCGCAGGCGCGGGATACCGCCCGCCGTGCCCTGGCCGAGCAAGAAGTGCCTCCGGTCCTGGTCGCCGACGTTTTGACGGTGGTGAGCGAACTCGTCTCAAACGCCGTGAGACACGCAGGAGGCGTCACGGACTTCCAGATCGCCGTCCGGGCCGGCCAGGTCATCATCGAGGTGTCCGACCGCTCGGCTCTCCTGCCTCACCTCCGGCCGCCCTCCCCGCACACGCCCGGCGGCTTCGGATGGCGGGTGGTGAAGACCCTCGCCCCAGCACCTACGTCCGGTCCCACCGCAGCGGCAAAACCATCATCGCCGCCCTCCCAACCCCCGCCGGCCCCCCACCCGCACTCTGCCCCCCGGAGACGTTGTGGGTGCCGACCCGCCATGAGCAGACGAGCGCCACAATCACCCGGGAGCCTGCACACAGGGCTCCCCTCGCCCGGCGAATTCGTTCGGTCGGAGTCAGCCGGGGAATCGGCCCGTGGAGCGCAGCTGCCGGCGGCGCTCGGCGTAGGGAAGCTCGTCCCGCCACAGCCGGGCGGCCGCATGGCGCATCACCGGGCGGAGGATCGGCGCGGCCCAGCGGGCGCCCGCGAAGCCCGGGCGGTCGGAGGCGGCCCCACGGCTTCGGTCACAGCCGTCCGCGGGCGACCGAGCTCGTCCGGCCCGAGGGCGGTCGCGTGGGTCTCCACCACCGAACCCGCGCCCTCCCCCTCGGTAATGCGCACGACGACGGTGCGAGGCCCAGGAGCGGTGAAGACCGCCTGCACGGGTACCACGAGCGGTCCGGCCACCTGGAAGGAGACGTCGACGGTGAAACCGTCCTCGGCGTCGTCCCCGCCGGGCGAGCGGTGACCGTGAGGTCGAGGAACGAATGAGGGTGGAACCAGGCCCCGTGCAACGGATCCAGCCAGTTGGCCACGACGTCCTCGGGTTCGCAGCGCCCGGTGCCCTCATGCACAGCAGTCACCCCATTGGCCGGTGTCGGCCGGGCCGGCACGACGGGTTCGGGCGCGAACCCGTCCCCTCCCCCGCGGCTGGGGTAGAGGCCCCCTCATTGGTGATCTGCCTGGTGGCCTTGGTATGCGCCCCCTCACTGGCCTACGCCATCGTGCTGGACATCTGATGTTGGTGAGGGGTGAAGCGGCCCGCCGGGCGTGCCGGGGGTGCTGCAACTAACCCAGGGCGGCGTTCTCGTTGTCCAGCAGCAGGTCCATCAGCAGGTCCCGATGCAGGGCGGCGACCGGTTCGAGCAGGTCGGGGTGGCGCAGCAGGGGCGCGGCGTCTTGTTCACGGTCGCCGGGGCGGGTGAGGCGGGTGACCTCACCGGTCTGGCCGCGGTCTACGAGGCGGTGAGCCTCGACGGCGAGCGCGGGGGCGGCGAGGAGACAGGCAGCCCAGCTGATGACGGTTTCGTCGACCCAGGTCCGCCAGTCAACGTCTGCGTCGCGGCCGTGGTCGGCGCCGGTCAGCCAGTCGAGCCGGGCGCTTCCGCCCGGGCCGAGGAGGTGCAGGATCTCGGCGTCGAGGGGGGTGCGGTATCGCAGGTCGGCCGCGAGGGTGACGGCCTGCCGGGCCTGGGCTTCGGCCACCGCCCGGCTGAAAGCGCCCGGGGCGGGCGGGAAGGCGGTCAGCAGCCAGCGGGTGCCGGCGGCTATGACGGGTGCAAGGTCGGCGGGCACGGCGGCTTCCTCGGGGGCGTGCTCGCTCTGGCCTGTGCCGGGTCTGCGAGCTGCGGCGCGAAGCTGCGCCGCTCCGCTCGGAGCAGGCAGCGTAGCCCGCAGCGGCTGGTGTGCGGCATGACGCACGTCACCGTCCGTCCAGGGCGGCGGACACGGGAACCGTTATCTGGGAGGACCGCCGCCCTGGAGGGGGGTGGGTCAGGACTTGCCGCGGCCGGTCACGAAGTCGCGTGCGCGGTCCACCAGGCCGGCGCCCGGAGCGAGGAGCTTGCTGGCAGTGGGGCTGCTCGGCGCGGCGGGGTGTGGGCGGGTGGGTGCCATGGCCTTGGCACGGCGGATCTTGTCGCCGAGATCGTCGAGTTGTTGCGGGGTGCAGGCGCGCTGCAGCATCGGAAACAGGTTGCTCTCCTCGTCCTGGACATGGGCGGCGACCTCGTCCATGAGCTGCTGCATGAGCGGGCTGATCTGCGCGTCGTCGGTGCTCGTCTTCTCCAACTGCTTGAGGATCTTCTCGACGCGGCTGTGGTCGTCGATCTCCTTGTCAGCCATCCGGTCGCCGCCCTCGACGTGCTCGCGTACCGCGGGGTAGAGGTACTGCTCCTCGGCGACCGAGTGCCGCACCAGCTCGATGGTGATCTCGTCGATGAGATCACGGAGCTCCTGCCCGCCGCCGGTCATGGCCTGGAGACGGGCGAACATCTCCTCCACCTCCCGGTGGTCGGCCATCAGCTCGTCGATCACATTCCCGCCGTGTCCCATGTCGCCTCCATGCGTGTTCGGGGTGGGGCCGCTCCGGGCCCGCCCCGATCGCTTCCCTGCATGACTCGAAGTCGCCCGGCCGCGTCGGGCTTCTCACCCGATCGGGGGCGGCAGCTGCCAGCCGGAGGGCCGCGCAGCTTGTGGTCGGTGTCGCGGATGGGCATCAGCCCCGAAGCGGCTTTCCCGGCGGCTCGCATGCGAGCGGGGCATGGGGTGCCCGTGAGGCTCTTCCGCACCTGGCCGCACCCGCCGGTCCGACGCAACGCGCCGAGCTGGGAACCAGCCTGCACGCCGGACGTCGTGCTGGCTCCCATTGAGCTGGTCTGGCCCAGTCAGACCTCTCTTGGCCACCTGGTCGCCGCCCGCCCAGTAGTTCCAGAACCGGTGAATGAACCCGTCCAACAAGGGCACGGGCGAACAGACCACTGCAGGAACGTGGGGGTCGGGATCGGTCTCTTCCCGCCCTCGAGAACCTCTGAGGAGTTGCTTTCCATGACCGAGAACGTGTGGAGTTACAAGCCGACCGCAGGCCGTCTGACCACCACGAACCTCACCGGTTACAAGGTCGAGGCGACCGACGGGACTATCGGCAAGGTCGACAAGCATTCCGACGAGGTCGGAGATGCCTACCTGGTCGTCGACACCGGCGTGTGGATTTTCGGCAAGGAAGTCCTGCTGCCGGCGAGCACGGTGGTCCGGATCGACGAGGAGGAGGAGAAGGTCTACATCGACCTCACCAAGGAACAGATCAAGGACGCTCCTGAGTTCCACCGGGACAAGCATCTCGGCGATGCTGGCTACCGACAGGAACTGGGCACCTACTACGGCACCGGCGCTCCTTTCGGAGGCCGCCCGGCCTGATCCCCTCTTGCAGGTGCGGGGCGGCGCCGGCGCCCCTTGAGGGGTGTGTCGGCGCCGCCCCGCGGCGATCTCGACGAGCACGCGGGTGAGCCCCTGCGCGCAGCGGTGGACAGCGTCACCGGGGGGTACGGGACCTCCTGGTGGACCTGCACAGGGTCGCGGTCATGGACCGCGACGGCCTGCTGCACCTCCTCGACGCCCACCGGCGCGCCGAGCGGCGGGGCCTGCGCGTCCTGGTCACCGGGTGGCAGCCGCAGCCCCAACAATGCCTGGCCCACATCGCCGGTATCCCCGGAGCCCGCACTGCCACCGGTGAGCGGTACGCCGTGACAGGCTTCCGCCGGTCCAGCAACCAGGCCCCGGTGTCGGCGGCGCGAACGGCAGTTGGCACCCACGTCCTGACCGCGCCGGGCGGTACCGGGGGGCGGCTATGCCCAGGTTGGAGACGTCCTTGCCCGCAGTCCAGTTCAGCGCGGAGGTGGTGGGGCGGGGCGGCTTGACCACGTACCCGTACTTGTACGCGTGGGCGGAGTTCGGGTCGGGTGCGACACAGAGGTGTCCCGCTCCGGTCGTGGTCGTGACGGTGAGGTTCGTGGCGTAGGCCTCTATCGGGAGCTCGCCGTGGTTCCCTGAATTCAGGTGTTGGAGGTAGTAGCCGCCGGCGAGGCAGGGCCAGCTGTTGGGCGGCAGGCCCCTGGTGTCGATGTGACGGAACAAACCGCCTTGCTGCCGGCGCCGCAGTAGCCAACGACGTCGATGATCACGTCGGTCCCGACTGAGGCGCCGTCGTGGACGCTGATCTTTCCGTCGGCGCCGACGGGGACGATGACCGAGTTGGCGACCGTCTGGCCAGGGGTGAAGTTCAGGCTGGAGGTGGCCGGGCCGCCTGACCGCGGGGGAAGACCGTCAGGTGGCCGGCCTGCTTCGGGTTGGTGACGGTCACGTTGAGTGCCAGGGCGGTCGCGCCCGACGGGATGCCGCTCCTGCCCGTGATCTGGACTGCGAAGGTGCCCTGTCCGGCAACCTGCCCGCGCGCCGCGCCAAGGCCTACGCGGGTGTCGACGAAGCGAACCGGGTTCAGCGAGGTGTAGCGTCCGGCGGCCGAACGGTCGAAGTAGCCGGTCACATCCGCGATCAGGTCCACTGAGCAGGACAACGCTGCTGTGGATTCCTCGAAGTACACCGTGCCCGGCTCACCCCATGACAGCCCGACGACGCCTCTGGTTGGGACGGCGGCCAGGATCCTGCCCGCGGTTGACATCGCCACGGGACTGGAGCGGCCCGCTTGACTCCCCGTGGTGCCTCTCGCACCCCTCCGCCGGTCGGCGTCTGCCGCTGACGCGCTGGTCCGGGCAAGAGCCCCGCGTGGCACGACGGCGCCGTTGCCGCCGTCGTTCAGTACCGTACGGAGCGGCCGTTCCGTACCGTACGGAGCACCGGAAGGGGACTCGCGATGGCCGGTCTTAGGCTGGGCCCACTCCTGCGACACGTGGACTGGGAATCGGGCACGAGCGCGACGGTGTGGGTGGAGAGCGACCGAGCGTGCACGGTGGAGGTCCGGTGCGCGGGCGGCGGCGGGGGTTCGGCGTCCACGTTCTGCGTCGTCGGCCACCACTACGCACTGGTGGTCGTCACGGGACTCGCCCCTGCGTCCGCCACACCGTACGAGGTGCTGCTCGACGGCGAGCGGGTGTGGCCCCTCGCGGACTCGCCCCACGCGCCCAGTACCATCCATACGCCGCCGGTCCCGGCGACGGGCGCGGTGGTCGCCTTCGGCTCGTGCCGGTGGGCGTCGCCTGCTGTGGGCGAGCCCGATCCGGTGGGCCCCGATGTCCTCGACACCCTCTCCGCCCGTCTCGCCGCCGACCCGGAGGCCGAGCGTCCGGACGTTCTCCTCCTCCTGGGCGACCAGGTGTACGCGGACGAGACGTCCGCCGACACCCGCGCCTGGATCGCCCGGCACCGGCGGGCCGCCGGCACCGGCTCCGCCGCCCCGCCGGACCAAGTCGCCGACTACGAGTAGTACGCCCACCTCTACGACGAGTCCTGGGGCGATCCCGAGCTGCGCTGGCTGCTCTCAACCATCCCCAGCTGCATGATCTTCGACGACCACGACGTCATCGACGACTGGAACACCAGCGCCGCCTGGGTGGCCGACATGCGGGCGACACCCTGGTGGCACGAGCGGATCACCAGCGGCCTGATGTCGTACTGGGTCTACCAGCACCTCGGGAACCTCTCCCCCGCCGAGCTCGCCGAGGACGAGCTGTACGCGGCGGTGCGGGCGGCCGACGACGGCACGGAGGTGCTGCGCGCGTTTGCCGAACGTGCCGACGCCGACCCGACGGCGGCGCGCTGGAGCTACCGTAGGGACTTCGGCCGCACCCGACTGCTGATGGTGGACACCCGGGCCGCACGGGTGCTGGAGGAGGAGCACCGGTCGATGCTGGACGCCGAAGAGGCGGCCTGGCTGCGGACGCAAGCGTTCGACGACCCCGGCAGCGTCGACCATCTGCTGGTCGGAACCTCGCTCCCGTGGCTGCTGCCCCCGATGGTCCACTTCGCAGAGGGTTGGCACGCGGCGCTCTGCCGGGGCGAACGGGGGCCGCGCTGGGCGCGCTTCGGAGAGTGGTTGCGCCGACGGGCGGACTTGGAGCACTGGGCGGCGTTCACGTCGTCGTTCGAAGGGCTGACGGAGACGGTCGCCGAGGTGGGGAGGGGCGACGCCGCCCCGGCGACGGTGTGCGTGCTTTCCGGGGACGTACACCACGCGTATGTGGCGGAGCCCGTCTGGACCACCGGACAACAGCCGCGCTCCCGTGTCTTCCAGTTCACCTGCTCGCCGCTGCACAACTCGGTGCCCGCAGCCATACGGGCCGGATTCCGTTTCGGCTGGAGCCGGTTCGCCAGGGGGATCGGACATCTCCTCGCCCGCCACGGGCGGGTCGCGAGACCGGCGGTCCGGTGGGAGCGCACCGGTGGCCCGTGGTTCGGCAACCAGTTGATGACGCTGACACTGCGCGGGCGTACGGCGCGGCTGCGGCTGGAGCGGGCTTCGGCGGGTGCCGGGCGGGGACAGCGCGGGACCGACCGTGCGGGAGCGCGGCTCATTGGCGTCCTCGACCGCAGTCTGACGGACGGAAGGTGACGCCCCGCCCGGCGGTCGATCACTGCTCTTGTCCCGGGCCACCGGGCCAGGCGGCTTACCGGGCGACGGGGATGCTGTCCACCTTCAGGATGCGACCGCGCAGTACCGGGCACGCAGCCTGCTGCTGCCTGGGCGGACGCGGCTGCGTCACTCGGTCCGCCTCCCACTGCGCGTAGGACAGGTGGCGCTCCGCCCGGTCGGTGTCCGGCCGACATCCCAGAGCGGCCCGAGCGCCGCCACGATCTCATTGAGAGGGGCGCCGCAGTGCAGCGGGCCGATGGCTGCGGTGGAACCGAACTGGGCCAGGGCGCTAAGGGCGGTCACGCGGTGGAGCGTGCCACGACACATTTCCAGGGCCGGCTGGGGGCTGAATCGGGCTTCGGGGCGCGATTCGGCGCTGCCCGGGCCGTCTCCGGGTACGGAGGCCAGCCGGACCGGGTACGGCCGTCGCGCTGTGGGCCGGGACGGCGAGGCGGGGGCCAGATCCTCCCGTCTCGCAGCGGACGGGAGGATCGAAGCGCGTCCATGGTGATCCGCCGGGTGGGACCGAGGCTTTGGACGACGCCTTCCACCGTCTCCGTCGAGTGGGCACTGCGGCCCCACTTCCGGGGGAAGAGGACGTAGCTGATCAGCTTCGGGCGAGGCTCGGCGTCGAGGAGCACGTCCAACATTTCGTCCATGCAGGCGCAACGCCTGCCCGTGCGCCGGAGGGTGAGTCCGGCCGCCGACCCGTTATGCGCCTGACCGGGCCTTCGCCTCGCGCGGCGAGACCGCTCGAAGGCGCCCGGGGCGCTGCGGCGGTGAGAGCGAGGGCGGCCTCGACCGGCAGGCACTGCGCGAGGTCGCCGCGTTCGGTACCGGTCAGCTGGCGGCCGAGGGCGGTGAGGACCTGGTGGACGGCTTCCACTTCCGCGGCGCGTTCCCGGGCGGGGTAGGCGCCCTTGCTGCCGGATCTGGCGCCGAGGCAGCCGGCTCTTGGTACTGCAACGGCGTTTGGCGCGGCTGGTGGGTCGGACACTTGCTGAGCGGGACATGGGTGGGGCGTCACGGTTGACGATGTTCGAGGCTGGGCGGCGGGGCTGGAGGTGCTGAAGGACCGAATCGGTCAGCATTTCCGCAGGTCGGGGCCTTGCCGTCGGGCGGGCGGGTATCTGCGGGGCTGCTGTCGCCGCTGGAGCGCAAGAACGGCTGGACGATGGCCGAGCAGGCCTGCGAGCGGTGCCCGGACGGCGTGCAGCGCTTTATGAACCAGGCCGACTGGGACGCGGACGCGGTCCGCGATGAGGTCCGCTCATTCACGCTGGAGCATCTCGCGGCGGACGGCGGCGTATTGATCATGGACGACCGGGTTCGTCAAGAAGGGCGTCTGATCCGCCCGCCACCAACTGCAGCCGGCAACATCGGTCGGGCACTGCACTTTGGCTGCAGACGGCAAGTACCCACGAAAGGCCTTCTCCAGTCTCCATCCCGCCGATGCCTGCGGGCAGTCCTGCCCCCGACCACGGACACCGCCCCTGCTCAGGCGTTTCGCGGCCGCCTCGCCGATCGTCCTGGCTCGCTCTGCCACGCATGACGGCCGGAGATCAGGGCAGGCGTATTGTCATGAAAATAGCGTTACCCACCCTCTTGGTGTGTATATACCAAGAGTGACGAGGGAACGGGGATACTGTCATGACCTTCTCGGTTCGACGGAGTTTCGGCGACAGCATGTGGCGCCGCCCCAGCCCGGGCTGGTTGGATCCCCGGCATCCTTTCGGATCCATGCGCCACCAAGTGGGCCACTACCTGGAGCAGGCCGCCCTCACACAGGCCGGTCAAGGGTGGACGCCCTTGACCGAAGAGGAAGAGACCGAGGACGCGTACGTGGTCAAGGCCGAAATGCCCGGCATACCCCGCGAGAACATCACCGTGGAGATGGACGGCAACGATCTGTGCATCACGGGCGAGTTCGACAATAGGTCCGACAAGGTGCTCGCCCAGCGCAGGGGCAGGTTCTGCTACCGCGCCAGACTGTCCGGGGGTATCGACAGCGACAGGACCGAAGCCACTCTCGACAGGGGCGTCCTGACGGTCCGCATCTCCAAGTCGGGCGAATCCAAGCCGCGCAGGATCCCCATCACCGGCGGCTACGACCAGTTCGTTTGAGGAGGCACGAGGGGGACGCCCGACGTCCTGGGCGCCCTGCGCCGGCTGGAAGCGCGGGCGAGGAGGTCTGGGGTGCTGTATTCACGTACGGCCTTCTGGCCATGGAGCGCACGCAGACCTGGATTGATCTTCCTGGATTGTTATCACGGTCAAGCCGAGTTCTGGTCACATACCGAAAGGTCACCCGAAGGCACGTATTGAGTGGAGAGGCTCCTTGTCACTCCATGATCGTGACCGGAGCCCTGAAGCTGTCCTCGGCAAGCAGGTCCAAGTCGCGTACTCCGTCATTGGCCTGCTGCCAGACACGTACGTAATTGGTTCGCGCCGCCCAGGTGCCGAGGTCGGCGGTATCAGCGCTGAACTGCTGCCAGGTCGTTCCGTGCTCGTCCAGGTGATCCGGCCAGGTGTCCGGCCGGTATGCCCACACGGTGACGTGGGTGACGCGGCCGATGGCCTGGCGGAACGGGTTGTCGGAGGCAGAGGCCTCGATGGGGGCTTGCAGGGAACCGAGGCGCCGCAACCCGAGGTAGGCGAGGGAGTACACGACGGCACCCTCGCCCCTGTCCCATGCATCGGGGCGCACTGTGATGGCGTTCCCCTGGTAGTAGGCCGCGTCGTACAGCCTCGCTCCGATCTTCAGGCCGGGGTCGTTCGGCATGTCGCCCTCCCGCGCCTCCGGGCTTGCGGGCCCGGGTCTCTGCTGTCGCCGATCCCTGGGAGGCTGAATCGTCGAAACACCTAGGTCGGGCCGCAGCCATGGTGGCCGCTCCTCGCATCGGCGTGCATGGGGAGCGACCAAACCAGCTTCCCATGTTTTGGGCACACTGCCGCGATCCGTCGGGTGTCGGCTCTCGTGTCGTATTCCGGCTCGGTCGCCAGCGAAACCGGCACGACGCGTTTGGGTGGGGCCGTTTCCGCTGGGGCAGACGGGTAGAAGCCCATTTTGAAGAGAAGCTCAGTGGACAAGCAATGGGGGCGAAGATGGGCGCGAAAGAGAAGATGAAGGCAGCGGCCGAGCAGGTGCTCGGCCGGGCGATGAAGGAGACGGGACAGGCCACGGGGCACAAGACCACGGCCGCCAAGGGCACAGCCTTGGGAGCACGGGGCAAGGCCCGGCATCTGAAGGAAGAGACGAAGGACAGGTTCAAGGGCTGAAGCCCGTGTGGAGCAAGCCGGCGCGGTCCGGCGTGTGCGCGCCCGCTCGGACCGGCGATGCCCGACGGGTCGATCGAGAACCCATGGAGGCGGGGCTGTTTCCTTGCCGGAGACATGGCGGCCGGAAAGCACAGCAATCCCTCGCGAGCGATAGGGTGTAACTCGCGAGGAGGAGGCTGTCATGGGTGAAACAGCTTCGGCGACTACCCCCCGTGAGCGGTACCGACAGCAGGTTCGGGCAGAGATCAAAGAACGGGCCTGGGAGCAGATCACCGCTGCCGGAACATCCGCGCTCTCCCTCAACGGGATCGCCAGACTTATGGGCCTGAGCGGCACCGGGCTCTACCGATATTTCACGAGCCGTGACGAATTGCTCACAGAATTGGTTCATGACGCCTACCAGAGTTTGGTGGGGACACTCAGGACTGCGGCTGCCCAGGGAAAAGGGGGTCTTGCAGGCCTCGGACAGGCCCTGCGAATATGGGCGCTCGACGACCCGCAGCGGTATTTCCTCGTCTACGGACCTCCGGTGCCGGCCTACCGCGCCTCCGCTGACGTCGCCGCGTGGGCGGCGGAGATCATGGACATACTCATCGATGCCTGCGCCGACGTACCCGACGCGCCCGCGATGACGCCCGAGACCCCACTGGGGAGTGGCCCTGGGCGGGCGGTAGGGCGGGCCGAGGCGGCAGTGGCGCAGCGCCTGGCCATCTCCTTCCGGACCCGGCTGCACGGGGTGCTCTCCCTGGAACTCAGCGGTCACTTCGCCGGAATGGAATACGACCCGGCCCTGCTGTACCAGGCCGAGCTGGACCTGCTCGCGTCCCACTGAGCGCCCCAGAGCCTGCCCGTTCAGCTCGGGTGTCAAGGAAGTGGCCCTGCGGGGCCGCCGCGCTTGCGGTGGTCAGGGCATCAGCCGCGGGGCGGAAGGAGGGGGCCGAGGGGGCCGAGGTCGATGTTGAGGTCCTCCAGGGCGTAGCCGTGTTCCTCGCAAAGGTCGGCAAGGCTGTCATGGAGGGCAAGGAGGGTGGCACCGAGTTCCTCCTCCTGTTCGTCGGTGAGATCACCGGCATCGACGCGGCGCAGGGCTTGACGTTCGATGAGTTGGCGCAGGAGCTCGATGATGGTGAGGACGAGCTTCAGAAGGTCTTCCCCGACGGCGTCCGGGTCGGTTGTCAGGCGGTGGGCAGGGCGGGCGGGTTTGTCGTGAGGGGCGGGGGGCGCCTGGATGAGCCGGAAGGCCTGGGAGAGGCTGTCGCCCAGGTCTTGGACTCGGCCGGGCCGGGAGTGTGGAGACGGGAGGTGTTCATGGCTCATCGTGTCCGCCCTCCTGCTCCCCGGCGGGGGCGATCTCGGAGCTGACTGAGACGATGAGGGCACGCAGGGAGATACGGACGAGGTCGATGTCGGCGATGGACAGGACGATGTCGCCGGTGAGGACGACTCCGCCGCTCAGGAGCCGGTCGAGGAGGTCGACGAGGGCGACCTGGCGGCCGGGCAAGGGTTCGCCGTGTTCGCTGACGGTCATGGTGGCGGCTCGGGAGCGTCGGTCGGGCCGGCCGCCGGCATGGCGAAGGAGTAAGGAGCCCAGGGGCCGGTCACCTCGATGCGCAGGTCGGGGAAGTGCTGGGCGGCGTCGGCGATGGCAGCCTGGAACGGCCCCGCCTGGTCGTCGGGGATGAGGTAGGCGTAGTTGACGACGTTCTCCTGGGTGCCTGTGAGTTCGCCGCGCTGGGGTGCGTGGCGCACACGCTGGGTGGCATGGCGCGAGGCGATGGTCTCGATGGTCTCGGCAGCCTGTTCTGCCTGCTGGTAGACGGCGTCGCGGGAGTGGCGCTGGGCCCTGCGTGCCTGCAGATAGGCCTTGCCCGGGCTGGCAGCCGGGGCGGGGGCCGCGGCAGGGGGCTGCGTGGCCTCGGTCGTGAGGTAAATCTTCACCCCGTACTCGGTGTGGTCGCGCAGCTGGTCGAGACGCTGGATGAAGACGTCCTCTTGGGCGGCGAGCGCTTGCAGAGCCCGGTGGTCGTCCTGGTAGACGGTGGCCATGCGCAGGGGCAGGACGGGGGCCCGGGCGGCGACGGCCTGGACGACATCGTGATGGGTGCGCGCGACGTACTCGAGCCAGTCCAGGTCCTCGAAGTGGTTCTTGAGGGCGGTCTCGTTGAAGTCCTGTTCAGGCACGTCGCTGGCCACGAAGGCGAGCAACGCGAGCGACGTACTGGGGGCGGGCTCGGTGCCGGCGGTGAGAGGAAGAAACCTGAGCGGCGCCTGGCCGATGCCGTGCAGGCCGGCGAGGGCGTCGCCCAGCGGGCCGGTCCGGTGGGTGACTGCATAGACGTAGGTAAGGCTGCCGGGGGTGTTCACGGAGGGCTCTTCCGTCGTCGGCCAGCCGGTCGGCCACCTTGTTCCTCACCCGGGACCTCTTCTTCGTCGTACGCGCCGGGTTCGAGTCGGCCGCGAAGGGCGTCGAGTTCGGCGCGCAGTCGGCGGTTCTCCTGTTCCAGCGGACTGCCCGTGTGCCGGGACGACAGGGAGGGGTCGTGCTCCCACCAGTCGATGCCCATCTCCTTGGCCTTGTCCACGGACGCGATCAGGATGCGGAGCTTGATGGTCAACAGCTCGATGTCGAGAAGGTTGATGCGGATGTCGCCGGCGATGACGATCCCCTTGTCCAGGACACGCTCGAGGATGTCGGCGAGGCTGGAGGTGGCGGACTGCCCGTATGGCATCGGCGCGCGGGAGGCGAAGCTTCCGGGTCGGCCGGGCAGAGGTTCGGTCACGGTGGCCCCTCATTCTTCGACTCAGGAAAGCTGCTGCCGGAACGCTGCGATCTCTTCCAGCCGGTCGATCAGCTCGTCCTCCTGGCGGTCGAAAGTCTCCTGATCGATCTCTCCGCACAGCAGCTGCCGCTCCAGATCCGCCAGCCCCCGCCAGATCGGAGCGGGGTCGTAGTACTCCTCTTCCGCCTGGTCGACCACGCGCTGGGCGACCCAGGTGACAGCGCGTACCGGTGCTACGGGGAGCGTCAGCAGGTAGGTCAGGAGTCCCATAGCGTTCCCCTTCCGTGGGTGGGGTGGGTTATTGGACGAAGCTGTATGGGGGCAGCGGTCCGGAAAAGCGCAGGTCGATGTCGCTGCCGATCTCCCGTGCCAGGTTTGCTTCCGCGGTACGCAGAGCCTCCTTGTGCTCGTCGTGCACGAGGAGGGAGAGGTTGAGGAAGTCGCTCCCCGAGGGCGGGTGGGCCAGGTATTCGCGGGAGAAGGGGACGAGCGCCTCAGTCAGGCCGGCCGCCAGGGCCTCCTGCCGTACCTGCACCTCGCGGGCGATTATTTCGCCCAGGGCAAGGGGCAGGCTCGGGTCCCGGTCTCCGCTGCGGATACGGTCGTTGAGGTCGCTCGCTTCGGGCACATCCTGAAGAATCTGCTGCAGCAGTGGTGCCTCATCGGCCTGCGAGGCCCTCACGTGGTACTCGGCGCACCCCTCTAGGCGCCCCAGCGCACCGAGGTAGCTCTCCTCGTTGGACTCGAGGGCCTGGCGGACGGCGAGATCGTCGGTGGCAATGTACCCGAATTGCAGCGGCAGGATGACCCCGTCGGCCATCAGCAGCTCCTGGACCCGTTGGTGGGTGTTCAGGTCGCGGCGCTTGGGCCGGATCTCCTCGGCGATGTCGCTGACCACCGCGCACAGCGAGCCTGCAGTGACCGTGCGCAGCGCGTTGGGCTCGGCGCCGACGCCGCTGACGCCGTCCAGCCGGAGGGGGTGGTCCTTCGCGGCAATGGAGTACACATAGAGCGGCATCGGTTACTCCTTCTCCCGCCGTACAGGGCGCCGGGCGGCAGGGCGGCGTCTCCTGGGTGCCTCTTCCTCTTCCTCCGGCTCGCTCGACTTGGAGGACTTACC
This sequence comes from Streptomyces erythrochromogenes, assembly GCF_036170895.1. Lineage (NCBI taxonomy): Bacteria > Bacillati > Actinomycetota > Actinomycetes > Kitasatosporales > Streptomycetaceae > Streptomyces > Streptomyces erythrochromogenes. The sequence goes on along the minus strand of NZ_CP108036.1, from coordinate 8,327,813 downwards.
GGTCAGGGAATCGGTGACGGCCTCAACGGCTCCGCCGATGGCTCCCCTGGTCTTCCCGCGGGCCCCTCCTTCCATCATGTTCCCCATGACGTCGGGAAGCTGGGCTGGGGCCTTGCGGCCTGCTTCGAGGTCGAGGCGGTTGCAGGCCTCGGCAAAGCGGAGGTAGGTGTCGACGCTGGCCACGACGATCCGCGCGTCAATCTTGATGAGTTCGATGCCCACCAGGGAGACGCGGACGAAGACGTCGATGACCAGCCCGCGGTCGAGGATGAGTTCCAGGACGTCGTAGAGGCTGCTCGTGCCGCCTCCTTGCCCTCGGGCGACGGGGCCACCGCCCTGCGGCACCATGGTCATGGCGCCTCCTTCCGCCGGTCGGCCTGCGCTCAGGTTGGCCGGTCGATCATGCCGCGGGTGTAGCGGCGGGTGCGTTTGTAGGAGATCAACTCGCCGTCCTCGTCCAGCGCGACCCGATAGCTGGCCATCACACTGGTGGTGTCCGGAATGCGTTCCAGCTCCACCACTTCCACCTGCGCCTCCCAGCCGTCCTCGGTCGGCTGGAGCGAGGAGACGGAATCGGGAAGCCGGCCCAGCAGTTCAGCAAGCTGCTGCGCTGCGGCACGCATCGCCGCCGCCGCACCCGTCGTTCCGGAACGACGCCGGGGCGCAGTGCGCCTGGGTCCTTCCCTGTCCTGCCCTTCGCCGTCACCGGCGGCGTGCGAAGAGCCCCGCCGGGGGCGTGCAGGTTCCGCTGCGGCCATACGGCCCTCCCTTGGGGAGACGGCCTCACAGAAACTAGAATGTCACCAAACCCAGCTATAAGCCCAATATCGGGGCAGAAGCCTTTTCGGGGACGGCCTCCGGCCGGACCTCCATCTCGTCGGCGGGCAGTGCGCACATGGCGATCCACTACCCCCGGGCGACACCACCCAGACCGAAAGCGCCCTGGCAGGGGATGATCATGGAGGACACCACCAAGATCGCGCTCGCAGCCGCTGTGGCTGGCGGATACCTACTCGGCCGAACGAAGAAGGGCCGCCTGGCCTTCACCGTGGCGACCTATCTCGCCGGTCGCCGCTTCGGCCTCGAACCCGGACAGCTGCTCAAGGAAGGCGCCTCCCGACTCAAGGAGATGCCACAGTTCGAAGAACTTGCCGAGCAACTGCGCGGAGAAGCCCTCGACGCCGGCAAGCAAGCGCTGACTGTCGCAGCCAACCGAAAGCTTGCCGACCTCGCCGGCGTACTGCACGAGCGCACCCTCGAGCTCACCCGCAGCGGTCGGGACGAGGAGGAGCAGGACGAGGAACCGTACGAAGAAGAGGAAGCCGAGGACTACGCGGGAGAGGACGAGGAGGCCTACGCCGAGCCCGATGACGAGGTCGAAGAAGACGAAGAGGAGGAAGACGAGGAAGAGGGCGAGCAGGGACCGGAGGCGGAGGCCGAAGAGGCCGAAGAGGAGGAGGAGGAACCCGAGCAAGAGGAACCCGAGGAGGAAGAAGAGCCCGAGGAAGAAGAGCCGGAGGAGGAAGCAGAAGAAGAGGAGCCTCCCCCGCGACCGCGCCGGAAGCGCACCCCGGTTCGCGCACGCAGCAGCAAGCCCGCGGCGCCCGCCCGAAAGACCGCGCGGCGTCCCACCCCGGCGAAGGAGTCAGCACCTGCGAAGAAGCCGGCGCCCGCAAAGAAGGCCGCCCCCGCAAGGAGGACGCCCACGAAGAAGGCAGCGCCCGCCGGGGAGGCCGCACCCGCGAAGAAGGCCGCGGCGAAGAAGTCCTCCCCCGCCAGGAAGCCGACAGCGAAGAAGACCGGCGGCGCGGCCCGGCCGGCAAAGAAGGCAGCGCCCGCCAAGAAGAGCGCCCCGCGCACGGCGGCTGCGAAGAAGACCAGCGCCCCGCCGCGCAAGAGGAGCACAGCTCAGAGCCCGGCACGCAAGAGCGCTGCCACCAAGGCCACCGCCAAGAAGACCACAGGCCGCAGCCCGGCACGCAAGACGGCCGCCAAGAAGACGGCGGCGCGCAAGCCGTCCACGCGGAGGTAGGCCATGGCAACCTCAGACCGCACAGGCTCGTCGGAATCCCCCTCCGGGATGGACAAGCTGCTCAAGGAACTCACGGGATACCTCGCCGCCCAGGCCGACCAACTGGCCGACAAGGCGACCGACAAGCTCTCCGACGTCACCGACCAGCTCTACGACGTCGCCGACAACAAGGGCAGCCTCTCGGACGTCGCCGGCATCGGCAGTCGGATGCTGCAGGGCGACTCCCCCCTGAAAGCGTTCGCCGGCCAGAAGCTCGGCAACCTCAAGGACAAGGTCACTGAAGCGTTCGGTGGCGGCAAAGGCAAGGGCCGCAAGAGCAGCGGGGGCAAAGTCGTCAACATCGTCGAGGCCCTCGACGTCGGCCTGCCGTTGCGCACGGTCTACGACCACTGGACGCAGTACGAGAACTTCAGCGGATTCACCAAAGGCGTCCGCGACGTCTCCCGCGACGACGACACCACCAGCGACTGGAAGGTCAAGGTCGGTCCCTCGACACGAAGCTTCAAGGCAACGGTCCAGGAACAGGTACCCGACGACCGCATCGTGTGGACCTCTCAGGGCGCCAAGGGAACGACCCGCGGCTGCGTCACCTTCCACGAACTCGCCCCGTCGCTGACCCGCATCGTCATCGTCGTCGAGTACTACCCCTCCGGTCTGTTCGAGAAGACCGGCAATCTGTGGCGTGCCCAGGGCCGCCGACTGCGCCTGGATCTGAAGAACTTCCTGCGCCACGCCATGCTCACCACCGACGAGCCGGAAGGCTGGCGCGGCGAAATCCGCGACGGCGAGGTCGTCCAGACACACGAAGAAGCACTCGAAGAAGAACAAGCCGAAGAGCCGGAGGAAGGCGAGTACGAGGACGGCGGCTCCGAGGACGACGAGGAGGAGTACGCGGACGGCCAGGAGCAGGACGAAGAAGGCGATGCGGACGAGGACGCCCAGTACAGCAACGAGGAACTCGAAGAGGAAGAAGAAGAACCTGAGGAGGAGGAAGACGAGGAACCTGGGGAGGAGGAAGACGACGAGCCAGCTCCGCCTCGCCGACGCCGGCACCGGCAGCCCGCGTGAAGCCGTCCCTTTGAAGCAGGAGCGATTGACACGTGTGAGGGCCGGCGGGAGATCTCCCGCCGGCCCTCACCCCCATGCCACCTCGCGTACCAGCTCACCTCGGCGTGTCAGTGCTTCAGTGTGTCTTTGGCCTTCTGGGCTGTCTGCTTCGCATCACCCAGCATCTGCTCCCTCTGCCCCTTGGCCTCCAGGCTCTCGTTCCCCACTGCCTTGCCCGTGGTTTCCTTCACCTTGCCCTTGGTCGTCTTGGCGACGTTCTTGACCTTCTTACCTGCGCCCATTTCTCTCACCTCCCGGCAGCTCGCGCTCGGCAGTACAAGCCTGCTCAGCCCCTACCCGCCGAGAGAACCGATAGGCATTTCGCCGCATCCGGGATGAAAGGGGGAGGATGTGGCGGCTGCACGGCCCATCTTGGGCCTGTCCGATGGGTCTCCAGGAGCTGTCACCACGACACTCGTGCGAAGGCCGAGTCGCCCCTGGCGGCCTTGGGAGGGTTCAATGCCCAGGTGGTGGACTGGACACAGATGCGCGACTGCTGGTTCGAGGTCGATCGCGTTCCTGAGCTCTTGGAGCGGGTGGAGCGCGAGGACGACCCTGAAGCGTGGAAGGAGCTGGGTTGGCGGCTCGTCCTTGAGCACGATCTGCTGTCTCCGGCCAGTTTCGCCGCCTTCCCGCGCCTGGTTCGTCTCGCGCCCCGCAGCGCGGAGGCGCGCGGCCTGGCCGGGAAGATCCTTGGGCGCGCGGCAGGGCGGCACGGCTGCGATGGCCTGCTGGCTGACTGCGCCGAGGCGATCGAGGAGTTCCGTGAGGTGCTGGACGGGCACCTGCGGTCGCGGCCGGCTGACTACCTCGTGTGCTTCCGTGCCCTGCTCGCGGTTGAAGAGGAGTACCACTGGGCGAACGCTCTGGAGGGCTTCACGGACGACATCATGGGCGTGGGCTGTCCCCACTGTGGCGCGGCCGTGACGATCGTCATCGGCGGCTTCGGATGCTACTCGCAGGGGCGTGACGGGGGTGAGGAGGTCCGACGGGACCTGCGGCCGGCGGCCTCCGAGGAACTCACCGCAACCGGCCGATGGATGTATGGGATCACTGTCCGCGACGGGCAGGAGGCACTGGCCAACGGAATTGCCCACCTGTTCGGTGGAGCGGAATGTCCGCGCTGTGCCAGCGTCTTCACCGTCGCGGACGAGTACACATCCGCCAACCGTCCGGTCATGCGTTAAGCCACGACTACGAGCGGAGCCACATTCGGATCACGGCAGCGGTGACCGTGCCGTGGAAAACGTAGGCTCTCTTGTCGTAGCGGGTCGCCGCGGCTCGAAAGCTCTTGAGTCGGTTGATCATCCGCTCCACTTCGTTGCGACGCCGATAGATCGCCCAATCGAAGCCGGTCGGTCGGCCGCCCTTGCTGCCTCGGCGTCGGCGGTTGGCGCGTTGGTCCCGCTTCTCCGGAATGATGTGCTTGATCTGGCGTCGCCGCAGGTAATGACGGTTGCGGCGAGAGGAATAGGCCTTGTCTCCACCGAGGTGGTCGGGCTGAGTGCGTGGGTGTCCACCGCCTGGCCGAGGAACTCGGATCTGCTCAAGCACGGGATCATCTGCGGGGCATCCCCCACTGACCGGGTGTGATGATGAAGGCGAGCGGGCGCCGCCCGCCCTCGCCGGCCAGGTGGATCGTGCAAGTCAGTCCACCCCGTGAACGCCCCAGGGCCTCATCCACTCGGTGCTGGGCCGATCTGCTGTGCTCTCCCGGGATTCTTGCTGGGCTTGAGCGAGCGCCTACTGCGTGCTGATGGCCGCGGCAGGAATTGGAGTCCACGCTGACCATGCTCCAGCCGATCCGGCCTTCAGCGTCGGCCGCGGCCTGAATCGCCCGCAGGACCTTCTCCCATGTTCCGTCCGCTGACCACCTGCGATGACGGCCATGAACCGTCTTCCAATTCCCGAAGCTCGGCGGCAGGTCCCTCCAAGGGAGGCCGGTCCGCTGCCGGCACAGAATCCCGTGATCACTCTGCGATGACACTGCCCACGCCCGCCTCGTCCGTGGTTCTTTGGCAGGTGTGGTTCCAACGAAGCCCACTCGTTATCCGAAGGATCGCCCCGCCCCATAAGACTCGAAACGATCCACCTGCAGACGAGTCACCCGACCCATCGGACAGGGCCTAGTTGTATTGACCCGCAGCGTTGTTCACGCGGCTGATGGGCGGGTGTCCGCCCAGTGCGGTGTGGCAGCGGTGGTGGTTGTAGGTGTGGAGGAAGTCTGCCAGGGCTGCTGTCCGCTCGTCGTTGGAGGTGTAGGGCCGTAGGTACGCCCATTCCTCGAGCAGGGTGCGGTTGAAGCGTTCGACCTTGCCGTTGGTCTGGGGCCGGTAGGCACGGGTGAGCTTGCCGGCGGCGCCGATGTCGCTCAGGACGGCCTTCCAGGCCAGGCCCTTGCGGTAGGCCCACGCGTTGTCGGTGAGGACGCGTTCGATGCGGGTGATGCCCTGAGTGTGAAAGAACGCGGCGGCGCGGGCGAGGAAGTCTGCGCAGGTGGCGACCTTCTCGTCGGGGTGGATCTCGCTGTAGGCCAGGCGGCTGTGGTCGTCGACTGCGGAGTGGACATAGTCGAATCCCACGCCGGACTTCTTGCTGCGGCCGGCTTCGCGGCCCAGGGCCTTGTGGCCGCCGCCGGTGGGTATCCGGCCGGTTTCTTCACGTCCACGTGGATGAGCTCGCCTGGCCGGTCGCGTTCGTAGCGGCGGATCACGGTGCCGGTCGGGCGGTCCATCCAGGCGAGTCGGTGCAGGCGGTGCCGGGTCAGGATGCGGTGGACGGTCGAGGCGGGCAGGCCCACGATGGGGCCGATCCGGGCGGGGCCGAGCTTGCGGTCCCGCCGCAGGTCACACACTCGGGCCTCGATCGCGGCGGCAGTTCGGTGCGGGGTTGTCCGCGGCCGGGAGGACCGATCGGCCAGGCCGGCCTCGCCCTCGGTCCGCCACCGCCGCACCCATTTGTGGGCGGTGGCCCGCGATATACCCATCTCGGCGGCGACATGGGCGATCGGACGGCCCGATGCGACACGTTCAACCAGCAGTCGCCTACCGAAGACGGTCAGCCGGGCATTACGGTGGGACACGAAGACCTCCGTCGCGCAATGGGTTCCTAGACAGCTCCCACCACACCGGAGGTCTTCGCCATGTTCAAGACCTGCCGAGTGTCAACAACGCTCGTGATCAATACACCTAGTGCGCCGGTTCCTCTGGTGTCCGGTGAGAGCCCAACGCACCCGCAGTAAGCTCGCACTCTCGACCGCGGACAGGGTCCCTATTGGGCACGGTGGGGTTTGTGCTGGGTCAACCGCAGGTGCGCCCTCGCAGGCAGCGTCCGGTCCGTGGACCGGCGGGCGCGTTCCAGCGGCCCGTCGCGCAGCGCCTGCAGGACGGGGCCGGGCTCGGCGTCGGGTGTGAGGGTGAGGGCGACATGGGCTTCGGGACGGCTCGACGAGCCGTCCATTCGTGCGCGGGCCTGGTGAACACCGGGCAGGTGCCGGGCGTCGGCGGCCAGAGCGTCGCCGAGGGCACCCTCGCGCAGTTCCACTCCATCAACGGCGTGGGCTCCGCCCACGGACAGGGCGCCGGGGTGAGTGCGGCGCAGCTGCGCCAGCAGCCACCACACGGCGAGCAGGGTGACGATGGCCAAAACGGCGATGACTGCGGGCCACCACCATCCTTCGTCTGCCCAGCGGGTACGGTCGGCGTCAGCGAGCAGGACATCGCGGGGAGTGGCAAGGGGCCAGCCGTCGGGTGGTGCCAGTGACCAGCGTCGATAAAGGTCGAAGGCACCCGCCAGGATCATGAGGCCTGTGCCGAGTAGGACAAAGCCTGCCACGGCCAGCAGAACTCGGTTGACTGCGGATTTCCTTTTCATCGGATCCCCTTCTGTCTTCTGCTCGGCGGCGGACATCACCGGCGTTACTACTTGTGACGTGGGCGTACCCGGACGTCCAGCGACGGAGGGCGTGCGAGGTCGAGCCGGTCGAGGGCCTCTTGCAGAGCGACCAGGAGATCGGCCTTGACGTCGACGGGGGCGCGGAATCGCACATCCGCGCGCGCCTTGATGCGATGCCGGAAGAACCGGACCTTGGCAGCACTGACCCCGGGGACGCGCATCGCGGCATCCCGCAGCTTCAGTTCCGCGGCCTCGCGGTCCAGTACGGCGCGCATCTCCGCGTCGGGAGTCTCAAGGGGCAGCTGGTGGCGAAGGCCCGGGCTCAGGGCCAGGATGATCAGCCAGAGGCCGATAACGGCGATGACGGCGGCCCCGATCTGTAGCGCCGGGTCATCCAGCGGGCGGGCAGCCAGTTCGTCGGCCAGCCGTATGCGCCAGCCTGCGGCGGCCTGGCCGGCACGGACCCTGATGACGTCGAACAGGAGGGATCCCGCCGCGACCGCGATGATCAGGGCTGTGAGCGCGGCGGGTATACGGCGCGCGGACCATGGGCGCCGCGCAGCAGAATGTGGTCTGGCCGGAGGCCGCTCGTCCAGCAGCCCCACCGTGCGGTAGGTGGCCTCGTCCGTCTCGGTGGGCCCCTTCTCGGCCAGGGGATCTTGCTCGCGTTCCATGCCGGCTCTCCTTCCCGGTGGGAATGCGGTCCGGTTCACTGCACGCGGCGGTGCTCCAGGCCCTCGGCGGGAATCAGGTGCTCGATGGCAAGGGTGACTTCTGTGACGCGCATACCGGTCAAATGAGCCACCCGCTCACTGACGTAGTCCTGCAGCCGACGGGAGACGCCGGCGAGGTCCGCCGGGTAGGGCAGGTCCAGAGTCAGTCCCAACCGGGCCGTGCCGCTGCCGACGGTGGCCGAGGCGCGTGGACCGGCCAGTTTCGCGTGAGCGATCGAGGTGTCCGTGTGCGTGGCCAGTGCCTCTTTTGCGGCGCGGGCCGCGATGCGGGCGACCACCTTGTCCGGGATCACCGTGGCCCCCCGTTCGGCCGCCGGTAGCACCGGCGGGGTGGGGGCTGCCGCACCCCCGTGCGGCGCAGGCTCAGCTTGCGGGGTCACTGCCGGTTCCGGGAACGCGTGAAGTCGGACAGCTCCAGGTCACCCTGCAACATGCGGCCGATGATCAGGCCCACCAGGCCCAGGAACGCCACGAGCAGGAACGCCCAGAAGCCGCCGAAAAATGCGGCGAAGCCAAGGGCCATGCCGGCAAGCAGGCCCACAGTTGCTGCGCTCATTTCACTCACCTGAATTTCGCGTCGGTTGTTTCGCGGCCGCCGAGTCCGGGGGCTGCGAGGAGTCATTGCACGCGTCCCTCGCCTTCCTGGTCGTCCTCCTCGTCGGGCAGGTGGACATCGTCGACGGCGATGTTCACCTCGACGACCTCAAGGCCGGTCATGCGTTCGACCGCCGTGATGACGCTGGTACGGACGTCGGCGGCGATGTCCACGATGGCGACGCCGTACTCCACGACGACGTCGAGATCGATGGCGGCCTGCCGTTCGCCCACCTCGACCTTCACGCCGCGGCTCACGCTGGGACGGCCGCCGGGGACCTTGTCGGTCACCGCCCCGAGCGTGCGGGCCATGCCGGAGCCGAGGCTGTGGATGCCCGGCACCTCGCGGGTGGCCATTCCTGCGATCTTCTCCACCACGCTGTCGGCGATGGTCGTCTTGCCCCGCGACTCGGGTGCGGTTCCGGCGCCGGTGGGGCCCGCGAGGGCCTTGCCCGCAGGACGTGACTCGCCTCCGCCTGAGGTGGGGTTGATGGTGTCCGACATGAGGACCTCCCCAGGGTGAATGTCCGGGCGCCGGTGCGGCGCCCTCATGCTTAGGACACCTCGCGTGGACATTCCTCACGCGGCTCGTGCGGGGCAGCCCGCCTACCATCGAGGAGTACCTAGCAGGCCGCAACGAGTGTCTTCGGCAGGAAGCGAGTGGCCGATGCGCAACCGGACCGACCCCTCCCGCCAGCCTGGCGCAAACCTCCCCCTGCGACCGGTAGCGGTGCCGATCGGCGGCGTCGCCACGGAGCAGGACGCTGTAGGCGCACTGGACGACAGCGTGCTGGCGATACGAGCCTCGGAAGGGGACGAAGACGCCTTCGCCGTCCTGGTCCGCCGGCACAGCAGCCGCCTGCTCGCCCTCGCCCAGCATCTGCTCGGCAACCGAGCAGACGCAGAGGACGCGGTCCAAGACGCCTTCATCAGCGCTTGGCGGCGGCTGCCGGAATTCCGGCACAGTGCCTCGTTCAGCACCTGGATGTATCGCATCGTGACGAACCGCTGCCTCAACACTCTGCGCCGCCGGCCCCATCCGTTGCCCCTGGACACCGTCCCCGAACCGGCTGCCGTGGATGCGAACAGCTCACCACCCAAGGTGGCCGAGACGGACGCGGCAGCAGCCGCCCTGACGCAAGCGCTCCTGGCATTGGGCCCCGAGCTCCGGGTGTGCTGGGTGCTGCGGGAACTGCACGGCCTGCACTACGAAGAGATCGCCCACGTGGTGGGCAGCAGTGAACAAACGGTGCGCGGCAGACTCTTTCGCGCACGACGCGCTCTGATGGAGGCGATGCGCCCATGGCGCTAGACGACCCGCACCCCGCCTCAGGCGACGAGCCCGCAGGCGTGCACGCCGTAGCGGCTGAAGCGTCGCTACATCCCGACGCGGAGCTGCTGGCGGGTGCGGAACTTTTGCCCTGCGGGCGCCCCCTCGGGCATGCCTGGCAACAGGCCCGCAGCGCGGCCGGCGCAGCAGACCCGCACAGCAGCCGCTGTCCCCACTGCCGCGAGGCCATCGATGGGCTGACAGCCCTGGACCGGGCAACCCGTGCTCTGCGCGGCGAGAAACAACCCGACGGTCACCGCCTCGCCACACGTGTCATCAATGCGGTCCGCAGCGAGGTACGGCTCGGCACCATGTTGCTGCTCGACGACCCCGATCACGACCTGCGGATCGCCGAGAGCGCGGCCGCGAAGGTGCTGCGTCGGGCCGCCGACACCGTCCCCGGCGTCCGCGCCGCCAGCTGCCGCGTGGCCACGGCGAAAGACGCCCACGTCCAGGCCGTCCATATCGTCGTCATCACGGTGGCAGCCACGCTCGACCAGCCGCTGCGAGGGCGGGCCGAGGCAGTACGCCAAGCCGTCCTCCACGCGGCCGAACACGTCCTCGGTCTCGCCGTCACCACCGTCGACGTGGAAGTCAACGCCGTACTGGGAGCCCCCCGCGTGCATGGTGACGAGCGGTGCGAACTGAGCGAACGATGAACGCCTCCCACCGCGAGAACCTCCACCGAGCGGCAGCCCGGGCCGCCCTCGACGTACCCGGCGTACTCGCTCTCCAGCCCGCGCTCGCCGACCGGCTGGCGCTCGCAGCCTCCCGCATGTACGAAGCCGTGGCCGCAGGTGCCACCGGGCACCCCGAGGCGGCCGGTGTCCGCTGCGAACTCACCCCGGTCGGCGTTTGGCACGTGGAGGTGCGCTGCATCCTGGACAAGGACCACCGCGTCGTCGACGTCGCCCGACGGGTCCGCGAAAGCGTGCGGACGGCCATCATCTCCCACCTGGCCCAACAAGGCAGGGCGGCGGGCGTCACCGTTGTGGTCACCGTCACGCGCACCGTGTAGCCCGCCGGGCATGCCATCCGCGTGGTTTCGCTTAGGCACGCTGCGGGTCGACGGCCTCGCCTTGGCCATGCGGTCGTGGGCACATGGTCGGCCTGGTCCGCGCGCATCCTCAACGATGTCGGCGGCTGTAGCGTTCGTTGTTTTAAACCGGGTAGGTGCACACAGGGACTCACATAGGGTTTCTCCCATTGATTCGGGAATTGGTCGTGCCGACGACAAAAACGCGGCCCGTAGCTGCGGGAGGCAAGCGTGAAGTTCATCCTGGGGCGGCACGGACACAAATGGAGACGGCGCCGGATGATTGTCGGCTGGATGCGACGACCTCTCGCTGGGATCCTCTTGCGACTGACAGCATGGGGTTTGCGAGTGACGGTGCGGGCCGCTCGGTGGGCGCTGCGCCGCAAGATGAAGCGCGTCCTGCATAGGTTACAGGCGCATACGCTCGGGCGTGGATGCCGTGATTGCGTCCGCCAGCTGGGAGCAGCCCCTCGCAGCGCGGGCCTTACCCGGTCACAGTCAGCCATGCTTGCGGTGAACGGAGAAACGGCTTCGCCTGCTCACGCAGGGAAGCCGTTTCGCCTATCAATGGGACCGGCGTCCGGTTGCCGTTTCCTGCTAGTGCCTAGCACTCCTGAAAAGGCGGAAGACGCCGAGGAGAATGAGGGAGCCGACGATGGCGGCGACCCACGTCGAGATCTCGAAGAAGCCGTCAACGGAGTCGACTCCGAAAATCACCTTACCGAGCCACCCACCGAGCAGGCCGCCCGCGATGCCTATCAATATGGTGACGATAATGCCGCCCGGGTCCTTCCCGGGCATCAGCATTTTGGCGATGATGCCCGCGAACAGCCCGATAAGAATCCAAGCAAGTATGCCCATGATCCCTTCCTGTCTCGTCACATAAATGAGCGATGCAACCTAATTCCGATTCCGTGCTATTGTCGCAGCCATCGAGCCTTTACCTGTGCCAACGCCTTCAACCACTCGCCAACGACCAAGGATCCGATGCGGTCAACTCAACGCATCCTTGCCCTTCTCCTTGACGCGCCGGGCATTGCCCCGGGCTTCCAGAGCTGCGCCCTTGGCGGCCAGCGTCTCCTTACCCATGGCATGGGCTGCTTTCTTTACAGCCCTTCCCGCAACTCGCTCTATCTCAGCCTTCGCTTTCTCACCAGCGCCCATGTCGCCCCCTTAAACGTTCTTACGCTATGCATATGTCCGCCCGGGCGGCTCGCAAACGATTCACGCGAACCGATCCACTGTGACCTCGACATCGTGGGGCGCCACAAGGCTCAGCGGGGCGTCGATGGCATCCTGCCAGTTCACAGGTGGGCAGGCGGCGAGATCACCGGCGAGGTTGCCCAGCTCGTTCACGGGCTTGTGGTCGACCGGGTCGCGAAGCTGGTGAAGGTGGTGCGGGAGCCGGATGGTATCGGGCCCGGCGGCGGCCGCCCCTGGTGCCAAGCCGAGCCAACCGTCCCGGTGCCGTTGGCGCTCCGGCTCCTCCTGCTCGGCCACCAGTTGCGCGGGGTCACGAGCTCGCGCTCGCGGCCGCCGCCCGCTGGCACTCGTAGCAGGCGCTCCAGGGCACGTCCGCGCCCCGCTGACCTGGGTGGACTGGCTTGCCGCAGTCCGGGCACGGCGAGCGGGAGGCCGCCCGCGCCTGTTCCGCGGCCGTCTTGTGGACCGCGGCCTGTTTCTCGGCCGGGCTGCGCCGTACGGGCTGCTGCACGAACGCGGCCAGTGTCTCGGTGACCTTGAGAGCGTGTTTGGCGCCTGACGCCGCTGCGGCCCGCCCCGTCCCGCCCATCTCCTTTGACCGGCCGTTCCAGCACATGCGCGGCGGCTTCCAGCCCGGACGGGGTCAGCGACCTCAGCTTCTCCGTGGTCCTCCCGCCCTGCACCCGCGATGTCGTCTCCGCCGACACCCGAGCCCGCCGGCCTTCAAGTCCCAGCCGCCCCGAACTGGTACCGGATCCGCGGTCCCCGGACACCTCAGGGTCCACAGCTGCGCCGCTGTCGCGATCCTCCCGAGTCCGCGTCGTCGACCTCTATTGACGTCGCCCCGCCCCGTCTCGCCTATCCATCCGCTACCTCTCATCCATGATCGGGCAAAGAAGGGGTGCCGGGGGCCTGACTTTCGACTGGTCAAGAGGCCTGAGCTGCGGAACATCCTCAAGGTGGAGGACCATCACCCCAGGGGGAAACACAGGACTGACCCCGCGCGCCGCGGGGCAGGTGCCGGAAGGGAAGCCGACGGGCCGAACTCGAAGGCAGGTGAGTCTGATGGCTTCAACCAGCGATCCCACATGGTCCGAAGTGCGCCGCCCTGGTGATCGGCGCAAGCGGGGTCTCGTGGTCCTGGGCGGGCTGTGCATCGCGGGGCTGGTGCTCTGGCAGATCACGGAGCGGAGGCACATGTGAATGCGTTGAAGATCAGGAAGACGCGCCGACCCGCCACCGACACAGGACCGCACGTGGAGGGAGATCGCCGCAACGCTGCAGGGCGCCGTCTTCGCCGCCGTCAAGGGCGGTGATCGACCGCAGCTCGCCACCCAACAGGTCGCGGGCGCTTGGCCCGCATGGCACCCGCCCTTGGAAGGAGCAAGAGCCCCGCCGGCTCTGTCCCTGCGCGGTCCCGACCCCGCTGCGTGGTGTCGGGCCCGGGCCGCTCAGGCGGCGCGGTGGGCGGTGGTGGCGTCGCGCTGAAGGTGAGGTGCCGCATGTCGCAGGCCACGATGGTGGGACCGTCGGCGCTGATGTAGAGCTCGTCGAGAGCGGCCCGGGTCTCCAGGTCCAGTTCACCGGCCGGTGCGAGATGCACCGTTGGCCCGTAGCGCCTCGGCATCACACGGAAATCCATGTCGTCCCGCCTCGCCGCACTAATGCATGCCTGCACGGATCTAGGCCGCAGCTGGCCCGGATTCGATGGTCGCGCCGCTGCCGACCCAGCCGCAAGCCAACCCGCCGGGCTCAGGCCGCCGCATCAGGCCGGGGGTCCAACGCCTCGAGGCCGACCCCCGCCACTCCGCGGCAGCGGCAAGGCGCCACGTCCCTGAGGGCCGCCCTGCGCCCTGTCGGTGGTCGGTGCTTCTTTTGGGGTGCTCAGGCGTCTCATCTGTGCCCTTCACCTCTGCTCAGCGCTGAGACTTCTTTCACCTGTGGAGGTATAGGTGGTGGGAGACGGGGCAGCGGCATGGGTGAGGGCACGGAGGTGAGCAGGATGGCCACGGGTAAGAAGATCAAGAACACCGGAAAGAGCGTGAAGGGGAAAGTCAAGGAAACGGCCGGCAAGGCCGTCGGTAACGAGAGCCTGGAGCTGAAGGGAAAGGCCGAACAGACGGCGGCTGACGCCAAGCAAGCCGGCCAGAAGGCCAAGGACGCCCTGACCTGATGAGTCCCGGCGTCGGATGCGTCTATGGGTGCCGCCGTCCAGTCCTTGGGACGGCGGCACTCAGTTGTCACGACGTGGCCATTGAGCTCTTTCCATCATCGTTCTGAGCTGGCCAAATACAGGGTCAGGACGGCTTGGACCAGGCTTGTGATGCGGGCGGTCGAGCACCGCAGTTTGCGGAGGAGTCGCCAGGACTTGAGGGTGGCGACGGCCTGCTCGACGAGGGCTCGGATTTTGGCATGGGACCGGTTGACGGCCTTCTGACCTTGGGAGAGTGTTTCCCGGCGTCCCCAGTACGGGATGCGGACCGTGCCTCCGGCGCCTCGGTATCCCTTATCGGCCCAGTACTTGATGCCGGCGTCCGTGAGCATGCGGACGATGCCCTGGTCGCGGGCGGCCCGGACGTCGTGGACGGCTCCGGGCAGGGCAGGTGAGGCCCACAGCAGCCGGCCGGAGGGGTCGGCCAGGATCTGCACGTTCATCCCGTGTTTCTTGTGCTTGCCGGAGTAGAAGGGACGCTCCGCGGCGATGCGGCCGATCGGCAACAGGGTGCCGTCCAGCAGTACGAACGCTTCCTCGATGCCGCACGGGCAGCCTCCTCAAGGGTCGGGGCGAGTGCGACCAAGAGGTCGACAGCCTCGGCGACGTACCGGTAGGCGGTCGTGGTGCCGACGCCGAACCCGGCCGCGAGCTGGGCGTAGGGGTGGCCGTTGCGGAGGTGGGCGAGTGTAAGCAGGGCCTGCCGGCCCTGGGCTCAGGCGTCGCCACCGGGTGCCGTGCTCCCGGCGGTGTTGGCGGAGCTTGGCGGACAGGAAGCGCAGGGCAGAGCTGGACACGTCGACCCCGGACGGGTATACAAGCACGCGAAACCTCTGGAGAAGACGGATTCCTTGGTCGAAGACCCGTCTAGCAGGGACTTCGACTGTCTGTCAGTCCAACTGGCCTACGCATCATCCGGGTTGGAGTCGACTCAGTTCCTCAAGACCCAGGTCGGCGGCCTGCTCGCGACAGACTTTCTCCACCTCGACACCATCAATCTGCACCGCTTGTACGCCCTGCTCGTCAAGGCATCGCGGGAGTCATGCCGACGGCCGCCCCTCGCCATCGGAGTCCGCCGATATTCCGGGCGACAGTCCGGACCAGCGGGTGGCATCATTCGGCCATGTGCGAAGACTGCCTGGCCAGCTACACACACTGTGTCCACGTCACCACTGATGCCGCCGACGCGTACCGCCAGGCCATGCGGCTGTGCGCTCTGATGGAACACCGCGGCGAAGAGGCGGAACTGCTGACGCACCTGGAGAGCGTCGACGAGGTCCGCCGAATGGCGGCGGCGCTGCCGAACTCCCGTTTTGTGCACCACCCTTACCCTGGCGCCCGGCCCTCTTGCGGCGCCGGCGGCTGCGAACCGGACGTGCCGGTCATGGACGACCGTGAACTGGAGGCACACCTGCCGCTCGAAATGTCGGCACGGTTCGCACGGGGGACGGCCGAGGACCGGGTTATCGCGGCACTGGGCGACAGCGGCAGCGCGGTCTTCCTCGTATGGCCGGGCCGCTGGCCGGATAGACCCGAGCACGGCCTGCACGGCTCCCGCCACGACGCGGTACAGGTCGCCTTCCGCGGCGACCACGCCGACCCTGCACTGCCGTCCGGCCGGCACGCGGTCCACGTCCACGTGTCCAAGCAGTCCGGCCACCGCGGCGTCGAGTATCTGGCTGCGCAGTCGGGCGTCCGCCCGTGACTAACTCGGCGCTCGTGCACGCCGCCGTCCGTTCCGCATCACCGCACTCGTCCAAGCCGTCCTCGCCCTAAATCTGACCAGCTCAGCGTGAAGTTGGAAAGAGCTCATTCTGTGGACCGCTACTCCATGATCGTGACGCGCTCCGGTGAGGCGCCCCGGAGCTGTGGCCACACCGGCTCTTTTTCGAGCGACCGAACCAGCGACTCAGCCGCGCCACCAGAATCCCTTCTGGGAAAGCTGACAGCCGCCTCGCCACCGCCCTGCGCTACGACCGCGCTCCAAAGCTCGGCATCAACGGGCGCTTCACCTCCCGCGCCGGGCACGACCAGTGCTTCCACGCCCTCACCGACATCGCCGACCTTGCTGCCGGCCATCCGGCGATCTCGGCCGTGACCCCGGTCCGCAGTGACGGCCAGGCCCTGCTGTGCTCCGAGCACGGCAGCACCCAGCTGGCCCGGGTATGCCGCGGAATGCGCCCGCCCATACACCGAGGCGGAGGCGGCCGCGTTCCTGGCGTTGCACCGGATGCTGCGCGAGGCGCTGCCGCGACACCGGCGCCGGGAGCTGGACGAGATCGCGGGGATGGCCCGGCCGTTGCGCCCGGCCCGGATCCAGCCGCTGCGGATCGGCCGCCCCGCCCGAAGGTGTGGCCGCTGCCACTGCCGCCTGGTGGCCGCTACGACTGGGTGAGTCCCTTGAGGCGAGCCGCGTAGTCGGCTGCGATACGGGCGGCATCGCCGGGGCCGGCGGTGTCCAGGCGCGTCTGGTCGTCGATCGCGGCCTGCCGGGCGGCCTTCAGCTGCTCGATGTGTTCGTCATCGGGGACAGGCTCCCGGCGCTCGGCGGTGATGCGGGCGTTGTAGAAGGCGATGACCTCCCGCACGGCGTCACGTGCGAGCTGGTCCTCATCGCCGTCCAGGGGCTCGAAGGCGGAGGTGTTCGGGTCCGACATGGGACCACCCTTCCGGAATGATCTTGATGGTAAGGGGGCTCATTCTCCCCCACTTCGCTCCCGGGGCCGCGCTCAACCGCAGGCTGTCGGAGCCCCTTGCGGTAGCCAGCGGGAGGCGCCGCACGGCCTGCAGAACCAGCGCCTGGGCCCGCAGGTGCATACCGAAGTCGTCGCTGAGCACCCCAGTGCCCGCCGCCGGCTTGAGCTGTCCAGTTCCGCGGCATACAGCAGGATCTCCATGCCCAGGTTTCCGCGCCGGTGGCTCAAGGCATCCGGGGTGACGCCGTCTCGGACCGTCGCCGGCCGGGACCGCCGACCAGCGTTTTCTCCAGAGTTGCGGGCCGCAGGCTTGCTCGTGCTGAGTGCGGTCGCCACCCCCTTGACCGGCACAGCGCGGGCACCGAGTTCGTACGCGGCGTCCTGGCCGGTCTGGGCGATGACGTACCGCAAGGTCCGCGAGGGCTTAAACGCGACCAGCGGTTACCGCACAGACCGGGTCGCGTACGGCGAGGTCCTGGGCGCGCTCGGCCCGTTCGGTGATCAGTCGTTGGAAACCCGGCCAGCGCGGACCGCTCAACCGCATCATCAAAACAGCCGGGCAGTCCGGACATGAAACCTGTGCCGACGCGGCGCTCACCCACTGAGCGTGGGGGAGGATGGGCACGATGCTCGACCCCGCCCGACCCGCCCGGCCCTGTCCCGCGGCGAGAGGAGCAGCCCATGAACGACCCCACCTCCACGACCGCTCTCGACAGCGAAGCCCTGCGCGCGGTCATCGAAGCCGCGATCGCGAATTACCTCGACGATGCCGCGGCAACGGATACTGCCGGCCTCGCCGCCCACGTCACGGCCGCCGTCGAACGACTGCTGGCCGCCGGGCCGCCGGCACAACCGGCTCCGGAGGGCGACGAGATCTGAAGCATCTCCAGCAACCCCAGCACGGGCCGACCCAAAGCCCGCCCGAGGGCCCACACCGCGGCGGGGTGAGCCGGAAGCGCGTTGCTGACTTTTCGGGATGTCGTGCCATGCCTGTACGTCGCCGGTGCCGCTGAGGGTGCGGCATCCGTCGGCGAGGAGGTCTCGGCCGAGGGTCCAGACGACGTCTCCGCCTGAGCAGTGGAAGACGGCCTGTACGCACAGCGGGTCGGTGCTGCGGTAGGAGAATCGGACCGGCCATCGGATGGGGCGTCGAGCGCGGGGCAGGCACTGGTCGGCCAGGGTGGACCACTGGGCGTCACGGCGGGTTGTACCGGGACGGGGAAGGGCTTCCACGGCATCGGATCCTTGGGGTGGGTGCAGGGTTTCGTTGCGTGTATCCCTGCACCCGGCGGCGAACCGGGTGGGCACGAGGTCGACCGGGTGAAACGCTACTGCCCAAGCTGACATCCAGCGCAGAGAGTCTCGCAAGCCGGTCTCGGCGAGGCCATGGCGGTCACGCCGCGACGGACCCGCACGGGTGGCGCCCCTGTCCGGTACCAGCGTGCAGCGGGGCCGGGGCCGTAGGCTGCCTGCGGATGCGGCCAGCCGCGTGACGCTGCTACTTGCCGCCCCTGCCTGTGCCGAGCAGCGTCTGCCGTCCGCGGCCGCCGGCCGTGTCGGCGCTGTCGCCCACATCAAGGCCCACCTGCGCGCCGCCCCCGCCCCGCGGGCTGGGGCGTACTGCGCCTGCCGGGCCGAGGGTTGTCGCACCCATCTGCGCGACACCGGCCGTCCACGCGCGCAACCCTGCCGATGCGGCGGCCCAGTCGTCATCGCCGTGATCACCGACCCGAAACGCCCCTGGTGGCAAGCCATGGAGTGCTGCTCCCGATGCGCGGCCGCCACCCCCGGAGCAAAGACCGCCGCCGCCTCCCAACCACTCATGGCCCCGGCCCCGGCCGGCAAGCGCACGGGCACGGCCACGGGAGCGCCGCTTTTCTCCGGTCGCCGCCGGCCCGGTCCCAGCTCCCCGCTCCGGTACGGCGCCCCCACAGCAGATCGCCCAGCGGCACCTTTCCCAGGATCTGCGACAGGCCGTCTGCACCAGTAGCAGATGCGCGATGCTGGCGTGTGGGGGACGGTGGAGGCTACGCAGTCGGATCCCGAGGAGCGCCATGATCGTCAAGTTGCTGCACGACAAGGGCCTGCGCAGCGAGCACGCGTATACCGTTGCCTGTCTGACCATCGGGTTGTCCGTCGCCTCTTGGGTGACGTCGCTGAAGGTGGAACCGGCGGGTATCGACCGGGCGGACCGGTGGGGGATCTTCGTCGCTACGTGGCCGGCGACCTGGTTCGGTCTCGGCCTGGCACTCGCCCAGTACGAAGACGGCGAAGACCTGCACGAACATGCTGAAGACCCGTTCGAAGATGTTGCACCCGGTTAGGGCTCGCCCGTTTGAGCCGTGCGGAGCAGGTCGGGCCCATGTCTGCGGCCGTCGCGTCGGCTCCGACCGACGTAGATCGCGCCTAAGGCCATCGGATCCCGCCGTCTTCCCGTGCCTCGGGGGTTCGCACCCACCTTCCGACCAAGTACCGCAGGGTGCACTGGGCGTCGGTCATGGGCCGCGCCCAGTCGTACGCCTCCTCAAAGAGCCGCTCGGCGGGGCCGCGGACGTGGAAGCGCCCGAGGTCCTTGAGTAGCGGGTGCCCGTCCGGGGCCTCGCACGGCGCGCAGTCCACCGGGTCCTTGCCCAGCGAGCCGGGGGTCTTCTCGTCGGCCTGGCGCAGGGCGCCGGTCTCCTCGTCCCGCACGGCGCAGGTCGGCGGGTGCAGGGCGGTCATCAGCTCCAGGCCGGTGACGGCGGTGGAGCCGCGCGGCGTCATCACCCGGGTCGCGTACATGCCCAGGAGCCGGGCGAGTTCCGCCGGCGCCAGCTGTCCGGCCGTGCCCCAGTGGCGGGTGTCCAGCGCGTTCCACGAGGGGATGCACAGTTGGACGCACTGCCGGTCGGAGCCCTTGGCGGGCCAGTAGATCCGGCCCCAGGGGGCGAAGCCGCGCTTGATGAGCTGCCAGTCGGCGCGGGTCAGCTGCTTGACGACCTGGCGGGCCAGCGCTCCGGCTCCTGGCTAGCCGTACGTCGTCCACCACTGGGCCGAGTTCCTTCTCCCCGCCTGACCGGACCCGCCATCCTCGCGGCGCCGCTCCGTTTGGCCTAGGAAGTGGGCGACGGCTTGGCCGGCGTCGGTGGGGGCGAGGCGCCCCGGTCACTTGCCTAGCCGCCACATGCGCAACTGGTACCGGTCCTCCGTGGTGCGCTTGCGCCACCCACGGACCCCGTACCGGCCGGCCTCTGGCACTGGCACGACGGACCCGTCAACCGGAACGTACTTGCCGCGCAGCAGTACCACCGCGCGCTCCTCGCCGATCAGGAGCTCTCCGTAGCCGAGGAACGTGCCGTCCCCGCCGATCGTCTCGACGTCGACGACTTCTATCGACACCACGACCTCGTGGCCCGCTTCCGCTCCGATGGCCACAGCGCCGCCGCGCCCGAACACCCGGAACGCCTCGTCGGCGGGTGGCGCATCGGGCAACTGGCCCTCGTAGCCGGGAACGGCCAGCCACATCACACCGCGGTCCGGGCGGCACACGACGATCGTTCTCGCGGCCGCCTCCTCCGCGATGCGCCAGAGCTGGATCAGGTACCGCTCCAGATTCTCGTGCACGCCTTCCGGCGGCCGCCCATCGAAGAGAACCTCCCGGCACACCCTCACCGCGTACACGCCCGGGTTCCCCACCGGAATCGGGTGGTCCGCAGGTCCGCCCGTCAGACCGGCCACGATGAGGATCCCGGACCGCAGCGTCACCGACACCTGCTCCACAACCGGCATGGCCGGGGCCAGCGGTTCTTCGTCCCACACCTCCACGGCCACGTCCGCTTCGTGGGTGTGCGCGAGGCTCATCACACGCAGGCTCCGATGCCCGACACCGATGCTCTGGTCCTCGTTCAGGGGCGGCTGCTCCTCATCACCGGCCGCGTAGTCGTGGAGCGTGAACTGCGCGTACTCGACAGGGACATACCGGTCGGCCCTAATGAAGCTCTTCGCCATACGGTCAGCATTCCACCCCCAGCGGCGGCCCGAAGCCGTGCCCGTCGTGGACACCGTCTTAAGACGGTGTCCATGTGGTGAGGCACATGAGTCTTGCGGGCGGCAATCCGGCCGGCACCGTTCACCGACTCGCCACGCCAGGAGCTCGGACGCGGCGATCCGTCCGCACACAGTGCGGCGTCGCACGTCTCTCACCCGATTGCGGGGAAGGGCTGGCCCAACAGGCCGAGTCCTCGCCAAGCAGTGAGCCGTAGGGCCCTGCTGCCCTGCTGCTCACCGGGCAGCAGGGCGGACACCGGGCCCCGGCAACGACCACAGCGGCACTGTCAGGAGGCCTGTCGGCCTGCGCAGCTCGGCCTGACGACCCAGCCGGAGATGCGGCTGGGGGCATACGGCGCTGTCCGGAGTTCGCACGCTGCAGGCCCACGCCGCGAAGCCCGCACGCTGCCACTGGTGATGGCCGGCGCGGACTCCGGTCCCCGCACAGAATCAGGGCCGCGCAGCAGCTGCACAGCCCTGATTCTGTGTGTCTCAGATCCCGCCTACGCGCCGGACAAGTCCATCCTTACGCGCCCGGCTGCGGTGCCGGCGGGCGGGGTGGTGGAGGTCAGGCCGGGTTGATGTTCTCGGCCTGGGGGCCCTTCTGGCCCTGGGTGACGTCGAACGTCACGGCTTGGCCTTCCTGGAGCTCGCGGAAGCCCGAGGAGTTGATCGCGGAGTAGTGGGCGAAGACGTCCGGGCCGCCGCCGTCCTGCGCGATGAAGCCGAAGCCCTTCTCCGCGTTGAACCACTTCACAGTTCCCGTAGCCATCTTTTATGCCTTCCAGTCGATGAACGCCTCCCACGACGCGCGGAAGGCGGAGGTGATCGCCCTGGTTCCTGCGGCACAGCACAGCAAAACGCCCACGCCGAGGCGTGGGCAAAGGGAACTTCCGAACCACGACAGCTGACGCAGACGCTACACGCCCGTACACCCTGTCACCACAGGAAACCTGCGCGTCCCACCCCAGACTTTGGTGGGGGCCCGCCAGTACGGCAGGCTCGCCCTGCCTCAGGCCGCGGCCGGTGGATTCGACGCTTTGGCGGCGCGGCGGTACTCGGCGTTGATGCGCTGGGCTTCTTCGAGCTGGTCTTCGAGGATGACGATGCGGCAGGCGGCCTCGATGGGGGTGCCCTGGTCGACGAGTTCCCGGGCGCGGGCGGCGATGCGCAGCTGGTAGCGGGAGTAGCGGCGGTGGCCGCCGGCGGAGCGGAGCGGGGTGATCAGGCGCGCTTCGCCGATGGCGCGGAGGAAGCCCTGGGTGGTGCCGAGCATCTCGGCGGCCCGGCCCATCGTGTAGGCGGGGTAGTCGTCGTCATCGAGACGGCCGAACGAGTCGTCTGCTGTCATTGAACCTCTCTGTGGAACACGTGGAGGGGCCCTGGTGCCGTACGGCACCAGGGCCCCGAAGGAACTACTACACCATCTGCCGGCCCTGATACTGCGCCGGCCTTCTGTTATCCGCTGATCCGTCCCAAGGGGGACGGGAGCTGCGGGGATCGCGGTTGCTTGACCGGAGACCACCTCACTATCGATGTCCTGCGGTACCCGGGCTCGGACTTCCGCCCGGGCGATCCTGATGGCGCCTGATTCCTCCGTTCATCCCTCGGATGATCAACTGCTTGCCGAGCGGGGAAATGCGAACTGCTCCACTCGGTACTACGGGTACTGCGTACTTCTTTACTGCTTGTGGCCTGACCAAGCGCCACGCTCCGGCAGCCAGCCCCGTCGCCCATCCTGCGTCTGCTCCGGCTTAGAACCCCACTACCGAACTTCCCGGTGCGCGCGCCCGCAGCCGACGCCTTCACCGAGGTGCTGCTCACTTGCTTCACTGCGGGGTGCTGCAACCACTGCGGCGGCCCCTGATGACTGCGGGCCACCCGGTCCGGCCGTCAGTCCCGTCGCCGTCCTGCAACCGCTCTGGCTTCGAAACTCCACCGCCGCACCGTCCCACAACTGCAACTGCGGTACTGCTGCCCGGCAGTTCGTGTCTGCCGGGCCCTTCTTGACTGGGCTACGAGAGAAACCATAACCACACCACGACTCAATGTCTACTCTGGCCGACATAGATTTTCGCGTGCGTGTCCCTGAGGTAATCGGGTGCTGCCGGGTTTGAGCGACTGCGGGGCGGGGGCACGAGGATCGGGCAGGCGGGGCCGGATCCCGACAACAGGCCCGGAGCGCACGATGACCACGATGAGCGCCGAGCGAACAGCCCTTCGTTCCCTGTCCGCCCGTCGGCGAGGCGCGCCAGGCCGACCAGGCGTTCCTCTGACCCCTCGGGCAGTCGGCCATCGGCCATCGGCCCGGGACCAGGCCGACACGGTCGCCCGGGTCGTCTCCGAGCTCGCGACCAACGCACTGAGCCACGGTGGTGGCGCCTACATCTTCCGCACCGCCGTCCACCCCGGCACGAACTTCGGCGGCCGACCGCCTCGCGAGTCCCGCACCAGGCCCGGCCACGGCACCCTGACCGCTTCCAGGACAGGCTCGAACTGCACGGAGTCGCCTCGCTGACCGGCCGTGATCCGGCGGCGTGCCGTTGAGCCCGGCAGGCCGCGGAATCAGCGTTCACGTCCCAGGCGATCAGACCCTTCACGTCGGCTTCGGCCTGGAGCTGGGCGACGATCCGGACCCGGGTCCGTCCCGCTGCCGGCGCCGGAACAGGTCGGAGATCCGGTCCCACGAAACGTCGCCTTCCGGCACGTTCGTCAGATCTCCACGTCCCACGACGAGTGATCATCAACCAACAAAATCCACTTTCACCACCATGAGGTCGGGACGCAGTCACGTGCCTCCTCGTCCCACCCAGGTGGCTGCCTTCCGCAATACGGCGACGCGACCGCGGTCCGGCACCGTCCACAGGGTCTGCCCGTGCAGCCCCCAGCCTTCGAGCAGGGCGTTCGCCGCCTGGAAGCCCGTTGTTGCCGCCCGTTCCATCAGCGCGACCGGAAGGTCGGTGCGCACGACGTCGCCGGCGACCACCAGCCGGGCATCGGAGGTGCGGACGGTGGGGCGGTGGTCGTAGCCGCCCACGGAGAACAGCGGGCAGTCCTCGCGCCATTCGTGGCGGACGTCGACGACCTGGGCCACGCGGGTCTCCGGGTACACGCGGTGGAGCTGCTGGAGGAGTTGCCGCTCCTGGTCGTGGCGCGCAGCGCACGGATCGACGGCATAGGCGTGGAGTTCCAGTACGGATCCTCCGGTGCGCGCCGCCCAGCGGGCGGCCTCGTCCTCCCATCGGTTCAGCACGCTGATGTTGTCGAGGCCTCCGAAGCCGCTGGTGCCCAGGAAACCGGGGCGGTCCGGGGCGACGGGCCGGTCGAGCCAGAGTCGGGTGACGAGGAAGGGCGGCGCCGTGCGCAGGCGCGCCACGCGCTCCCGCCACGCGGGGTCGCCCAGCCGCTCGGAACGGGCGACCAGGGACCGCAGGCCGGCGGCGTCCAGGGCGAGGACCACGGCGTCGTACCGTCGCGTGGCGCCGTCCGCGGTCACCTCGAACGCACCCGCGGGGACGCGTTCGACGTGCCCGACGGGGCTTGCCGTGCGTACCTCGGCGCCGTGCCGCCCGAGGTATTCGGCCAGGGGGGCCCACAGCGCGGCCGGGTAGGGCGAGCGGGGCACGTCGAACAGGAGGCCTTCGGCGGAGCCCAGGAAGTAGATGTGGAACATGAGCGCCATTTCGGCTGCGGACAGCCGGCGCGGGTCGGCGAAGAAGCTCCGGGAGAAGACCTCGAAAGCCAGGTGGCGAGCCTGTTCCGGAAAGCCGATGGCCTCCAGGAAATCGTGGGCACTGGTGCCGTCGAGCCGGTGGTACACGTCGGGGACGCGGACGTCGAGCAGCGGTAGGGCCGGAACCGGGTTCATGGCGCGCAGGTCCCGCAGGCGGAAGGACGGGCTGAGCGCGACGAAGCCCAGTGCGCTCCACGGCGGGGTGCGCGGCACGCGCCGGAAGCTGTCGCGCAGCCCGTCCGCGTGCAGCAGCGGGTAGTCGGGCAGTCCGGTGAGGCCGGCCAGGGCGGGATCGGTGCGGCGCAACAGGCCCCGCAGGTTGTAGTACTGCCGGAAGAAGGCGTGAAAGCCGCGGCTCATCGTCACGGTGCTGCCGTCGCGCAACCGGGTCGGCCAACCGCCCACCCGGCCGCCGAGGTAGGGCTCGCGCTCGTACAGCGTCACCGTCACGCCCCGTTCGGCCAGCGCGGTGGCGGCGGCGAGGCCGGCGATCCCGCCGCCGATCACGGCTGCCGTGGGGCGG
Organism: Streptomyces erythrochromogenes; assembly: GCF_036170895.1. NCBI lineage: Bacteria > Bacillati > Actinomycetota > Actinomycetes > Kitasatosporales > Streptomycetaceae > Streptomyces > Streptomyces erythrochromogenes. The sequence continues at coordinate 8,302,693 of NZ_CP108036.1, read as the reverse complement.
CCTGCTGCGTGGCGGGCTCCTGGTCGGGCGGGCAGGACGCGTGCCCGCCGGTCCTTGCCGCGGCGCGGGGCCGGCCGCCGCTCGTGCGCGGGGGCGGATCCGGTCACCGGGAGGCTCCCGTGCGCGTGGCCACGAAGGTGTGGGTGATGCCGGTCTGCCAGCCCGGTAGGGGCAGGGTACGGACCTTGTCGAAGCCGGCCCCGCGGATCCGGGCGGCGAAGCGGTCGGCCTGGTCGAAGTCGACGACGCTGCGCCACAGGTGGCGGTACAGGGGCCCGTCCCCCAACAGGGTGGCGGCCGGCTGGACGATGCCGCGGCACACCAGCGTCCACACTGCCCGGTCGGCGCGGCGGCCGCTGAGGCTGTATTCGTGCACGGCGAGCCGGCCGCCCGGTCCCAGCACGCTGTGCACGGTGGCGAGGACGGCCTCGGGATCGGTGAGATTGCGGAAGAGGTATGCGGCGAATACCGCGTCGAAGGGTCCGTGGACGCCCGCATCCGTCAGGAACTCGGCCGGGGCGTGGACGAAGCGCACGCCGTCGCCCCACGGTTTGGCGGCGGCTCTCGCCAGCATGCCGGCCGAGGCGTCGACGGCCGTGATCTCGGCGGCTGGGAGGACGGACCGGATCGCGGCTGTCGAGGCTCCGGTACCGCAGCCGAGGTCCAAGACCCGCAGCCCCTCCCCGTGTGCGGGCAGGCCGAGGCGGCGCACCGAGCGCCGCAGATGTGCGTGGTAGCCGGGGTTCGCGGCGACCAGTGCGTCGTAGGTGTGGGAGGCATGGTCGAACGCGGCGGCGAGGTCCTCGTCGCGCAGCAGGGTCATACGGTCTCCAGGGACTGGTGGAATCGCGGTGGAGGGGTCAGGGGAAGGGACGGCGCGGTAGCCAGGGCAGCTCGACGGCGGTGCGCAGCATGGGGCCGACCGGGGCGTGGCGGCCGACGGCCAGGTCTTCGAGCAGGTTCGTGCGCCCGTCGAGGAAGCGCAGCAGCCGGGCCGGCGGGACGCGGGCGAAGAGTCGGCAGAACAGGTCGGGGCCGTCGATCCGGCCGCTGTCCAGCGCGCGCAGGAGTACCGCGTCCATGGTGCGGGCCCGCACGGAATGGGCGGCCGGAGGTACCGGATCGCGGCCCTGCCGCAGCGCGGCGGCGGCGGCCCGTGTCTGGCGCTGGAGTCCGGCGAAGGTGTATCCGGTGGACGGACGGGTCGCACCGCCGGCGGCGCCGATCCGGAACACCGACGCACCGACCCGTTGTGGCATGGGGGCGTCCGTCATGGGGATCAGGCCGGTCTCGGTCGCGACGATGTCCAGGTCGCCGAGAGACAGGACGTCTGCGGCGTAGTGCCGCAGCGCCGCCTCGTAGCCGCTGTCCGTCAGCACGTGCGGGGAGAACTCGGTGTACTCGACGAGGGCTTCGCACGGGCCTGTGGGCAGAACGTAGCCGAAGGAGAGCCCGTCGGCGGGCTGTGGTGTGCGAAAGTCCATCAGGTCGGCGGTCCCGGTGTCAAAGGCGGGCCGAGCGGTCCGGACGAACCAGCCGTGGAAGTGCTGGAGCACGGTGGTGCGGGCGGCCGGGAGGCTTCCCAGGGGACGCGAGTCGAACACCCACCGGGCCTCGAGTGCGTCGAGGCTGCCGTCGGGCCGGGTCATCAGCACCCGGGGGCCGGAGGGGGTCTCTTCCACCGTGTCCACGATCGCCTCCAGGCGGCGGACGTTGGGGCTGCGCGCGAGGTCCCGGGCGACGAGGGTCTCGAAGTCGTCGGAGCGGATCATCTTGTACCGCAGCGGTGCGATGTCCCCCTGGATCGCGGGGCCGGCGGGCGGCCGTACCCGCAGGTGGCGCCATTGTGAGCGCACCGCGGCGTCGAAGCGGCCGCGGCCGGCCCCCCAGAAGCACCACGTGCGCGGGGCGGGGCGCAACGGGCCGGGCGGAGCATCGAGGAGGATGACGGACGGGGCCGGTGCTGCGGGCGCGCGTCCGTTCAGCCGGTGGGCCAGGGACAAGCCGGCGGCTCCCGCCCCGATGACCGCCACGTCCGTCTTCAGCACGGTTGTTGTCTCCCTTCCGCATCGGCGTGTACGCGCGGGGGTTTCCTGCCACGGCACGGAATCGGATGCGGTCTTGTGCCGGCGTCACCTGGTCAGGTGCGTCCGCACGATGGCATTCCCGCGCGTTCGGGTATCCGCTCCGGACTGCATCCGTATCACGGGAAGGGACCGAAGACACACGTGCCGAGCGATCGACACCACGACGAGAGGAAACCGGGATGCGCCGGACCCAGGCGAAGGACCAGCCCGCGGCCGCACCGCCGCCCGTTCCCCGCCTGGTGGCCCCTTCGGGTTCCGCTCTGCGGCGCCGTCGGGCCGGCCGGGCGGCCGCCGGGGCCGGGCGCGGCGCGGAGACCGCGGACGGCATCATGGTGCCGGGCGGACCCGAGGCGGTGGATGCGAACGTGCCCGCCGCGATCGGGCACGCGCTGGAGCAGGTGCTCGCAGACCGGCTCACCCGGGCCGGGGTACTGGACGCCGACTTCGCCGGTGAATTGGCCGAGCGCGTCGCGCGCTTCACCCGGGAGGGCGGCAAGCTCACCCGCCCGCAGCTCCTCTGGTGGTCGATGCGCGCCTGCGGCGGGGGCGACGAGTCGACGGCCGCGGCCGCCCTGCGCATCGGCGCGGCGCTCGAACTGCTCCAGACCTGTGCCCTGGTCCACGACGACGTGATGGACGGGTCGGCTCTGCGGCGAGGCCGCCCGGCGCTCCACGCCGACGTGCGGGACGGATACAGCGGCGCCGCGGCGCCGGCTCGCGCCGCCCGTTTCGGGGAGGCGGCTGCGGTCCTGGCCGGGGACCTGGCACTTGCGTGGGCGGATGACGTGGTGGCGGACACGGCGCTGGACCCGTGGACGGCGACCGTGGTGCGCGAGGTGTGGAGCGATATGCGCATCGAGATGGTGGCGGGCCAGTTCCTCGACCTCCAGGGGCAGCTGACCGGGTCGCGCTCCCCGTCGCGGGCGCTGCGCGCCGCCCACCTCAAGAGTGCCCTGTACTCGGTTCAACGGCCCCTGGCGCTGGGTGCGGCGGTCGCGGGCGCGGACGGCCGGACCATGCGGGCGCTGTGCTCGGCCGGGCGCTGTGTGGGCATGGCCTTCCAGTTGCGCGACGACCTCGAGGACGTCTTCGGCGACCCGCGGCACACCGGCAAGAGCTGCGGCGGGGACATCCGCGGCGGGAAGCCGACCTATCTGGCGGCGCTGGCGGTGGCGCGCGCCAAGGCCAGGGCCGACCGGCCGGCCCTGGCGGTGCTCGAGCGGGCCCTCGGGAACGAGGAGCTGACACGTGCGGGTCTCGACGAGGTACGGGAGGTATTGGTACGGACGGGCGCCCGGGCAGCGGTCGAGGCGAAGATCGAGCGCCTGTCGGCCCAGGGGCTGCGTCACTTCGACGGCGCCTCTCTCCACGCGGACGCCGCGGGCCGCCTGCGCGGGCTGCTGAGCGCGCAGGCGGCCGGCCGCCCTGCGGACCCCCCGCCGGCCCGATCACATCCCGCGTCCGCTGCCGCTCCGGCCGGCTCCGACGCGCCGGAGGGCCGGCGATGACCCGTACGGTGAGTGGCCCCACGGACCACGTGGTGATCGTCGGGGCGGGCCTGGCCGGCCTGTCGGCGGCCCTGCACCTACTGGGAGCGGGGCGCCAGGTCACCGTGGTCGAACGGGACGACCTGCCGGGCGGGCGGGCGGGTCGCCTGCTGCGGGGCGGCTACCGGATCGACACCGGCCCGACCGTGCTGACCATGCCCGACCTCGCCGACGAAGCCTTCGCGGCGGTCGGGGACAGCCTGGACCGGCGGGTGGACCTGATTCCGCTGCACCCGGCCTACCGGGCCTCGTTCGCGGACGGCAGCACCCTGGACGTGCACACCGACCGCGAGGCGATGGCCTCGGCGGTCGAGCGGTTCGCCGGAGCCGGTGAGGCGGCCGGCTACCGGCGGCTGCGCGCCTGGCTGGAGCAGCTCTACCGGGCTCAGATGCGCCGTTTCATCGACGCGAACTTCGACTCGCCCCTGGACCTGCTGACCGTCGACCTCGCCCGGCTGGCGGCGCTCGGCGGATTCGGGCGGCTGGACCGGCGCATCGCGGGCTTCCTGAAGGACGAGCGGCTGCAACGGGTCTTCTCCTTCCAGGCCCTGTACGCGGGCGTGCCGCCGGCTCGGGCACTCGCCGCCTACGCCGTCATCGCCTACATGGACACGGTGGCCGGGGTGTACTTCCCGCGCGGCGGCATGCACGCTCTGCCGCAGGCCATGGCGGACGCCGCCGCCGACGCGGGCGCCGAGCTTCGGTTCGGCGAGCCGGTGACCGGGCTGGAACGCTCCGGCGAGCGGATCACCGCCGTCGTCACCACGAAGGACCGCATCCCCTGCGACGCGGTCGTCCTCACCGCTGACCTGCCGTGCAGTTACCGGCTTCTCGGCCGCCGGCCCCGCAGGCCGGTGAAGCTGCGGCACTCCCCCTCCGCCGTCGTGCTGCACGCGGGCACGGACCGCACCTGGCCGCAACTGGCCCACCACACGATCTCGTTCGGTGCCGCCTGGCGGACCACGTTCGACGAACTCACCCGGCAGGGACGGCTGATGAGCGATCCGTCCCTCCTCATCACCCGGCCCACGGCCACCGACCCCGCTCTCGCCCCACCGGGCCGTCATCTCCACTACGTCCTCGCCCCCTGCCCCAACACCGAGATCGGGCCCGCAGGTGCTGCCTGGGGCGAGCTCGGCCCCCGCTACCGGGCCGACCTGCTGCGCGAGCTGGAACGGCGCGGCCTCGACGGCATCGAGGAGGCCATCGAGGACGAATGCCTGGTCACCCCGGCGGACTGGCTCGGCCAAGGACACGCGGCGGGCACCCCCTTCTCGGCCGCCCACACGTTCCTGCAGACGGGCCCGTTCCGGCCCCGCAATCTGGTCCGGGGCACGCAGAACGCCGTCCTGGCCGGCTGCGGCACCACCCCCGGCGTGGGCGTGCCGACGGCCCTGGTGTCGGGGAAGCTGGCGGCGGCCCGGATCACGGGCGGCGCCCGGCGTACTTCCGGCCGGACCGAGGGGGCGGCCCGATGACCCGCCGTGAACTCGACGCGGCGGGCATCACCGATCCGGCGCTGCGAGCGGCATACCGCCGCTGCCGCGAGCTGAATGCGGCGCACGGAAGGACCTACTTCCTGGCCACCCGCCTGCTGCCGGCCGAACGCCGGCCCGCCGTGCACGCGCTGTACGGATTCGCACGGTGGGCCGACGACATCGTCGACTCGACGGATCCCGGTGCGGACGACGGCCTGCGCGGTGCGCGGCTGGCGGCGCTGCAGCGGCGTCTGGACGAGGGGCTGCATCGGGGGGACAGCGGCGAACCGGTCGTGGCGGCCCTCGCCGATACGGCTCGCCGGTACGCCATCGATCACGGCCACTTCGAGGACTTCATGGCCGCGATGCGGTCCGATCTGGTGGTGACGGCCTACCCCACCTATGCGGACCTGCGCAGCTACATGCACGGGTCGGCGGCCGTGATCGGGCTGCAGATGCTGCCGGTGCTGGGCACGGTGGTGCAGCGAGAGGAAGCCGAGCCGTACGCGGCAGCCCTCGGGGTCGCCTTCCAGCTCACCAACTTCCTGCGGGACGTCGGCGAGGACCTCGACCGCGGGCGCGTGTACCTGCCGGAGGACCTTCTGGCCGGGCACGGGGTCGAGCGGGAGCTGATGCACTGGTGCCGGAGGACGGGCCGCCAGGACCGCCGTGCGCTGGCCGCCCTGCGGGAGTTCGAGGCACTCACCCGCGGCGTCTACCGAGAAGCTCGGCCCGGCCTCGCCATGCTCGATCCGGTGTCCCTTCCCTGCATCCGCACGGCGTACGTCCTGTACGGAAGCATCCTGGACGCGATCAGCCGGGACGGCTATGCGGTGCTGCACCAGCGCGCCGTGGTACCGCGCCGCAGACGCGCGACGGTCGCGGCAGGCGCACTGGCCCAGCTGGCGGCCATCAGGCTGCGCCACCGCCGGCGCTCCGCGCCGGTGCCCGCCCGGACACCTCCGACGCCGCCCGTCGACCCGGCCCGCCCGGTCTCAGAGGAGGTCGCGTGAATCCCGAACCGCCGGCACGGCGCGCCCGTCTGCCCCTTTCGCTGCGCCGCAGCCCCGTGCCGTGGGAGCGGCAACGGCCGACCTGGCGCGACGCCAGGCCGAGCCTCATCGCGGAAGCAGTGAAGCGGGCGCAGGCCCGGCCGTCGGGGAACTGGTACGTGGTGGGGGCGTCCGCCTCGCTGGGCGGCGACCGCCCCCTGGCCCGTACCGTGGCCGACCATGAGGTCGTGCTCTGGCGCGGCGCCGGCGGCCGGCTGCACGCCGGCCCGGGTGCCTGCCCGCACCTCGGGGCGCCTCTCGGGGACAGCCCGGTCCGGTGCGGAGCGCTGGTGTGTCATTGGCACGGACTCGCCCTTGACGGCTCGTCGTTCGCGGGCTGGGAACCGCTGCCGGCCTTCGACGACGGCATCCTCCTGTGGGTGCGTCTCGACGAGGTCGGCGGGGAGGCACCGCTGGACGCCCCCGTCGTGCCGGTCCGGCCGGCTCACGCTCGTGGGGTGACCGCGGTGTACGAGGGCAGGGGGCGCTGCGAACCCGAGGATGTCGTGGCCAATCGTCTGGATCCATGGCACGGTGCCTGGTTCCACCCGTATTCGTTCGTCGACCTCACGGTCGTCGGCTCACCCGGCGGGGACGGCGCCGACGACGGCTTCACCGTCGGCGTCTCCTTCAAGGTGGCCGGTCGCCTGGTGGTACCCGTGCAGGCGGTCTTCACCGCTCCTGAACCACGTACCGTCGTCATGCGCATCACCGAGGGGGAAGGCGCGGGCTCGGTGGTGGAGACGCATGCGACCCCCCTCGGGCCGGACGAACTCGGCCGTCCGCGCACGGCGGTGACCGAGGCCGTGGTGGCCGCCTCGGACCGGCCGGGCTTCGTGTTCGCCCGCTGGGCCGCCCCGGTCCTTCGCCCGGTGATGCGCGCTGCGGCGGCCCGGCTGTGGCGGGACGACCTGGCCTACGCCGAGCGGCGCTGGCACCTGCGCTCCACGGGCCGGTTCCCGGGGTGACCTCGGTTCGACGAACGCCCGCCCGCGTGCGGGCTCACCTCAGAGCGAAGAGCAGGTTGACCGAGTTGTAGTAGTTGGGCAGGTGCACCATCTCCGATCCCGGACGCGGAGGGTCGGCCTTCGGCCAGTTCCGCGGGCCCAGAAGATGGTCGGCGTAGTCGCTGTGCGGGACCTTCGGCACGAACCAGACGCGGTACGCGCCGTATCGTGCGTCCTGCTCGAACCGCCAGAGTTGCGTCACTCGGTCCGCGCCGGTCCGGCACGCGCGGAGGGTGACCTCGGCGAGATTCCCGCCGCGGGTGGTTCCGTCGAGGCAGGTGCCGGTGTCCGCGTTGCGGAGCTGGTACGTGTTCTGGTGGGCCGGGAGCCGCTGCCACCCCTGGTCGGCCTTTCCGGTGCACTTCTCCAACTGCAACGAGCCGTCGGAACCGCCGTCGCCAAGGCCGACGCACAGGCCCGAGGCCACGTTGACCAGGGCGGCTCCGGCGTGGTCCGGCGAGGGCGAAGCCGAGGTCGGCGCGGCGGACGCAGAGGCGGACGGGGAGGCGGACGGGAGACCCGTGGCGGGGGCCGTGGCGAAGGCCGCCGATCCGATGGCCATGATCGGTGCTGCCTCCGGGAGCGGGCTGCTGCCCGGAGCCGCGGGGGTTGCGGCGGGGGCTGCGGCCCTGCCGGAACCGTTGCTCCCGGAGTCGGCCGGCAGCAGGACGGCCGCGGTGGCCGCCGTTCCCACCACGGCTGCCGCAGCCACCCATTTCACGGCGCCGGCCTTCGCTGCGGCGAGCTGCGTCCCGTTCAGTGTGGCCGCGGCGAGATGTGTGCCGTTCCCGCCCAGGGCCGACAGGAAGGAGGCGGGGTTCCACAGCAGGATTCCACCCAGCAACAGCACGCCCAGACGGCCGTTGACGTCGCGCAGGTCACGCTCGGCCCGTGCGCAGTCGTCGCACCCCTGGAGGTGGCGGCTCAGGTCCCGGGTGAGGCGTTTGCCCGGCCGGCGCAGCCTGGCGGCGATCTGCCCCCCGTAGTGCCGGCACTCGTCGCTCGCGCTCTGGTCCAGATGGGCGCGCAGGTACGCCTCCTTCAGGCCTTCCCGTGCCCGCGCGACCAGTGAGCCGACGCCTCCCGCCGATATCCCGAGGCGTGCCGCGGTCTCGGCCGCCGGCTCGCCTTCGACGACGGAGTGCCACAGCACGGCCTGCCAGCGCTCCGGCAGCGACTCGTAGGCACGCAGGACCAGCGATCCTTCTTCCGCCGTGAACACGGCGTCCTCGGCGTCCTGGCCGTCCGAGAGTTGCGCGGCCCATTCCTCGAAGTCGTCCGACAGCCGGGTACGGGCGGCCTCCCGCGCCCATGTGGCCGCCAGACGGCGCACACAGGTCAGCAGGTAGGGCCGCCAGGCGTACTCGGGGCCGGCACCCCAGGCGATGGCCCGGTAGGTACGGGCGAAGGCCTCGGCAGCGAGGTCCTGGGCGGTGGACAGGTCTCGGCAGCACGTGCGGGCGTAGGCGAGCACCGAGGAGTGGTGACGGGCGAACACCTCGTCCATCACGTCGCCGACCGCCGCGTCGGGCTCCGAGGTGTGCCCACGCAGCAGGGCACAGAGCTCCCCGTCGCTGAGGCTTCGAAGTTGCTGCTGACGGGGGGTCCCCGGTGTACTCAACACGCGCTCCCGTGTGGCTTGCTGGTGACCCGGGCGTCGGATCCGGGTACGTCTGTCAGGGGTGCGACGCTGCGCCCGACCGGAATTCGCGCAAGCATGCACCGTCGCTCGGCTGCAAGCAAACGGGGCGTCGTCGGCGCGAGGTGCGGACGGCGCCGGCCGACGCGGGCCGGACGACTGCAGCAACCCGGTCGGCCAACCTGGCTCCCGATGCGGCGCGATGCGTCATCGCGTCCCAACTAGAGTACAAATGGAGCCTGTTGGAGCTGCGCTTTTGATTCCTGAGAGGCGATGAGAACAGGATCGATCGGCGCGGCCTCCGCTCTTGTGCGCGACGGCAACGCATTCCGGAGGGAGCTTGCGTTTCGTGGACTCCTCCCACCCGGGTGCCGTTGGCGGTCAGGAGGATCACACGAACCGGAATGTCCGGCATGCCGCTATGAGGACGTCGGCATCTTGCCGCGCCGCGTGCGCCCACCCCGGATCGGTGTCGGACCGCTGTCGGCACACCCCCCGAATGCGCTCACGCCGGTACACGTGAACGCGCTCAGTTGGGGTCAGTCGTGGACACGAGCCTCACTCAGCACCCACGTGTCGGCCGTGCGGACATCCCAGCTGGAACTGTCGAACTCTCTCAGCGTCAGCATCAGTTCGCCTCCCGCGCAGCCGTCGAAGTCTGCGTCGACCGCCTGTATGTGCGGCGCCTCCATGGCCAGCAACTCAAGGGTGGGGATTTTCCGGTGCCGGCTGAAGCCTTCAGCACCTGAGCGAAAGCCGGGTGCGCCGGTTCGTCGAAGATCTGCACCTTCCATCTCAGCCCGAGTCCGTAACTCCCCCAGCCCGAACCAGGAGCTCAGCCAGGGTGACGTAGCGCCGGTCAGCCCGGCAGCCCGAGTGAGGAATGCCGTCCCGCCAGGCCGCAAAAGGAGACCATCTGCATGGGCGATGGTGTTTCAGTCATGGGCCCGGCATCCTGATTCGATCTCGGAGGATCGCATTCCAGCTCTTCCGTTCTGTTTCGCCTCCCCAGCACGCCCTGGGCGGCGTCGACGCCGCGATCACATCAGCCGCGCAGCATCGTCGCAGCGGGGCGGCCTGCCCCGTCGGCAAGCCGCCCTGGCTCAGCGAAACTCGTGGACCACCTGGATCTCGCCGACAGTGTGAGCGTTGAAGTCGTCCAGCTCCTCGGCCGGTACCCACAACTCGATGATCGTGCGCCCGCCCGCCTGCTGGACGGGGTACCGGCTCAAGAACTCCGCCGAGGCGGCCAAGCGCGCCAGTTCAGCTCGCGGACCAGGGCCAGCTCCTCGAGGCCGGTCTCCGAATCCGGGAGGCCGCTGGTACGGCCGGTCTGCAACCGGACGATACCCGTGCCGGAAACTGGGGAGCTACCCAGTTTGCGCACCAGGTCATAGCCCGTGACCAGCCCTTTCGCAGCAGCCCTTAGGATCCCGTCACCGTCTGGCCCAGGATCGGCGTACTGCACTGCGGTCCCACCGATCCGGCCCTCGACCACCAGACCGGCTGCTTCCGGGCGACCTGATCACCTCAGGCAATGTGACGTGACCGGGCGATACCGGCTACAGGAGGTCGAGCACCTCACCTCGGCCTTGTACGGCTACCAGGCTGCAGGGCGGTAGTCCTTGAGGAACACCGCGTGCAGGGGCCGGCCCGCCTCACCCTCGCGAATGGGGTGGTAGATACGTGCCGCGCCGTCGACGACGTCCAGCGGAGGCCTCCATCCTGTCGCTGCGTGTCGCGCCCGTGCGGCTGCGGGCTTCTCGTCCGTGACCCAGCCGGTGTCGACTGAGCAGCAGTGGATTCCCCGTGAGGCGAGAGCGGAGGCGCTGGTGCGGGTGAGCATGTTCAGGGCGGCCTTGGCCATGTTGGTGTGCGGATGGTCGGGCGACTTGTTGAGCGCGCCGAACTGGCCCTCCACCGCCGAGACGTTGATCAGGTAGCGGGTGGGGTGGGGCGAAGCCTCCATCAGCGGCAGCAGTCGGTCGGCGAGAAGGAACGGGGCGACGGCATTGACGAGTTGCACCTCGATGAGTTCCGCGGCACTGATCTGGCCGAGCTGCAGGGTCCAGGAGTTCATCGGGGCGGTATCGGGCAGCAGTCCTGCCGCATCGACCGCGCCCCCTGTGTCCGCGGGTATGTCGAGTGCGGTCGCGGCCGGGGTGCCGCCTGTGGTCAGGGCGCGGTGGGGATGGCCGGGCACGACGAAGCCCGGGGCCACCCAGTGACGTGCGGCCGGAAGCCCGGCCGCTTCGGTGGCGGCCAGGGCCGCGTATGTCTCGGGTGCGCGGCGCAGGGTCTGGGCTGCGTTGTTGATGAGGATGTCCAGCGGGCGGGCGCGTGCCAACTCCTGCTCGGTGAAGGCCAGTACCTGCCGCGGGTCCCGCAGGTCGAGCGCGGCTACGGTCAGCCGGTTCCACCAGCGGTCACGGTCTGGGGCGGCGGCGAATCGGGCTGCGGCATCGCGGGGGAAGCGGGTGGTGACGGTCAGGTCGGCGCCGTCGCGCAGCAGCATCAGGGCGAGTTCGTGGCCGATCTTGACTCGGCCGCCGGTCAGCAGCGCGCGGCGTCCGGTGAGGTCGGTGCGTGCAGTGCGCTGGTCGAGGTTGGAGGTGGCGCAGGTCATGCACAGGTGGTGGTAGAAGGGGTGCACTTCCCTGTAATGGTCCTTGCAGATGTAGCACCGTTGACCGCGGCGCAGGGTGCCCAGGACCGCCGGCTTCTGCGCGGCGGCCGTCGGCCCGCCTGCGGACGGCTCGGAGTCGGGTCCGGCTTCTGTCAGCTGCTGCGGGCCGGGCAGCCGGGTGGGGAGGGCGGTGTCCATGATCCGGTCGCGTGATCCGGTGACGGTGGCGGCGAGGAGCGCGGCGTCGAACTCCCGGTCCCTTACGCGTGCTCGGGCCCTGCGATCGCGACGGCCGCGCCGGAGGAGGTTCTTGGCGGCTCCCTCGATGCGGCGCCGCTGCGCGTCCTCCGCCGGCAGTTCGGCGGCCTGCTTGAGTAGCGCCAGCAGGTTCTCCACCGACTCGCTGTCCATACACGTCTTCGAATTCACCGCCCCATTCTCAGGGTCGGCCGGCCTGCCCCGACCTGCCGCCCCTCCGGGGTGATGGCAGGCCGCACCCACGCCCCGCGATGCGGGCATGCCCCCGCCCTGCAGGGCGGGCTTCGCCTCGGCCTCTGCCGGGGCTGCCCCTGGTGTGGTCCGGGAAGCCCACGGTGTCCCGCGTCCGGGAACCGTGCGAAACGGAGCCCCCGTGCGACAGGCCCGCCGCCTCACCGACCCACCGCACCCCAGCTCTGATTCCTCGCCGCCCGCCTCCCCTCGTCCAGGGCCTGTTCGATCATTTGCTTCCAGACCGTTCCGCAGCTCGGCGTGAGGTGCGGGCGATCGATCGCCGAGCCGGACCGACGTCCGGGACGGACGGCCGCCGACGCCTTGAATCGATGACGGATCGTCAACTGCCCACACCTGTTTGACAAGGACCATTTACATCTAGACAAGGCCCCTTTACATTGCCCTCATGAGGAGAACACCAGAGAATCGCCAGAGCCGAAGCGACACGGCCCGCACCCGAGCGTGGTTCCTCGACTGGTTGCCGGCGGTCATCGCCCTCGGGCTGCTCAGCCTGATCGCAGAGTTCGGCCTCTTCGGCTCGGCGGATTCGTGGAAGCTGTTCTGGTCGCTGCTGAACCTCGCCCCGGGCCTGTGGATCGTCCGGGCCGTGGTCAGGAGCTTGCGCCGCGCCGACGAGTACCAGCGTCGCGGCCAGCTCGAGGCTCTGGCGATCGGGTTCGGCGTGCTGCTCATGTCGATCTTCGCCGTCGGGCTCCTCCAGACGGCCGGGGTGGGCGACCTGCGCCAGCTGGTCCAGATCAGCTTCCTCGGAAGCATCCTGATCTGGATCGCGGCCCTGCTGTTCAAGACCCCGCGCACCCGGTGAAGAACCGGCTCAGGGAGCTGCGGGCGGTGCACCGTTGGAGTCAGGTCGACCTCGCTGACCGCCTCGACGTCTCACGGCAAACCGTCTACGCCATCGAAACGGGTCGCTACGACCCCAGCCTGCCGCTCGCGTTCAAGATCGCCTCCTTGTTCGGCGAACCGATCGAGGACCTCTTCTTCCCGGACGAAGACACGGACCGCGAACCGCAGTGATCCGTGTGCCGAGTCGCGGCATTCCGGGCCGTGTCTCGGATACCCGTTCCGAGTGCGCCAACCCGTCGACTCGGCCACCACGCCTCCGGGCCCGGGGTACGGTCTTCATGTGATCTACCTGATCGGCGGCCCACCCCGGGTGGGTAAGAGCACCCTGGCGTGGATGCTGCTCGAGCGGGAGGGCCTCCCGGGATGCCCGACCGATGCCCTGGTGTCGATGCTGCAACACGCTGCCCCCGAGCACGGCGTGCGGCATGGTACGCATCCGGACAAGGCAGTGTTCGCCCAGCCGTTCCTCATCGAGTTCATCCGCGCAGTTGCAGAGGCTCTCGACGACTCCGATCCCCATGACGGCTATGTGATCGAGGGCGACATCGTCACACCGGTGGCGGCCACGACCGCCGCCGAGCTCGGGATACCGCTGACCTCCGTCTTCCTCGGAAACACGAAACTGTCCCCCGAGCACCTGCGGGCCGCACCGGACTGGCTCGAGGCAGCCGATGACACCACCTACCGGGAGATCGCCGCGTGGGTGAGGGATCGGAGCTCCGCTCTGCGCGAGGCGTGTGCCGCCTCCGGGCACGTCTACGTCGAGTTGGGGACCGGCTACGCGCAGGGAATCGAGCGGGCCTACGCCGCATTGCTGGGGAGGACCTGACCTTCCGGCGTCAGCGGCCGCCAAGTAGAACGTGGCGGCCATCGCGGGCCGCGACCGGGTCAGGGAACGGTGATGATGAGCACCTGGCCGTGTGCGGACAGGTGTTGCGCGTCCTCCATACCGGCGACCCAGCTGGTGAGGGCGTACCGGCCCCGGGCGAGGGGCATCCCGATGACCGCGCTCCGGCCCGGGGAGAGCGGTGGCGTCCCCAGCTGCGCGGCGAGGTCGAAGGGCCTGGGCGTCTGCCGAGTGTCCTGGAAGAACCTCTGGACGTCGGCATCGGTGACGGAGTCGTCGGTGAGCGGGTACACCGCGAGCTCGTCAACCTGTCCTCGCATCGCGTTCACGTAGCGCAAGGGCCGGTCCCGGCGGATGCGCCCGTCGAGGACGAAGCGCGGGCCCCGCGCCGTGTCGACGGCGGTGACGGTGGCGGTGGCGGACGGACAGGTGCGCCCGGCTCCGGCCTCCTCGGCCGCGTGGAGGAGGAGCGGGCTGACGTACTCTGCGCCGGGGAGGGGACCGCGTCCGATGGGACCCTCGAAGTCCTTGTACTCCAGCACGAGGTACGGGCCGGGCGGCAGCCACGCCGTGAAGGACGACTGCGAACCGGGGACCGCCATGGCGCCGCCGTACAGCTCGGCATCGGCCATCAGCGCCTTGGACGCCTCGATGACGCCCTGCGGACTCTCCTTCTCGAAGACGTCGCGCAGGTGCCTGCGGAAGGACGCCTCACCGATGCCCCGGCGGAGTCGGGCGATACCGACGATGCCGGTACGGGTACTGGTCGTCCGTACCCGGAAGGTCACCGCGCCGGCGACCGCGGTCGCCGGCGTGCTGAAACCGTCCTCGCCGGTCACGATGTCGAGCGGCTCCGGCCCCCGCGACGGCGAGCCGGCTCCGATGAGCGCGAGAGCTGCCGTCGCCGTGCCGGCGGTCAGAAGACCGCGCCTGGTCCACGTGTTCATGATCTGCTCCTCTTCTTGCCGGAAACGCACAGACCGCCGCGTCGTGTGACCGTGCTGCGGCGTGCGGGGAGTTCACTGGGCCGGCCAGGCGAACGGGCAGCCCACCAGGTGGTACTTGAGCAGCATGCTCGTCATCGTGACCGCGGCCACGGCCGTGACGGTGAACAGGATGCAGCCGGTCACGCTCCACCAGCTGCGGAGCCAGGCCGCGATCGCCCAGGCCACGACACCAGGCGTCAACGCCACGAGCGCCGTGCCCAGCATCATGATGGTGGACAGCAGCGGCGCTCCGAGCGGCACCATTTCCATCATCGCGTTGCCGTCCCGGACGGCCGCGCCGAGTGCGGCCGTGAACGCGGCCGCGATCAGCCCGGTCGCCGAGGCCGTGGAGCGTGCGGCCCGTGCTGCGCGGGGGTGCACGCTTCGGCCCCGCTGCCAGCGCACCAGGGCGGTTACGGGGTAAGCCGGCGCGGCAAGTACCAGCACGCCCGTACTGGTGCCGAGCAGTCCCAGGTACAGGGCCGGCGACTGGCGCCGGGCCAGCTTCTCGTAGGTGGTCGACGGGACCGCCGACGAGACGAAAACGCCCTTGGCGAAGGCCAGGGTCGCGCGGGTCGACCGGAGTTCGGGTACGGACGTCCGCGACGCCGTAGCCCTTGGCCAGGACGGTCCGGCCGCCGGATGCGACGGTGACGGCCGCGCCGGAAATGCGATCGTCATCCAGGTAGTCGGCTACGGCGGCGTCGACGAGGGAGTCGAGACGGGGCGGAGCGGCCGCGCGAGCGGGTGCCGCGAGGGAGAGCCGCGCGGCGGAGGTGATCGTGATCGTGGCGGCCATCGAGGTGAGGGGCCGCCGTATCGACGTCGTGCGCATACATCGACGATCTCGTTCGGGGACCGTCCGGCGGCAGTGCGAGGCACATCGGCCAATGTGTATTTCACACCCGTGCGGCGCACTGGCGTGCGTCTAACGTGACCTCATGAATGGGTGGGGCTGGGCATTTCGGCGCGGGCGGGGAATCGGGCCCGGAGGCGCCGAGCCGGGAATCGGGAGCGTTGGGGGTCGGCCGGGCGAGCCGGTCGCCGGCCCGGCTCCGGAAGGTCGCTCCTGGGGAGCCGGCCCTTCGGCCGGCACGGATGCCGATGCCGCTACGGATGCCGGCCCCGACGCCGGTCCGGCGCCGGCGGTCGTATCGGGGATCCTCGTCGTCGTCGTGCTCGGCTTTTCCTTCGAACCCGGTGTCGCCCTGCCGCGCCCGGCCGCCGTGCCGATGCTGCTGCTCCAGTTGGCCACCTGCCTGCCTTCGGCGCGGCGGCTGCGCGGGGCCTGGACCCTCTGCGCGCAGGTCCTGCTCACGCCCTGGTCCGGGCTGCCCGGTTTCCTCGGCGCCTCCGTCCTGCTGGTCGTCGAACGGCGCTTCCGGTGGGCCTTGTTCACGGGCGTCGTGCTGGCTGCGGGGCCGCTCGCGCCCGGCGACGGCGGTGTCCATTCCGTCCTCAACGGTATCGGCAACGCGCTCGCCCACGGATTGGTCATCTATGCGCTGACCCGGCTCACCGACCTGTACACCGAGCTCCGCGCCACCCGTGGCGCACTGGCGGAGGCCTTGGTCACCGCCGAGCGGGAACGCGCCGGGCGCAGTCTGGACGCGGTGCTGGGTACGGCCCTGGCGGAGATCGCCCGGCTGGCCGGGCAGGGTACGCATGCGGCGCGGCGACTCGTGACGGTCGCGCGGGCGGCGACCGAGCGCGTGCGCGCCGCGCCGCCCGCGCAGTCGGCCGGCGGGGCGGACGTCCTTCCTGGTGCCCTGTCGCCCCGGCTGGTGTGGCCCATCGTGGTCGCCACCCACGTCGAGTACCTCGTCGTGGGCACTGCGTTCCTGCTCGGTGCCGGGGTCCCGGGCGGGCGGGTCGTCGCCTACGCGGCCGCACTGGGGGCGGTGGTCGCACTGCAGGCGTACCACTCCATGCCGCGTCTCCCGGGCATGCGTCCCCCGTACGTCGCGTGGACGCTGGGCGCGCAGCTCATCCTCGCCCTGGGCATGCTGGCCGCTCCCGACGGGCCGTACCCCCAGCTGGTGGGTTTCGCGGCCGCCTCCGTGCTGATCGTCCTTCCCGGGCGCACCGCCTGGCCGGCGGTCGGGGCGACGACCGCGCTGGCAGCGATCGCAATGTTGCTGCGGACGGATGGGCCGGGGGCTGGAGGCACCGTTCTCCTCCTGCTGGACGTAGTGGTGATCGCTTCGGTCTTCTACGGCCTTGCCCTGCTCACCCGCCTCGTCCGCCAGGTGCGGGAGGCCCGCGGAGCACTGGCAGCGCTGGCCGTGGCGCGAGAGCGGCGGCGCATCGCCCGGGACGTCCACGACCTGCTGGGCCACGGGCTGTCCGCGATCGTCCTGAAGGGCGAGCTGGCAGTCCGCGACCCCGACCGGGAGCGGGCCGATCGACATCTCGCGGATGTGGCAGCGCTGGCCGAACGGGCTCTGGCGGACCTTCGGGCGATCCCGGGGGAAAGCACGGAGATCTCCCTGGCCGAGGAAGTGGACTCCGCCCGGAAGATCCTGGCTGCCGCGGGCGTCGCCGTGCAGGTGCGGGGCGATGCGGACGAGGTGGAGGGCGCGTCGGAGGCACTGTTCGCCACGGTGTTGCGGGAGGCCGTGGCGAACGTGCTGCGACACGCGGCGGGAGCCCGCCGGTGCGAGGTGGATTTCGGCCCGAGGCTGCTGCGGGTGGCGGACGACGGCCGTGCGGTTCCTCCGCCCTCACCGGGGCGAGGCTGCGCCGCGGGTCCCGGTGGCAACGGGCTGAGGAATCTGCGTGAGCGCGCGGGCGCACTCGGCGGGGTCTTGGACGCCGGGCCGGCTCCGCACGGCCGCGGCTACGTCCTGACCGTCCGTCTGGAATCCGTTCCCGTCCCCGTCGTCGGGTGAACTCCGTGTCACTCCAGCCAGCCGTGCTCCCGGGCGATCCGCACCGCGTCGAGCCGGTTGCGGGCGCCGAGCTTGGTGACGGCGGCACCGAGGTAGTTCCGTACGGTGCCCTGCGTGAGGTGCAACTCGCCGGCGATCTCGTCGAGCTCAGCGCCGGTGGCGGCCAGCCGCAGCACATCGGTTTCGCGGGAGGTGAGGGGGCTCTCCTGGGCGGTGAGCGCCGCAGCTGCCAGCTTCGGATCGATGACGTGCTCCCCCACGGCGACACTGCGGATCGCGGCGGCGAGCCGATCGGGCTGGGCGTCCTTGAGCATGAACCCGCCCACCCGGGCGGCGAGTGCCGACCTCAGCGCCTCGGGCCGGCCCAGAGCGGTGAGGATCAGGATCCGGCAGTCGGGAAGCACGGCGCGGAGGTCGCGGGCGGCGGTGAGGCCGTCGGCGCCGGGCATGTTCAGGTCGAGTACCGCGACGGTGGGGTGGTGGGCGAGGGCGGCGGGTACGACGGCGTCGCCGCGAGCCACCTCGGCCACGACCTCCATGTCAGGTTCCATGCCCAGCAGGGCGGCCAGCGCCCCTCGGATCATGTGCATGTCCTCGGCCAGCAGAATGCGGATCACTGTCCCTCCCGGAAGATCGTAACGGCCGACGGCGGAAGGGCTCGGCCCGCCGGGATGCTCCGTGGCAACCGCAACACATGCTTCAGGACGCTGCATTGATCCCGCTGGACGTGTCTGCCGTCCACCTCGCCGAACCCGCCGGGCGCCGGAACCCGCTGCTGACGGGATGTCCGGCGTCGGTGGTCGTACGGTCCACGGGACGGCGCCGGACGACCCTGCGTCCGGGCGGTTCCTTCCGGGCTCGGCCTACACGAACTCGCTCTTGTAGAAGACGCTCGCGTGGCGGGCTCCCGATGTGTTCGAGTGGAAGCCGAAGGCAAGCCGCGGCCCGCCCGGGGACTGCCAGATCGCCATGCCCTGCGGTTCGCGGCCCGGCAGGGACTGGCCGGCCGTCGTTGCGAAGCGGTCCACCACCGTGGAGTTCCCGACGTCGTTCAGGTCGACCGTGGTGATGTACGAGGGGTTTCCCACGGGGCCTTCCAGCAGGTAGGCGTACCGGCCGTAGGCGGCGAAGCCCTGGAAAGGGTTGGCCTTGCCCCAGTCGCCGCGGGCCGGCAGGGCCCGCTCCACCAGCCGGTGCGCGCTGGTGAGCCGCCCGGCGCGGGCATCGTTCAGTGTGAAGGCGACGATGCGGCGCTGGTCGGTTCCGACGTTGTAGCGCACGAGCAGACGGTCCGTGGACGGGTCGATCACGGGCTGCGGGTTGATCATCGTGTCGCCGATCGAGGGCGTGCGGTCCTGGACCGAGGGGTCGTCCTGCTCCAGTACGGCCCCGTTGACGAACGGGAACCGGCCGATCCGCGTACCGAATCCGCTGGCACTCGTCTTCCACTCGGTCCACAGGTGGACCTGACCGCCGTACGGCTCCACCGCGATCGATACGCCGTGGCCGAAGCCGTGGAGGGCCATGGACCCCAGCTGGTTGCCCCCCGTGTCGGTCTGGGTGACCCACAGGTCGCCGTTGGTGCTCCCCGTCTTCGTCTGCAGGAAGTACACGTGCCGGTGAACGTTGTCGTATCCGAAGGACTGCATCACCCAGTTGGCATGGAGCGGCTTCTTCCATATCGGATTGCCGCCGGATCCGTCGAGCTTGAACCGTGGCGAGTCGGGCACGACCGCGCTCGCGGGGGAAGCCGTGAAGAGGGGAAGTGCGGCGCCGCCCACCACGGCGGCGGCGACGCCTGCACCCGTCTTGAGGAACCCGCGTCGGCTGGTGGCGCGCTTCGCTGAACCGTCGGTGCTCATGAAGAACTTCCCCTCTTCAAACCCGGTCGTGTGTGAGGTCGTACGGCTGACGAGTCATCAACAATGTTGTGCAGAAGTACATTTGTGCAACATCATTCGTTCAGCACGGGCATCAATGTCTGGATCTTCTACCTCGCGGGCCGGTGAGGCCGTTTGCGAGCCCTCCCAGGCGCTCGCCGCCGAAAGACTCCAGGAGTGGTACTTCAAGGAGGTGGACGGGCCAAGGGCCTGCTGGTGGAGTTCACGGACATGGACTGCATCGACGTCGCCGTCCAGACCCGTCCGGGTATGGCGGATGCCCTGTGAGCCTGATTGACTCACAGGGCATTCGTGCTGGTGGGGCAGCGTGCTGCGAGCCCGGGGGGCGGGGGCTGGCAGGACCGCTGCGCCGCGGTCGGGGATTCGGACGCGGCCAACGGGCCGTCCGCCCGGGGAGGGCGGTGGGCTCGGCGCGCTCCAGGTTCGGCGGGGACAGCCGGCGTTGCACGTGGATTCCGACTCACCTGCACGGCCGCTGGTGCGTTCAGGCGGTCTAGTACAGCTTCGTACCGGCCTGTCCCTTGCAGTCCCACAGCTGGACGCGGGCGCCGTTGGCGGTTCCGGAGTTCTCGACCTCGAGGCACTTTCCGCTGGCGGGGTTCCTGAGGGTGTAGTAGCCGTTGCCGGCGTCGAGCGGGTACCACTTGGATCCGGCCTGTCCGTTGCAGGCCCACTGCTGGACGCGGGCGCCGTTGGTGGTCCGGGAGTTCTCGACCTCGAGGCATTTGCCGCTGTGGTAGTTCTTGACGTATTCGTAGCTGCCGTGCTTTTCGCCGTACCAGCCGGATCCGGCCTGTCCGTTGCAGGCCCACTGCTGGACGCGGGCGCCGTTGGCGGTCCCGGAGTTCTCGACCTCGAGGCACTTGCCGTTGAAGGTGTGGATCAGCCAGCCGCCTGCAGCGGCTGCGGACATGCCCTGATCGGACGTGGACTGTCCGGGGCCGGGCAGGTGCGAGGGGCCGGAAGCAGATGCGGAGGCGGGAGTGACGCCGAGCGCCCAGGCGCTGACCAAAACGGCGCCGAGGGTGAGAAGGCGACGGGGCATGTGTGTGTCCTTTCGTTGTCGGCCTTCGGGCCGGGACGTGAACGGAGTTACACGATCTCGTTCCGCGACCGGTCGGCGGCAGTGCGATGCTCATCGGCCGATGTGTATTTCACATGGGTGAGGCGGGTGCGGTGCACGGCGTGCGTCCAACGCGGCCTCATGAGCGGGCGGAGCTGGGCATTGCGGCGCGGGCGGCCGCCGTCGCGCAGGCCCAGGGCAGCGGGCCCGGAAACAGCGAGCCCCCACGACCCGACGGGCAAGCCGCCCAACGGCCCGGCCCCGGCGTCGAAGGACCGCTCCAGAGGACGCGCCGGGCCTCGGCACCTGGTGCTGTCGTTCGGCCGGCCGCTTGAGCGCACCGAGGACGGCTTGACCACTCCCCGTCGTGATGGGTCGTCCGGCTGCCGCCGACGGCAGCCTTCGTGATCTCCCGGGGCCCCTCGTTCCGGTCCTCGGCCGATGGGCGCTCATGGCGTGTTCCGGTCTGCTCGACCGCAGACACCAGGAACCGGGCCTCGATACGTACCGACAACCCGCGGCGGGCACCGGTGGGGCGGGCGGACCGCGTCGGCAGCGGTGGGCGTGTCATCCCGATGGGGCGATGTGCGACACGGAGGATCAGGCAAGACTCTCGCCGAGACCGACTTCGCTCCGGAGGTTCCATGTCGCACAGCGGCGCGCCTCGCATCGACGTTCCGCGTGAGGCCCCGGCGCGGGCGTCGCTCGTTCTGGCGTCCCTGATCATCGTTGCCGCGGTGGCCAACTTGAACCTGTCGGTGGCCAACGTGGCCCTGCCCGCGATCGGCAAGGCGTTCGACTCCTCCCAGAGCGCGCTGAACCTGATCGCCGTGGGGTATTCCCTCGGCCTGGCCGCGTCGGTGCTCTATCTGGGGGCGGTGGGCGACCGTCACGGGCGCAAGCTGCTGCTGCTCCTCGGCGTCGCCCTGTCCGTCCCCGCCTGTCTGCTCGCCGCGTACGCGCCGAGCGACACCGTCCTCGTGGTGGCCCGGATCCTCGGCGGGCTCTCGGCGGGCATGGCCTACCCGACCACCTTGGCACTGATCACCGCCCTGTGGGCGGGGCCGGGGCGGACGAAGTCGATCGCACTGTGGTCGGCCCTGGGCGGCGGCATCTCCCTGCTCGGGCCGGTGATCGCGGGCGCGCTGCTCGAACGCTTCTACTGGGGGTCGGTGTTCCTGGTCACCCTGCCCCTCGCCGTGGTCGCGCTGGTCATGGCCCTGCTGTTCGTCCCCGCGCACGCCAACGAGTCGGCCGAACCGGTGGACAACCTCGGCGGCATCCTGTCCGTCCTCCTGGTCGCGGGGCTGGTGCTGGCGATCAATTTCGCCGCCGTCCCCGACCAGGGGGCACTGGTCGTCGGCCTCGCCGCGATCGCCCTGGCCGCCGGAGCGGCGTTCGTCTGGCGTCAGCGCCGGGCTCCCAACCCGTTGTACGACCTCCACATCGCCGGCCGGCGCACGTTCTGGGTCGCCGCATGCGCGGGCATCATCGTGTACGGCTCCATGATGGGATCGGCGTTCATCAGCCAGCAGTACCTGCAGAACGTGCTCGAGTACAACCCCGTCGAAGCCGGCGCCGCCATCCTCCCCCTCGTCGTGATGATCGTGCTCGTGGCACCACGGTCCGCGAAGCTGGTCGAGACACGGGGAGCCCGCACGACCCTGCTGATCGGTTACACGTTCCTGTTCCTCGCCTTCGCCTGGATGCTGCTGTTCTGGGGCGAGGACAGCAGCTACTGGCAGATCGGCCTCGCCTACGTGCTCATCGGTATCGGCGCCGGCTTCGCCGGGACGCCCGCATCCCACTCGCTCACCGGATCGGTGCCCGTGCGACGCGCCGGCATGGCCTCAGGCACGGCCGACCTTCAACGGGACCTCGGCGGGGCCGTCATGCAGTCCATCATGGGTCTGCTCCTCACCGCCGGCTACGCCTCGGCCTTCAGCGCTGCGATCGCCGCTTCCCCCGAGAGCAAGGACGTGTCCGACCAGGTCCAGAGCGAGCTGACGAAGTCGTTCGCCTCCGCCGGGCAGGTCGCCCAGCAGTACCCCGAGTACGCCGACCAGATCGTCGCGGCAGCACGCCAGTCGTTCCTCCACGGTGACGACCGGGCGTACGCCGTCGGCCTGGTCGCGATCGCGCTGGGTGCGCTGCTGATCTTCCTCATGTTCCCGCACCGGGATGCCGAGCGGGAACTCCTACTGCGCTACTACACCGAGGACTCCGCATCCGCCGACCGGGGGCTGTGAGGAGGAGAATGCCAAGCATGGCCATGGTGAAAGACCTTGATGTCCGCGGTATGCAGCACTGCGAGACGACGGCACTGGGCATGCTGCTGCGGCACGAGGGACTCGACTTGTCCGAACCCATGCTGTTCGGCCTCGGCTCCGGGTTGTCCTTCATCTACTGGGACAGCAAGAGCATGGGCCTTCCCTTCCTGGGGGGCCGGGTGAAACCGTTCGAGCTCACCAGGAACCTGACTGCCAGGCTCGGACTCGAGCTCCTGGTCTCGGAGACCACCTCCCCGCGCAAGGCGTGGCAGAACGTGGCGGCCCCCATCGACGCCGGTCGGCCGGTCGGGCTTCAGCTCGACAGCTACCACCTGGACTACTTCAGCACCAAGGTGCATTTCGGCGGGCACGTGGTGGCCATGTACGGCTATGACGAGCAGGACGCCCACCTGGTGGACACCGACCCGCAGGGCGGAGCCGTCTCGACCAGTCTCGCCAGCCTGGCCAGGGCAAGGGCCGAGCGCGGCCCCATGACCGCCAAGAACCGCTCCTTCACCATCACGGCGCCCGTGGGCCTGACGCCACCACGAGACCGGATCGTCCCCGCGATCAAGACCTGCGCCGACGCCTTCCTGCACCCGCCCATCGCGAACCTGGGGCACCGCGGCATCGCGAAGGCCGCCGAGCAGGTACCGAAATGGCTGCAGCGCAGCGCCAACCCACGCGAGGACCTGCCGCAGGCCGCCGTCCTCATGGAGAGGGCCGGCACCGGCGGCGCCCTGTTCCGCAACCTCTACCGGGACTTCCTCGCCGAGTGCGCCCAGCTGATCGACAACAGCCACCTGCGCACCGGCCACACCCTGTACACCGAGGCCGCCGTCTTCTGGACAGAAGTGGCCGCGCTCATCGCGGCAGCAGGCGAATCCGGCGACGCGGACCATCTCGTACGGGCCGGCTCCGTACTCGGTGAACTCGCGCGTATCGAGCGCTCTGCGATGCAGGCACTCACCATGCTCTAGTGCGCGGGCACACCACGGTGGCCGTGCCGCCGGCCGCGGGGCAGGTGGAGCAGTGCGGTGGCATGCGGACGGTGCGCGTGGTGGGATCGGCGGATGAAGGATCCCTTCGGCTGTGACGAGCCAGCTCTCCTGGCATGTTCCGGGACGGCGGACCGGGCGGCGGCGCGCCGCGCTGTTGCTGCGCGCGCCGCCGACGCAAGGGACCTGGAGCTGTTGCTGGACATACTCGGGCTGCTCCCCGACCCGGGCCCCGGGCCCGAGTCCTGGGCCGCCGCCTCCAGAGCACTCGATCCGCAGGCGGGGCACGACAACCGCCCGCCCGGCCAGTAGGACTGGGCACGAGGCGCGGCGTCGGCGGCGTGGGCGGGGAGGGAGAGGAGGAGGGTTGTCGGCAGTTCGCCTCTTCGCGCCGCCCGTTTCGCTGACGAAACGGCACTGCGCTACCTCCGGCCGGACACCCCCCGGCCCCGGTTCAGGTCGGTGTACAGCAGGTGGTGGTCCGAGTACGGGCTGGGGCGGACGTGGTCCGTGCCCGGGGTGATACCGCGCAGGAAGACGTAGTCGAACGTGCTGTCCCAGTCGGTGGTCGTCGTGCAGGCGTCGGCGTCTGCGCCGGCGTCGGCGTCCGCGTCGGCGTCCGCGTCGGCATCGGTGGTCGAGGGGCGGCAGCCGTGGTCCGTGTCCGGGGCCAGGGCCCACATCGGGGCGAGTTCGGGCGCGTGCGGCACGGCGTTGAAGTCGCCGAGGACGATCGCGCGGTCGTGGCGGGCGACTTCCGCGGCGAGCACCTCGATCTGTCCCGCGCGTACCTCGCCCTGCCGGCGCTCGGCGAGGTGGGTGTTGAAGACGCGGACGGGCCGGCCGTCCACCAGCGTGGTGACGGCCAGGTAACCGCGGTCCTCCGAGCCGCCGACGGGGTACTCGACGCTCACCCGGTCCGTCATCGGCGCCGCCGAGAGGATCGCCTGGCCGTAGCCGCCCGGCCGCCACGGCAGCCCCCCGCAGCGGTTCCAGTTCCGCAGGACCGTCCCGTACTCGACCCGGTAGGTCAGCCCGTAGACCTCCTCCAGGTACCTGCGGATCCGTTCGACGTCACGTACGCACGCCTCCTGCAGGGCGATGAGCTGCGGCGCGTACGTGGCGATCTCCGTCGCCCGGCCGAAGTCGTTCCCGCTCCCGCAGGGATTGCAGATGTTCCACGTGCCGACCCGGCCCGGTACGACCGCCTCGGCGGCGTCGGGCTGCAGCGGCCTGGCGAACAGGAGGCCACCGTTCGGTGCGCCGGCGCCCTGGAGCAGCACGAGGCAGACCGCTGTCATCGCGGCCGCGACCCACCGCGCGCCCCTGCTCAGCACGATCGCCTCCCTGGAGTGGACGCACCTCATCACACGGTGCCTCGCCCCAGTATCCAGGTGCTTCCCGGCCGGTCCGTCCGGCATCATCACCGCATGATCGACAATCGGATCACCCATCGAACGGCGGACGGCGTCCGCGTGCCCGGCACCTGGCGGCACGCGTTCATATGCAACGGCGGCTCCTACTTCCTCACCGACCTCTTCATCTACGCCGACGGCCTCGTCGACTGCTGGGAGTTGGTCACCCTCGACGAGTTCGAACAGAAGCTCCGCTGTGGATGGGTGGCCACCAGCCTTCCGGACGGCGGGCGCGCCTCCGCGCACGGCCTGGCTTCGTGGACGTTCGGTGAACCGTGCACCTGGCTGACGCCGGACCTTCTGCTCGCCGAAGTCCGCGACACCATCGACGAGCTGAACGGCCGCCCCGATTCGACCGCCCGCTGCCTCGCCGCGGTGGACGTCTTCATGGCGGACCGCACGGAGGAGAGCCGGGCCGCCGCCCGGGCTGCCTACCTGGCCGTCCCCGAGAGCGTGCGGCACTACGCGCTCGGCGACATGGACCGCAAGGACCGTCCCCTCAAGGTGCTGGTGGCGGGGCCCGGCGGCCGGATCCCGGACGAGTCGGGGGCAACGGTCGCGCAGCAGGAGTACGACGCAGCCGTCGCCTACTTCGAGGACCGCGCGCAGTGGCTCGCGAAGGCCCCTTCGCGGGTGCCCGCCGACGGGCCGGCCGAGTCCTTCGCTCCTGCGGTCAAGATCTACCACTCGTATCCGCAGCGCGCGCTCGAAGACCCGGGCAAGAAGGCCCTGCGCAACGACTACCCCGCGCCGATCACCATCGGGGACGTCACGTACCCGTCGGTGGCGCACGCCTACTGGGCCCGGTCCGTCGCCGAACCGGATGCCCGTGCCGCAGTCGTGGCGGCGGAGTCGGGCGCGAAGGCCCGTACGGTCGCGGCCGCGGTGGCCCGGCGCGAAGGCTGGGGGCAGGTCCGGACGGCGGTCATGGCCCGGCTGCTGCGAGCCAAGTACGAGCAGCACCCCGACCTCGCGGCGATCCTGCTCGCCACGGGTGACGCGACCCTGCTCTACGACGACGCCGACTCGGGCTTCTGGGGCGAGAACGGCGGCCGGGGCCGCAACTGGACGGGCCGCCTTCTGGAACTCGTCCGTGCCGAACTGCTGGCCCGGCAGGCTCTCGTCGACTGACGCGGGCCACGCATCGAGGTGTGCTCGGCGGGGCGATCCCGGCCGGACGTCCGTGCGTCATCAGATTGCACGCGGCCGCCGCGAAAACCGAACCGGACTACGTCGTGACCGACGACGGGCACGCCTTCGGCCCACCGTTCGGCGGGTACGTGGACCCTGGCCACGGTGGCCGCCGCTGAACCCGACCGGCCTCGCATCGCGGGTGTCAGTGCTGCCCGGCATGGTACCGGGCATGATCAACGACTTGGAGAGCATCGACTGGGCATCCATGGGGCACGCCTACGGGCCGGCCGATGATGTTCCGCAATGGCTGCACGACATGGCGTTGCCCGACGCCGAGCCCCGGGAGCAGGCCTTCAGCAGCTTCTACGGTGCCGCCCATCACCAGGGGGACGTGTATCCGTGCACGGTGGCCAGTCTGCCGTTCCTGTTCGCCATGGCTGACTCCCCCTCCACGCCCGATCGGGCGTCGGTGGTCGCGCTGATCGTGAGCATCGGCCGTGAAGCCGTCGATCATGAGGGCTTCGGCGGCGTCTGGATCGGTCCCGACGGTCAGGAGTCCACTGCCTACCAGGACGCCGCAGCGCTGATACGCGGGTGCGGAGAGGCTTTCGTCGGCTGCGCACGTGACGCAGACGCGCGGGTGCGCGGGGCCGCGATCGCGGGCTTGGGGCTGTTCCTGGATGACGCCGAGCGGGCGGTAGGCGTTCTCCGGGGCCGGCTCGGCGCCGATGATGAGACTGCAGCGCCCCGCCCAGCTCAGCGCCCGTACCGCCGCCGGCCCGAAGCGCTTCGAGCCCGCCGAACGCGCGATGCGTACGCGCCGCGAGGTCGTCGCGGACGCGTACGACGACATCGTGGAGTCCTACTCCACCCAGGTCGCGGCCCGCTCGGCCCGCCGCACGGCGCAGCTCCCCTTGCTGTCCCGCCGTCATGGGCACCGGACCCGACGCCGTCGTCATCGGCTTCGTCTCGATCGGGGGCGTCCTGGAGGAGCCGGTCGGCGAGGCCGCCGCTCCGGGCGCGGGCCGGCCTTGCGATCCGGCGTGGAGGATCGTCGCCGGGCCTTGCCGCCCGGACGCTCCGGGTCCGTGGGTTCGGTGTCTACCGGGGTCTCTTCTCACGTGCCGCCGGTGCGGTCGTGCCGCGCAGCAGGGCGCCGGTCGCGGTCGCACCGGCGACGGCGAGCAGGAGCGGAATGACAACTTCCTGCTGGGAGCCGGTGAATTCCAGGGCGAGCACGACCGCCGTGACCGGCATCCGCTGGGACACCGCCAGGAACGCCCCCGCGGCCACGACCGCGTAGGACGCCAGGAGGGTACCCGGCCACATCAGTTCCCAGAGCCGGCCGACGACGATGCCGAGCAGCGCGCCGTTGGCGAACGACGGCGTCAGGAGCCCTCCGTAGGCGCCGGCCCGGAGGCACAGGGCGACGACCGCGGTACGCAGCACCAGGAGTACGAAGGTGACGTTCGGTCATGAGACCGCGGGCGAGGTGGCCGTTCTCGGTGAGGACGTCACCGGTCCCGCGAGGGAGACCGCGTCGTCCTCCAGGCCGGTGAGGTCCGCGACGGAGCCCCTGCACTCGGGGGGTGAGCATCGACGGCGGCTGGGCCGAGTACACCGTGGCCGCCGCCGAAGTGGTGGTCCCCCTGCCGCCCGGGATCCCCTTCGAGCAGGCCTGAGTCATCCCCGACGCGGTCTCCACCCCGTGGGCGGCGATCACCTCGGGTGCGAACGTACGCCCCCCGGAGGCCGTCGCGGTATGGGGTGTCGGCGGTCTCGCCGCGCACGCCGTGCAGTTGCTCCGGATGGTGGGCGCATGCCCGGTCGTCGCCGTGGACCCGTTGCCGGCCGCCCGCGAGCGGGCCCTCCGGCTGGGGGCCGACACCGCCCTGGACCCGGCAGACCCCGAATTCGCCAACCTGCTGCGCGCCGCCGCCGGGACCGGGGGCGTCGCCGCCTTCGACTTCGCCGGTGTGCCTGCCGCACGGGACCAGGCGCTGGCCGCCCTCGCCGAGTACGGCCGGCTGGTCCTGGTCGGCCTCACCGACCAGCCCTTCACCATCCAGGACAACCTCTGGTTCTGCCGTTTCCGGCAACGAGTCCTGGGCCACTACGGCTCCCGCCCCGAGGACCTCGTCGACCTGGTCCGCCTGGTGGGCATGCGCCGTCTGGACCTCTCCGGCTCGATCAGCGGGATCCACCGGCCGGCCGACGCGGCGCAGGCCGTGAAGGCTCTGGAACGCAAGGAGGACAACCCGATCCGGCTGATCCTCACACCCTGACGGCCCCGCACCGGTCCGGCCAGAACGACGGGCTCAGCCGAACTCGGACCAGTGGCCTTGCCGACGAGGGCGTGGGTCTCGAACCCCCAGGCGACGGCGAGGAACGCCACGAACGTCATGCCGCGTCCGCCGGTGTCGTCCTGCTGGCGCCCGGTTGACGCGGGGAGTGGTGAGCGGGTCGTCGTCCTCGACCTCCACGCGGACGCGCCTTCCTCGTCGGCATCAATGCGGACGAGTAAGGCACCCCGGCTGCCGGTCGGTGGGGCATGGCGGGGCCAGGCGGCAATGCCTTCCACTTGCCATACCTAGTACCTCTAGGCTAAACCTAGAGACCCTAGGATGATGAGGAGGGCGCATGGCACGGGCAGGGCTGACGGCGGACCGGGTGACGATCGCGGGCGCCGAACTGGCGGACGAGGTCGGGCTCGACCAGGTGACCATGTCGCAGTTGGCGCGGCGACTCGGCGTGAAGGATGCGAGCCTCTACACGCATGTCCGTGGCCTGGAAGACTTGCGCGGGCGGATCGCGCTGCTGGCGGCGGAAGAGAAGACCGTCCGTATCGCGGAGGCCACCGCCGGACGGGCGGGCAAGGATGCGCTGGTCGCGTTTGCCGACGCGTGGCGGGAGTACGCCCACAAGCATCCGGGCCGCTACATGGCGACGCAGACCCCGATCCGGATCGACCCCGAGCTGGCCGCAAAAGCGGCCGGACCTCGCCGCGCGGTCGAGCTGACCTACGGCGTGCTGCGCGGCTACGGACTCACCGAGCCTGACCTGACCGACGCGGTGCGGTTGCTACGCAGTACGTTCCACGGCTTCGTCGCCCTGGAGGCCGCGGGCGGGTTCGCTCATGAGCGTTCGCCGCAGCAGACCTGGGTCCGAGCCCTCGACGCTCTCCACATCCTCCTGGAGCACTGGCCCCCGTCCCGAAAAGGAGACTCCGCATGACCGACCCGACCATCGGCAGCCTGCGGGTGAACGGCGCGACCCTGCACTACGAAGTACGCGGCCAGGGCGGCCCGCTCCTGCTGCTGATCCCCGGAGGGGCGGGCGGCGCGGCCTCCTTCGACGGCATCGCCGACGACTTGGCCACCGAGTACACCGTCGCGACCTACGACCCCCGCGGCATGTCCCGAAGCACGCTGGACGACCCCGAAGCCGAGCAGAGCGTGGCCGAACACGCCGACGACGCCTTCCGGATGGTGGAACTGCTGTCGCCGGATGAGCCGGCCCGGGTGTTCGGGTCCAGCTCGGGCGCGATCGCCAGCCTGCACCTGCTCACCGCGCATCCCGAACGCGTCGAACGCGTCGTGGCACACGAGCCGCCGGTAGTGGAGGTCCTGCCGGACGCCCCCGAACACCGCGCGTTCATCGCACGCGTACAGGCAACGTTCCAAACGGAGGGGCTCATGCCGGCGATCGCCGTGTTCTCCGCAGGTCTCAAGAAGGACGGCGAAACCCTCGAGCCGCAAGCCGAGACCAAGCTTCCACCGCGGGCTGCGGCGCGGGTTGAGCAGACGATGGCCAACCTGCCCTACTTCGTCGGGCGCATCGTGCCGAGCTTCATGTCCTACGCCCCGGACATCCACCGACTGCAGGCCCTGTCGAACCGGCTCGTGCTCGCCTGCGGCCACGACTCACGCGGCGAGCTGCCCTACCGTCCGGCCGCCTTCCTGGCCGACCGTCTTTGCACGGAACTCCTGCATTTCCCCGGCGGGCACACCGGCCTGACCACGCACCCCGACGAGTTCGGCGAGTTGCTCCGGAAGGCATTCCGAGCGTGAACCCGAAGCGAACTCGCCCTGGGTGACTCAAACCGAAGGTGGCGACTCAACGGCACGTGCGCAACTGGTGTAAGCAGGCAGCGCCGTGTGAGGGTGCGTGAGATCTCGCCGGGCTGCTCAGAAGAATGGGGGCGGGGCCTGGCGGGTCATGCGCCACACGGTCCGCCGAGCCCCGTCCGGCCGTCCCGGCCGGCGCCTCGACCGGCTCGATTACTCTCAAACGCGTGATCGAGCACATCAACCAACTTGGTGCCAACCCACCCGTCCCCGGACCCGCACCCACCCCCACCACACCCGTCGTCTGGGCCCTCAACACCACCATCCACACCGTCGGCGGCCACCACGTCACCGACGCCCACACCATCCTCGACGCAAACGAAAACGAACGCGCCACCCGCTTCCACACCCCCGGCCTCACCCACCGCTACACCACCTCCCACCTCGCCCTCCGCACCATCCTCGCCCTCTACCTCAACCAACCCGCCCACACCATCCAACTCACCCGCGAAGACTGCCCCTGCTGCGGACAACCCCACGGCCGACCCAACCTCCCCGGAAACCCACTCCACTTCTCCCTCTCCCACAGCGGCGACCACGCCTACATCGCCCTCGCCACCACCCCCGTCGGCATCGACATCGAAGAACACCCCACCCCCCAAACCATCAACGACGTCCTCCACCTCCTCCACCCCACCGAAACCCAAGAACTCACCACCCTCCCCACCCACGAACGAACCACCGCACTCGCCCGCTGCTGGGCCCGCAAAGAAGCCTGCCTCAAAGCCACCGGCACCGGACTCGCCAACGGCCTCACCCACCCCTACGTCAGCACCCACCCCACCCCACCCACCATCCCCGGCTACCACCTCACCGACCTCCCCACCCCACCCCACCACCAAGCCGCCCTCGCCACCCTCACCCACACCACCCGCACCGTCGACGCGTGAGGCCGCTCACGAAAATTTCACAACTCGGTTCCCGGGTCGGTCGTAGGCGATCCCCGGCGGCTCCGCACCGCTCCGTACCGGGCTCCAAGACCAGGCTTCGAAGCCGTCCGCAGGGAGCCTCCGCGCGCGTCGAACCGCCCCGTCATGTGCCGCCGGGGCCCACGGCGGGAAGTGCGACGTGGCTGGAATCCGTTCCCGGTGCGGAAGTGACGGAGCGTGTCAGTCCGTCAGGGGCATCGGGAAAGGCTCAGGCAGCGGCGGCGGCGAGCCGTGCCGGTCCGGGAGAGGTTCTGCGGCGGGGCGTCCTGGGGCCACGACCGCTTCCGGCGTGAAATCGAGCCACCTGGGGCACCGCGGTTCGGGCCGCACATGCGGTACCGAAATGCGGTCGGCGGGCTTCCGGTCTCCGGGTCGGGGCGATCGGCCGTGCCCGCGTCATGTGCGGTACGTCTTTGCTCAATCGTGGCCGGAGCATGGCAAGGATGTTACGCGTCCGTCGGCCTCTTGTGGGCGGGCCGGGGGTGGGTCAACCTTTCGAAGGCGAAGGTGAGTTGACGGATTGTCATGTGCATGGCGACACCCTGTCGAGTCGCATCCGCTTCATCCCCGAAGTGCACCACCCATGAGGAGGACCCCCCACATGTCCGTGATGCGTCACACCCGCCGGAGGTTCGCCGGCATCAGCGCGACCGCCGTCGCGGCCCTCGCGCTCGGCGCGGCCGCCGCACTGCCCGCCTCGGCCGCCGACAGCGGTGCGCAGGGTGTCATCGAGAACGCCGGCGCCGCCGGAAGCATCTCCGGCAGCTACATCGTGACCCTGAAGGACTCCGCTGCCCGCTCCACCGCCGACAGCGGCAAGGCCGTGGCGAAGCGCTACGGCGCGAAGATCGACCGGACCTACAGCGCGGCCCTCAACGGCTACTCCATCAAGGTCTCCGAGGCGCAGGCCAAGAAGCTCGCCGCCGACCCGGCCGTCCAGTCGGTCGTGCAGGACCGCGTCTTCACCGTGGACGCGACCCAGCCGAACCCGCCGTCCTGGGGCCTCGACCGGATCGACCAGCGCGCGCTCCCGCTGAACCAGAGCTACACCTACCCGGACAAGGCCGGCGAGGGCGTCACCGCGTACGTCATCGACACCGGTGTCCGCATCACGCACCAGGACTTCGGCGGGCGCGCCTCCTACGGCTACGACGCCATCGACAACGACAACACCGCCCAGGACGGCCACGGCCACGGCACGCACGTCGCCGGCACCGTCGCGGGCGGAGCGTACGGCGTGGCCAAGAAGGCCAAGATCGTCGGCGTCCGCGTCCTCGACAACAACGGCTCCGGCACGACCGCCCAGGTCGTCGCCGGCATCGACTGGGTGACCCGCAACGCCGTCAAGCCGGCCGTCGCCAACATGTCCCTCGGCGGCGGCGCCGACTCCGCGCTCGACACGGCCGTCCGCAACTCCATAGCCTCCGGCATCACCTACGGCGTCGCGGCGGGCAACGAGTCCACGAACGCCTCCACCAAGTCCCCGGCCCGTGTCACCGAGGCCATCACCGTCGGCGCCACCACCAACACCGACGCCAAGGCGAGCTACTCCAACTACGGCAACGTCCTGGACCTCTTCGCCCCCGGATCCTCCATCACCTCCTCGTGGGGCACCGGCGACACCGCCACCAACACCATCTCCGGCACGTCCATGGCCACGCCGCACGTGGTCGGGGCGGCGGCTCTGTACCTGTCGCAGAACACCTCGAGCACCCCGGCACAGGTCCGTGACGCCCTGGTCGCGGCCGCCACGCCGAACGTGGTGACCAGCCCCGGTACGGGCTCCCCGAACCTGCTGCTCAACGTCGGCGAGGGTGGCACCGTCCCGCCGGGCAAGCGCTTCGAGAACACCGCCGACTACGCGATCAGCGACAACGCCACCGTCGACTCGCCCGTCACCGTCAGCGGTGTCGCCGGCAACGCCCCGGCGGCGCTGACCGTCGCGGTCGACATCAAGCACACCTACATCGGCGACCTCAAGGTGGACCTGGTCGCGCCCGACGGCACCCTGTACAACCTGCACAACCGCTCCGGCGGCAGCGCGGACAACATCATCAAGACCGTCACCGTCAACGCCTCCTCCGAGGTCGCCAACGGAGTGTGGAAGCTCCGGGTGAACGACAACGCGAACCTGGACACCGGAAAGATCGACTCCTGGGCGCTGACGTTCTGAGCGCAGCGCAGGCAGCAGCGCGTGACTTCTGATCCGCGGTGAACTGATGAACAGGCGGGGGCGACCACACGGTGGTCGCCCCCGCCGCTCGTTCACGGACGCGGGAGACAAGACGCGGGACGCGGGTGCGCCGGACGCCGGACGCGGACCCCTCGACCACCGCGCCCGGCCGCATAGGGTCCGCGCATGGCCACGTACGAACGTGAGATCACCGGTCCGGTCGGCCTGTGCCGGCCCGACGGCAGGCTCGATCCCGCTGCGGTCGGATGGTCGCGCCGGCCCCTGCACCGCTCGGCGATCCCGGGCTGGGGCCGCACCAAACGGTGGGAGTACTGGTGCGTCACGACACCGACGCACCTGGTCGCCCTCACCGTCAGCGACCTGGACTACCTGGCGCTGAACTCCGTCTACGTCCTGGAGTTCGGGCCCGCCCGGCGGCGCGAGTTCGAGCGGACCGCGATCGTGCCCGGCGGCCGCGGCGTGCGCCTGCCCGACACCGTCGCCGGCTCCGCGGGGACGCCGCCCCTCGTCGTGGGACCCGAGCGGCCCGTCCGCGGCCAGGTCCGCATCGAGATCGCCGAAGAGGCGGGCGGCACCCGGCTGACGGCGCGCTGCCTGGGGCCCGGCCGGATGCCCGTGGAGGTCGACCTGCTCGCCGCGCTGCCGGACGGGCACGAGACCCTTTCGGTGGTCGTCCCGTGGAGCGACCGGCGCTTCCAGTACACCTCCAAACACACGGCGCGCCCCGCGTCGGGCACCGTCACCGTCGGGGACGACGTCCTGCCGTTCGGGGACGGAGCGTGGGCCGTACTGGACCACGGGCGCGGGCGCTGGCCCCGGCGCGTGCGTTGGAACTGGGGGGCGGCTTCGGGGCGTACGGGCGGGCACACCGTCGGCATCCAGCTCGGCGGGCAGTGGACCCGCGGCACGGGGTCGACCGAGAACGCGCTGTGCGTCGACGGCAGGCTCACCAAGATCGGCCGGGAGCTCGTCTGGGACTTCGCGCCCGACGACCCCCTGGCGCCGTGGACCGTCCACGACGGCCGGGACGGACAGGACGGACAGGACGCACTGGTGGACCTGCGGTTCACACCGTTCCACGTACGGCGCGTCCGCACGGACGTCGGGCTCATCGGCAGCCGCACCGACCAGTGCTTCGGCCACTACGCGGGCACCGTCCGCGACGAAGGGGGGCGGCGGATCGCGGTCGACGGCCTGCTGGGCTGGGCGGAGAACGTCCGCATGCGTTGGTAGCGGCCCAGCTCCCGGGCCAGCCGGTCAGTCTCGGCCTCCTCCCGCTCCGTCGAGGGCGGTGACGGTGCCGCCGCCGGCGAGGGTTCCCATCAGGGACACCGGCCCGTCCGGTCCGGCCCAAGGGGCGGTGAGGGTGCGTTCGGCAGCGTCGGCGCGGACCGCTCCGGTCGCCGTGATTGCGCTGACCTGCCGGCTTCCTGCGGCCAGCAGGTACCAGCGGCCGGCCGGGGAACGCCAGCGGAAACCCGCGAGGAGGTGCTGGCCGAACCTGCCGCAGGCGGCGGTGGACCGGGCCCGTGCCACGTCCTGCGGTGTTCCGGCCTCGAGGCGCAGCAGGACGGTGACGTCGCCGGGCCCTGCCCAGCCGGAGGCCCGCGTGCAGGACCAGACGGCGCGGCCGGCGCCGTCGGGCAGCTGGGCGGCCGCGAAGTCCCAGACGTTGACGGCCCGGTACGCGCCTCCGCGCAGTTCGCCGAGCCGGCAGGCCAGGCGCGCCCAAGTCGCGCGGGCCTCGGGGCCGGTGGCTTCGCGCGGCTGGCGGGCGGGGGCGGCGGGGCCGTCCGGCAGTGGCGTGTAAGTCAGGTGTACGGGGGACAGCGCGCCGAGGTCGGTGAGGACGAAGGAGTGCTTCTCGACGATGCGGGTCGAGGAGGTGAGTTCGAGGACGGGCCAGGACGCACAGGATCCGCCGGCCGGAGGCACTGCGGCCGGGGCGGTGACCCCGTCGGCGGCGACGGCGAGCGCGTGTCCCGTGTCGCCCGCCCGGAGCAGGTCGCGGGCGGCTGCCCGCGCGATCCAGGGGGCGAGGAGGTAGCGGGCCGACGCCCCGTCGGGGGCCCGGGACAGGGTGAGGGCGGCCGCCGTGGTGACCCCGGCGTCGTCGGTGCGGGTGACGTCGAGCGTGCGGCCGCCGCTGGAGCGGGTGGTGGTTTCGCCGTAGCGCACGACGCGGTCCCCGTCGCGCATGAGCACCACCGCGCGGCCGTCCAGTTCGCCCGCGTAAAGGAGTTGGGGCGGCCGTGCAGGCGGTTCGGCCGTGGTGCCGGGAGTCGTGGCGACCGGGGTCGTGCCCGGCGCGGCCCAGGTGCCGAGGGCGCGGGCCAGCAGGTCGCGGTCGCCGGTCCGGCCGCCGCGGGCGGGCCAGGCGGTGAAGTCGACGCGGGCGGTGTCGGACCACGCCTCGGCGGAAACGCGCTGGAGCCGGGCGGGGTCCAGCGCCCCGGAGGCCGCCGCGGATCCGGCGGCCGGCCGTACGTCCGGATCCGGGCGCGAGCCGTGGACGGCCAACAGGGTGAGGGTCAGCGCCAAGGCGGCGAGACCGGCCCAGCAGGCCCGTGCCCTGCGGCGCCGGCGCAGCAGGTCGGTGGGGCGGGCGCTGACCACGCTGGCGTCGAACTCCGGTCGGCGCAGGGCCCGGAGCAGTTCCTCGCCGACGGGCAGGGCGAGGGCGTCGCGTACGGCGCCGGCCGGATCGGCGGCCCCGGCCCGGCCGAGGAGGCGTACGGTCTCGTCCTCCGCCAGGTCGTCCAGGTGGAGCAGGACGAACGCCGCCCGCACCGGGGCGGGGGCACCGCTCAGGGTCTGGGCGGCCTCGTCGATCCCGCCCGCGGGCGGCCACAGCCGCAGCCCCCACACGAAGGGCGGGACGGGCGGTCGTCCGATACGGGCCCAGGTGATGGCAGGTCCCCCAGGGGCGAGGGCGGCGCGCAGGACGCGGGAGCGGACCAGCGCGAGATGCCGGTCGGGCCCGTCCGTGCCGCCCTCGGCCGGGGCGGGTCCCGCCGGTGTGCCGGAGCGGGGCAGCGCCCGCTGCACAGCCTTGTGGGCCAGCAGAACGCGGGCGTGCCGGCCCAGCGAGTCCGGGAGCGTCAGGTAGGCGAGCCGGACCAGTCGGGGGTAGTGCTCGACGAGGACCGCCTCGGCGTGCTCGACGGCGTCCGACCCGAATCTCTGAGAGGTGCTCACGCCCGCGTCAAACGAGTGAATCCTGCGATGGTCACACACCGATCCGGATCCGTCCGGCCCAGCCGCCGTTTCGCCCGGCCCTGCCACCGCTTCGCCCGGTACGGCACCGACCGTGGGCAGGCGTGCGGGCGACCCGGGCCCGGGGAACGGGGCCGGCGCCTCGTCCGGTTCCCCGGCGGCTGCGGCCGGTCCGGTGGCCGGCCGGGCAGTGCCGGCCGCTGGCCGGCCGTGGCCTGGGCCTGGGCCGGGACCGGTACGGACTCAGATGCGGGGCTCGGGGCCGCCGGACGGAGTGGAGGGGAGGTTCTCCTCCCCCGGGCCGCCGCGCGCGGTGCTGCCGCCGGTGCGGCGCAGTTGCTGCGTGCCCGCGCCCGGTGCCGTGAGGTGGTCCAGGGTGCCGGTGATCTCCAGGATCCGGTTCAGCTGTACGGTCCGGCCGTCGATGTGGAGCCCCGCGCCCGCCTTGTCGGCCAGGCGCCGGACCATCAGCAGGGCCGCCAGGCCGCTGGAGTCGACGGCGGACAGCCCGGCACAGTCCAGCCGCAGGTCCCGTAGCCCGGGACGCGCGGCGATGAGACGGCCGACCGCCTCGATGAGGCGGTCGGCGTGGAGGTGGTCGAGGTCGCCGCTCAGCTCGACGCGCACGGCCTCGTGCGAGGAGGTGTACGTCAGGCCGAGCGGGGCGGAGGGCAGACTCGTCATTCGGCGGTCCCGGCGGCGGTGAGGAGAGTACGGGTCAGGCCGGCGGCTCCGGCCCGCAGGGTGGCGGTGGTACGGGGGAAGTCCTGCAGTTCCCGCTCCAGGAGCTCCAGGGCGGGCAGCAGTGAGGCGGCCGGGACGCCGCGGGCATCCAGGACGCCTGCGGTCCACAACAGGAATCCGCGGAAGAGCTCCTCGTCGCCGGTGTAGAGGGCGGCGGCCAGGAACTCGACGACGTGGGAGAGGTCTTCGGCGGTGCGCTCGCGCTGCACTGCGGTGTAGGTGCGCATCGCCGGATAGGCGTTCTCCAGCTGGTGGAACACGGCTCGGACCAGCCGCGGGCGGCTCCGGGCGACCAGCGTGTACTCCTGGTCGTCGAGGTGGGGCAGGTCGTCGACGGCCTGGTGCCCTGGCCGGGGCCGCGGCAGGGGGCCGCAGGCCAGCTCGTCGGCGGCGGCCCGCGCGTCGGGGGCCCAGGCGTCCGCGCCCAACAGGCGGGCGTAGCGGCCTTCCGGTCCGAAGGCGGCGCCGCCCACGATCACGGGGGTCCCGACGGCCTGGCAGGCGGTGATGGCCGCGTGCGCGGCGGGCAGCCGGGTCGCGAGGGAGCCGGAGAGGGCCACGGCGTCCGGGCCGGTGCGGTGCAGATGCGCGACGAGGTGCGGGGCGGGAACCTGCGCGCCGAGGTAGTCGACGTGCCAGCCCCTGATCCGCAGCACCTCGGCCAGGAGCCGGGCGGGCAGCGCGTGCCACTCGCCGTCCACGCAGGCAACCGTGATCCGGCCGCGCGTCGGTTCCCCGCGCGCCGACCGGTGCAGGGCGACGGCGGCGACGGCGCGGTCGTTGATGGCGGTCGCCGCGTGCGCCTGCGCGACGGTGATGCGGTTCGCCGCCCACTCGCGGCCGACCCGCCCCTGTACGGCGGCGATGACGTCGAGCAGGAGGTCCTCCGCGCCCGTGCCCTCGTCCAGTGCGCGCAGCAGCGTGCCTACCGTGGCGGCCTCGTCGAACGCCATCACCGACTCCCAGACCTGCGCGAGGAGTTCCTCCGACGCCGCAGCGCGATGCGTGGTCGTGGCGGTGAAGGCGGCAGGGGCTGTGGCCGGTGCCAGGCCGGTGTCGTGCGGGCTCACGCGGTGAACCGCCCGCGGGTGTGGCCGTCGACGGCGCTGAGGTGGTTGGTGCGCGGCGCCGAGATCACGACGACGGCCATGTCGTCGTGGTGTCCGGCCCCCACCCACCGGGAGGTGAGCATCTGCACGTGCTCCACGACGGCCTCGGCGGGCATCGCCGCGCACTCCGACAGGGCGCGGCGCAGCCGCTCCTCCCCGAACATCGCACCGCCCATGGGTCCTCCCCGTGCCTCGCTGATCCCGTCGGTGTACAGCACGCAGGTGTCCCCGGGGGCCAGCGTCACGTGGGCCGTCTCCGTGGTGATCCGGGGCAGGGCGCCGACCAGCGTGCCCTTCGTGCGGGCCTCCTCCACCCGGCCGTCGGAGCGCAGGATCAGCGGGGCGGGGTGGCCGGCGCTCGTCAGGCGCAGCCGCACCGCGTTCCCGTCCCGGGCGGCGGATGCCAGGACGATGGTGGCGAAGCGGGTGCTCTCGGAGTTGAGCAGCGAGGTGTTGAGGAGGCTCAGGATCCGGTGGTGGTCGTCGGCCATCGGGAGGAGGGCGTGCAGGGTGTTGCGGATCTTGCCCGTCATCACCGCTGCCTCCAGTCCCTTGCCGCACACGTCCCCGAGTACGACGAGGGAGGGTTCGCCCTCCTCGGCGGCCGGGTGCACGTCGTAGAAGTCGCCGCCCACCCGTTCGTGGTCCTTCGACGGCCGGTAGCCCCCTGCGTACTCCACCCCGGAGACCTGCTGCAGCCGGGGCGGCAGGAGCTCGCGCATCAGGGTGTCGGTGATCGACGCCTGCTCCGCGTAGAGCCGGGCGGCCGACATCGCGGCGCCCGCCCGGGCGGCGAACAGCCGCGCGAACACCTCCTCGCCCTCCGTGAACGCGTTCGCGCCGTCCGCCCGCAGCAGTACCAGGGCGCCCGCGGGCACGCCGTGCCCGGGCAGGGGTGTGATGACGATCGACCCCACGGTGTCCAGGCCGTCCGGCACCAGCCAGGCCGGGGCGGCGGACGGGTCGAGCCAGCGGGAGGGAACGGGCGGGAAGCCCTGGAGCGCCTCGGCCAGCCCCGGTACCTCCTCGGGGTCGACGACCGCTCGGGACACCGACGGGCCGCCTCCGCGGACGCAGGACACGATCGGAAGCTCGGAGCGGTGCAGGGGCGCGAACACCAGGGCCGCGTCCGCGAGGTGATCGGCCGCCATCTGGGCGGTGACGTCCATGCACCGGTCGAGGTTGAGGGACGACAGCAGGAGGTTGGAGGAACGGACCAGGAAATCGGTGCGTTCCCGTTCGGTCCACAGGGCTTCCCGGACCAGCCGGTGGTCGGTGTCGTCCACGAGCCACCACACGACCGTGCCGTCGTCACCGGGGGTCGGATGCGCCTCGTACGAGCGGTCCCCCACGGCCCCCTGGACGGTACCGGCTCCGGCGGGCGGGCGCTGCGCGGGCGGGGGTGTGGTGTGGCGCGCGTGCGCCGAGACCAGCCATCCCGGCACCGCGGCCGCCATCGCCGAGCCCGGGCGGGCGTCGGGGAACACCAGCCCGGCCGCCTCGTTGGCGCGGACCACGACAGCACGGGCATCGGCCACCAGCACCGGGTAGGGGACCTGATTCCACGACAGGCCCTCGGCGGGCGAGCTCGGCGTCGTCTCGGTGGAAGGAACCAAACGTTGAAGGCCCGCTGCGCGGACCCCTCACCTCTTCATCGCGTCATCGCGTTCATCACGTCGGAAAAGACCTCGGACGGCCTCGGCACAACAGTTGTCCTCCGGCAACCATCCTCCATGGGCCGTACACCGTGCAACCGGGCCCCGGCTGAACGTGGTGTCGAGGGCTCATCCCTGCGGGTGCCGGAGTGCCGCGGGGCCGAGCCGTTCGCCGGTACGGACACCCGGTCACCGGGCCCGGACACGATGTAGGAGGATGTCCCGGTGACAGGAGAGGAAGCGGTCGTCACCACGACCACAGAACGCGATGCGACCGTCATCAGCCTGCACGGCGAAGTCGACGAGGACAACGCGCCGTTCCTGGCCCGCGCCCTCGCGCAGGCCGCGGCGAGCGGCGTGCCGCGCACCGTGGTGGACCTGTCGGGAACCACCTTCGTGGACTCCTCCGTGCTGCACGCGCTGCTTGACGCGCAGCGGGCCCACGCGGCCGCGGCGGCGGTGCTCGTCCTCGCCGGCCCGCTGCACACCGCCGTCCGGCGACTGTTCGAAGTCACCGGATCCGCACCGGCGTTCCGGATGGCGGACAGCGTGGCGACAGCGATGACATGCTGACCCCCACCCCACGTCCCCGAACGGGTCGCCACGGTACGACCCGTGCGGCCATGGGCAGGCGATGAGCATGAACCGACCCCCGCCGTCCGAAGCCCCCCTGGGCTCGCAGCGGCACCGCGTGGACGCCGCCGGCGACCGGCACGCCGGCCCGCCCGCCTCGGCGGCCGCGGCCCGTGAGCACGTCCGCGAGCTGCTGCTCCTCGCGGGCGTGGACCTCGACAGCGTCACCGCGGCGGACGCGCTGCTCGTCACGTCGGAGCTGGTCACCAACGCGATCCGGCACGGTGACGGGGTCACCGCCTTCCGGGCCGACATCTCCGGCGACGTCCTGCGGCTGTCCATCGCCGATGCCAACCCGCGCCTCCCCGCGGCCCGTACGGGGACGGTGGACCACCCCGGTGGATACGGCTGGCCGCTCATCCAGCGGCTGACGGAGCACGTCGACTGCAGCACACGCCCCGACGGCAAGACGATCACGACGGCCCTCCGCCTGAGCTGACCCGTCCCGGGAGGCGGTCGCGGCCGTGTGCCGCGGCCGGCGGGCCGGCCGGCACGTCGGAGGCGGATCGCCCGATCCGGGTACCACCCGGTCGGCGGGCGCATCATCGGGCGGTGACGGGCAACAAGGGCCTCCATGACGACGGAGAACGGCGGGTCCGCGAGACGCTCCCGGCTGGTGTGGCTCTTGGCGGCCCAGACCACCTCGATGGTGCTCCTGGGCCTCTGGGTGACACATGTGGCGGTCGGCCATTGGCCGCTCACCCTGGAGGGCCGGCTGTCCCAGGCCTTCGCCACGCATCGGAGCCCCGTCGGGAACGGCCTCACCGCGGGGCTGTCGCTGCTGGCCAGCACGGAGGGCATCGTCGGTGTGACGCTGGTCTGCGTGGCCGCGCTGCTGGCGCTGCCGTCCGCCCCGCGGTGGGCCGAGGCCGTGTTCCTGGGTGCGTCGGTCGCCGTCCAGTCGGCGGTCTTCCTCGTCGTCACGGTCTTCGTGGAGCGGCCGCGCCCCGATGTTCCCCAGTTGGACGGGGCGCCGCCCACGTCGAGTTTCCCCTCGGGGCACGTCGGCGCGTCCGTCGCCCTGTACGGAGGGTTGGCGACCCTCGTGCTGAGCCGTACGCGTGGCCCGTGGCGGTACCTCACGGCCGGGGTGCTGCTGCTCGTGCCGCCCGCGGTCGGGCTGTCCCGGGTCTACCGGGGGATGCACCATCCGTCCGACGTGCTGGGCGGTCTGCTCAACGGCGCCGCGACCCTGCTCGTCCTGGGGTCCGTGTTCCTGGCCGGCCACGGCGCCGACGGCGGCCGGGCACCGAAGGGGGCTTCGGGTGGCGGGGCCCGGGCCGTACCCGCGCAGCCAGGCCGGCCCCCGCTCACGGGCGGGCGTCGTGGGGGCGGGCGGGCCGTCGTCGTACGCCATCCCCACGGCTGCCCGGACGAGCTGGCCGATGAGGTGCGCGCCCGGCTCCACCGGCACGGCTTCACCGCGCAGCGGTGGACCTCGACCACCGTGGACCGGCCCGGCGGGAGCCTGGCCGAGGAGTGCGCCGCGGGCGGTGTGGACCTGGTCGTCGTATGCGGCGGCGACGGCACCGTACGCGTCTGCGCCGACGTCGTCGCCGGCACCGGAATCCCGCTGGTGCTCGTGCCCTGCGGCACCGGCAACCTGCTCGCCCGAAATCTGGACCTCTCCTCCGACCCGGCGACGGCGCTCGACGAGGCCCTGGCCGGCGGCGACTTCGGGATCGACGTCGGCCGGGTGGAGGGGGACGGCCTCCGGCCGACCCGGTTCACCGTCATGGCGGGGGCGGGCTTCGACGCCGCCATGGTCCGCGACGCGTCTCCGGTGCTCAAGGCACGCCTGGGCTGGGCGGCGTACGCCCTGTCGGCGGCCCGGCACCTGCGCGACCCCCGCATGCGCCTGTCCCTCCGCCTCGACGGGGGCCGCCGGATCCGGCGGCGGGCCCGCATGGTCGTCATCGGCAACGTCGGCTCGCTCCAGGCCGGCCTGGAACTGCTGCCGCGGGCCCGGCCGGACAGCGGCCGGCTGGAGGTCGTGCTCTTCGACCCGCGGGGAGCCGCCGGCTGGCTCGCCGCAGCGGCCCACCTGGCCGTCCGCGTCGTACGGCGTCCGGCCGCGGCCCCCGCAGCCGGCGGGCCGGACGGGTCTGTGTCCGTCGCCGCGGGATCGCTGGAGTACTTCAGTGCCGGCCGGATCGAGGTCCGCTTCGCGCGGGCCCAGGACCGCGAGGTCGACGGCGACACCATGAGCAGGGGCGCCCGGCTGACCGTCGACACCGAACCGGGCGCCCTGCGGATTCGGCTGCCCCGCGCGCCCGGCGCCGCAAGCGCCGCAACCGCCGCCGCGCTGTCCGGCGTACCCGACCGCACCTCGCGTACCGCACCCACCGCACACCTCTGAGGAGACGAACGATGGGAACCGCCACCCGGGTACCGCAGCGACGCGACGTGCGGGGCGACGAGTTGTCCGGCGACGAGGCATGGGCGGCGCTGCGCCGTTACGGCGGCTGGCGCCTGGCCCGGGACTCCTTCGTGCGCTTCCGCTACGCGGACGGCTTCAGCCACTCCCGCGCCCTGGCCCTCCAGACCGTCCTGTCGATCGTGCCCCTGGCCATCGCAGCGATAGGCCTCTCCGGCGTGCTGCACACCGAGGACATCGGGCGCGTGGCCGAGCTCACGATCAGCCG
This sequence comes from Streptomyces erythrochromogenes, assembly GCF_036170895.1. Lineage (NCBI taxonomy): Bacteria > Bacillati > Actinomycetota > Actinomycetes > Kitasatosporales > Streptomycetaceae > Streptomyces > Streptomyces erythrochromogenes. The sequence continues at coordinate 8,259,141 of NZ_CP108036.1, read as the reverse complement.
GTTGACCAGCGGGCCCAGCCAGGAAATGGTCGACGAGGCCCTGCGCGAGAGCCGCCGGCACGCCGGCGACGGCGGGCAGGCGGCCCTGTGGCTGGGCCTGTTGTTCTCCCTCGTCAACGTCACCACGAGCCTGTGCCAGGTCGAGCGCGGCGCGAACCGCATCTACGGCAACGAACGCGACCGGCCCTTCCTGCGCAAGTACTCGCGCGGCCTGGTCATGGCGGTGCTGGCTGGGCTCCCCCTCGGGCTCAGCTTCATCCTCACGGTCCTCGGCGCCCACCTGACCCGCGCGTTCGCCGAGGTGTACCACCTCGGCGAGGCCACCATCCGCGCCTGGGACGTCCTGCGGTGGCCCGTCGGCATCCTGCTGGCCGTGCTCGCCACCAGCGCGATCTTCCGGCTCTCGCCGCGCCGTGCCCAACCCGGCTACACCTGGCTCGCCTTCGGCGCCGTCGTGCACCTGGTGCTGTGGCTCGGCGCGACCTGGGCGCTGAGCCTGTACGTCGGCGCCAGCAGTTCCTTCACCAGCGTGTACGGGCCCCTCAGCGCGATCATGTCCCTGCTGCTGTGGTCCTACCTCACCTCCCTGGCCCTGTTCCTCGGCCTCTCCTTCGCGGCCCAGCTGGAAGCCGTGCGCGCGGGGACGAAGGATCCGGTGGCCCGGGACCCGGGCGTCTGACACCGCACCCGCCCGCCCGCTACGCCCCCTCCCCGAAGGCAGGTACCGCCCCCATGGCACAGCGCACGGCCCGTTCCCGACGACTCGCCAGCGTCCGGGCGCTGCTCGCCCGGCACTCGGGACCCGACGCCGCCTTCGGTCGCAGACTGGTGCTGGCGGTGACGGCGACGGCCGCGGTGGCGGTGCCGTTCGCCCTGGCCCTCGTACTCGTCGAGTCCCGGTGGCCGCCGCTGTACCGGCTCGACCGGGCCACCGCGGAGCGGCTGCACCGCACCGCCCTCGAACACCCGGCCTGGGTGCGCGTCCTGGACTTCTTCACCGGCGTGGTGTGGGACCCGGTGACCATGCGGCTGCTGGTGGCGGCCCTGGTGGTGTGGCTCCTGACCCGGCGGGCCTGGCGCCTGGCAACCTGGGCCGCCGTCACGGCGACGTCCGGGGCGCTGATCGGGTTCCTGGTCAAGAACGTGGTGGAGCGGGCCCGTCCGCACCTGCCGGAACCCGTCGCCCACGCGCCCGGCTTCTCGTTCCCCTCCGGCCACGCCATGACGGCCATGACCTCCTGCGCCGTCCTCCTCCTGGTGCTGCTCCCGCTGGTGCCCCGCGCCTGGCGGGCACTGCCGTGGGCGCTCGCGGCGACGGCGGTCCTGGGGGTGGGCTACACCCGGGTCGCCCTGGGGGTGCACTGGGTGAGCGACGTGGTCGGGGGCTGGCTGCTCGGCGCCGCCGTGGTGACGGCGACGACGCTCGTCTTCGAGGCCTGGCGGGCAGACACCGGGCGACCGCGTACGGCGGTGAGCGAGGGCCTGGAGCCCGAGATCTCCTCCGACGCCGACCCGGAGGCCCCCTCCCGCCAGGCGGCCGTCGCGCCGTCCGACCTGGGCACGTGACGCTTCTTCACCTCTTCTGCGAGCAACCGCGTTTGAAGGCGGGCTTCCGGGTCAGACGCGTGTTGTCGGAAGTCAACGGCTTCCGGTACGGGCTCCGCCGCAGGGCGTCCTCCCCCTGGCGCCGTGCGGCCGGCCCGGCTGAACGACGGGCTGCCGCCGGACCCGTACGGCACCCGGGCACCCGCACTTCCCGGCCGCCTCCCCGCGCCGGAAGGGCAGGGTGTCCGGCGAACCCCCGGCGTCGGCGCTCGTACCGCCGTCCCCGGGCAGCGGACCACCCGGCGGCAGCAGCCCGGCACTCCCCCGATCCCCGTCAGCCCTGTAGGCGAACGGTCATCTCCACGGTGACCTCGTCCCCTGCCGCCAGCCCCAGCGGCGTTCGGACGGCGCTCTTGACGGGCAGCCAGTACCCGCCTTCCCGCGGGAACAGCGACGTCTCGAAGGTGACTTCGCCGATGCGGGCCTCCACGGGGACGACGCCCCAGCCGTACGTGGCCATCGCCGCCACCTGCTGCACATCGGCGGCCTGGTCTTCCGGCACGGGGACGAAGTAGAACGGCGCGGGTCCACGCCACTCGACCATCCGGCCGTCGAAGACGATGTGCATCGAAGCGTTCCCTCCTCGGGACGGCGCCGGGCGGTGCGCTGCAAGCCACTCACCCTACGCGAGGGCCGTCCTGGCGATGAGGGAGTCCGGGGACTGCAGCCGCAGCGGCTTCGTGACCGCCGCGCAGAAGTCGGCGAGCCCCGCTGCCAGGGCGGCCCGGGAGGCCTGCGGCATCGCGGCCATCGCCTCGGCCAGCACCTCCTGTCTGCGGGCGCGCAGCCGTTCGAGGTACGTCCGGCCCGCGGGCGTCAGCTGGAGCAGCACCTCGCGGCGGTCTTCCGAACCCGGGTGCCGTTCGAGGAAGCCGACGGCCTGCAGGCGGTCGCAGAGCCGGGTGACCGACGGCGGGGCCGCCTCCAGCAGCCTGCCGAGCTCGCGCAGGTTCAGCTGGTCGTTCCCGTCGACGAGGAACAGCACCCGGGCCTGCGCGGAGGAGACGGGCGGGGCGCTGGCCGTGTCCCGGCCCCGCTCCCAGACCACCTCCAACAGCTCGATCAGCTCGCTCATTTCCGCCACCGCCGACACGGCGGGCCGCGGGGAGCCGATCGACGGCTGACTCATGTGACACTCCCTACCGGACGTACGCGCAGCCCTTCCCCGGCGGACCGGCGGCTTCGTCGTCCCCCATCTTGGCAGTTGCGAGGAAGACAGGTACGGGTCCGGTGACTGAAGGCGAACGCGGCGAGGGCGCCGGGAACGTGGAACGCCTGCTGCGCGAGGCGGCGCCGCACGAGCTGTTCGAGAAGGTCCGCGGCGTCCTGGCCCGCGACCACGGGGCGGCCGGCGCCAAACTGCTGATGGCGGACTACGCCTCCGCCCGGCTGCAGCCCGTCACGGCGCAGCCCTTCACCGCCGATTCCGTGTCGGCGTACAACAGCTCCGAGGGCCGGGCCTTCGGCGCCCAGGAGCCGCACGTGGTGTCCGAGGAGGGCGGGACCACCGTCCATCTGCCGGTGAGCGTGCGCGGCGACCGGCTCGGGGTCCTGAGCGTCCGCTACCCGGCCGGCGTCCGGGTCGGCGGACTCCTCGGCCCGCTGCAGGACGTGGCGGACGCGCTGGCCCACGAGATCCTCGTCGCCGACCGCGACACCGACTTCTTCCTCCAGGCGCGCCGGGCCAGGCGGCTCACGCTGGCCGCCGAGATGCAGTGGGAGCTGCTGCCGGGGCGCTCCTGCTCCCGTCCCGAGTACGACCTCGGAGCCCAGCTGGAGCCCGCGTACGCCATCCACGGCGACAGCTTCGACTGGTCGGCCTCCGCCGACCATCTGACGCTGACCGTCAACAACGGCATGGGCGAGGGCATCGACGCGGCGCTGCTGACCAGTCTCGCCGTCAGCGCCCTGCGTAACGCCCGGCGGGCCGGACTCGGTCTGGCCGACCAGGCGGCGCTGGCGGACCAGGCTCTCTACGGCCAGTACCAGGGGCGGCTGCACCTGGCGATGCTGCTGCTCCGGTTCGACCTGGACACCGGCGAGGTCGAGGTCATCGACGCCGGGTCGCCCCGGGTCTGGCGGCTGCGCGGGGGCACGCTGGAGCCGTTCGCCCTGGAGGCTCAGCTGCCGCTGGGGATGTTCGAGGACACCGTCTACACCTGCCAGCGCTTCCGGATGCTGCCCGGGGACCGGCTGTTCTTCCTGAGCGACGGCGTCTACGACGTCCTCTCGCCGGCGGGCGAGCCCTACGGCCTGCACGCCCTGGCCCGGGCCGTCACGAACACCCGGCTGCTGCCTCCCTCGCAGGTGCCGCGCGCCCTGCTGGAGGAGCTGCCGGGCTACCGGGGCGGTGCGGACGCCGCCGACGACGCGATGGTGGTCTGCCTGGACTGGCACGGCAGGCCCGGTACGGAGCGCAGCGGCGAACGCTGAGCCGTGAGCGGTGAGCGGTGAGCCGCCCGAACGGGACGGTGGCACAGTGGTGGCATGGCCCGTCCCGGCCGCTCCGGCGCCTACGAGGACCCGGCCGCGGCCCTTTCCGCCGCGGCGGAACTCCTCGCGGTGCTGCACGCCAGGGGCCAGGACGGTGTGGAACCCGCCGTATCGCCGTCGCAGCTGCGGGCGCTGCTCGCCGTCGAGGGGGCCGAGGGAATCAACCTGCGGACGCTGAGCGACGTACTCGGCTCGCGCCCGCCGTCGGTCACCCGGCTCTGCGACCGGCTGGAGGCCATGGGACTGCTGATCCGCTCGCCCCGTCCGTCCAGCCGGCGCGAGGTGGAGCTGCGGCTCACGCCGCGGGGGCGGGCGCTGCTGGACGAGCGGCGGGCGATCCGGATGCGCGAGCTGTCGGCGGTGCTCGGCCGGATGGCGCCCGAGGCCGTGGACGCGCTGATCGCGGGCCTGACGGCGTTCCGGGCGGCGGCCGCGGAGTCGTACCCGGCCGACGGCCCGCCGGCGGGCACGGACACGTCTGCCGCACCGGCATCCCCGGGACCGAGGGCTACGTCCGCACCGGCCCGGGTCCCGGACAGCGCCTGACGGTCGACGGTCCGTGGGGGGCGGTGACGGGCCCGTCCGCCGGCATGACAGAATCATTGAGTTCGTAAAATATTGCCTACCGGCAAATGATCACTCTAGGCTTACCCGACGCAACCAGGCGTCCGTCGGGCATCCACCGTCCGAAACCAGAAGGGGCAGACGCGACGCCATGGTGAGCATTTCCGGGCTGGGGGCCCAGAGCCCGGCCGCCCGCACCCCGCAGCAGGCGGTGATCCCGCCACGGCAGGCGTCCTCCGCGAATCCGGACGACTCGCTGGTCCTGTGGAACGGCGTACCGCCGTACGTCCTGCTCATCGAGGACGACGAGGGCGACGCCGTCCTCGTCGAGGAACTCGTGGAGGACAGCGGGATCGAGGTCCGCCTCGGCCGGGCCCGGTCCCTCGCCGACGCACTGCACCTACTGGAGGCCGAGGCACCCGAGTGCGTCCTCCTCGACCTGCACCTGCCGGACGCACAGGGCCTGGACGGCCTGGAGAAGGTCCTCACCGTGTCCGCCGAGGCCGCGGTCGTCGTCCTGACCGGTCTGTCGGAGGAACGGGCGGGACTGACGGCCGTCGCGGCCGGCGCCCAGGACTACCTGGTCAAGGGGCGTCTGGAAGCCGACGTCTTCATGCGGGCCATCCGCTACGCGATCCAGCGCAAGCGCACCGAGCTGGCGGCCGTCGCCCTCCAGGCGGGCAAGCTCCGCGCCGAGGAGAACGCGCGCCTCGAACGCGGCCTGCTGCCCACACCGCTGCTGCTGGACGATGCGCCCGATGCCGTCAGCGTCTGCGCCCGCTACCACCCCGGACGCGCCCAGACGCTGCTCGGCGGTGACTTCTACGACGTCGTCCAGACCCCCGACGGAGCCACGCACGCCGTCGTCGGCGACGTGTCGGGCCACGGCCCCAGCGAGGCGGCGCTCGGCGTGTGCCTGCGCGTGGCCTGGCGGTCCTTCGTCATGGCCGGTGCCCGTGGCGCCGAACTGCTCGGACTGCTGGAGCGGATCCTGCTGGCGGAGCGCTCCGGCCCCGAGATCTTCGCCACCCTCGTCTCCCTCACCCGTCCCGGCGGCACCCATGCCGTCTCCGTGCAGCGCGCCGGCCACCCCGGTTTCCTGGTCCGCTCGGCGACCGGCGTGGAGCTGCGCACCGTTCCGGGCGGTCCCGCGCTGGGCATCGTGCCCGGCTGGGGCGCCGGCTGGCCCGTCACCGAGGTGCCCGTGGAGGCGGGGGACGCCGTGATGCTCTTCACCGACGGCCTGATCGAGGGACGCATCGGCCCCGGCTCCGACCGCCTTGACGAGGAGGGCCTCCTGGAGATCGCCCGCAAGCACGCCGACCTGCCCGCGGAACCGTTCGTCGACACCCTCATCCAGACGGCGCAGGGCCTCGCCGCGGACTGGGGCGGCCTGGCCGACGACGTCGCCGTCCTCCACCTCGAATGGAACTCCCCCACGTGACCACCCCCGCACAGCCTCCCGTACCGTCCCGAGGACGGGCGCCCGACCACCAGGGACCGAGCCTCCGGTTCTGGCTGACCACCGTGCTGGTGGTGCTCGCCCTCATGGTCGTCGGGGCGGGCACGCTCGGCGCCGCCCTCCTGTCGCACACCACCACGACCGGGAACCGGCTCGTCGACGGGATCCTGCCCGCCCAGCGGGACGCCCTGCGGCTGGAGACGGCCCTCCTGGACCAGGAGACCGGGATCCGCGGCTACCTGCTGGCCGACGAACCCGCGCTCCTGGAACCGTACGAACGCGGCCTGCCCAACGAGGCCGCGGCCGCCCAGCGCCTGGCGACGGTCCTCGACGACGACGGCGTGCGCGAGGACCTGGCGGCCGTGCAGGAGGCCGCCCGGATCTGGCGCGACGAGTTCGCGGCCCCCGCCATCGCCTCCGTGGAGAACGGCACCGCCCCGCCGTCCCTCCAGGCCGGCAAGGACCGCTTCGACGAGGTCCGCCGCCGCATCACCGCACAGCAGGCGCGCCTGGACCGCATCCAGGCCGATGCCCGCACCACCTTCGGCGAGGCACGCTCGCAGCGCGACCGCATCCTGCTGGCGATCGTCGTGGCCTTCCTGCTGGCCGGCTCCGCCCTCGCCGTCCTGCTCCACGTGGGCGTGCTGCGGCCGCTCGCCCTGGTGCGGACCGCTTCCCAGCGCGTCGCGGACGGGGCCTTCGAAGAGGTGATCCCCCTGCGCGGCCCCTCCGATCTACGGGCCCTGGCCCGGGCCGTGGAGGCCATGCGGCACCGGACCGTGGCCGACCTGAACGCCTCGCGGGCGAACGCCGAGCGGCTCGACCGCACGGCAGCCGAGCTCGACGCCCAGGCGGTGGAGCTGCGCCGTTCCAATGCCGAGCTGGAGCAGTTCGCGTACGTGGCCTCGCACGACCTCCAGGAGCCGCTGCGCAAGGTGGCCTCCTTCTGCCAGCTGCTGGAGAAGCGGTACGGGGACCGGCTCGACGAGCGCGGCGCGCAGTACATCGGCTTCGCCGTCGACGGCGCCAAGCGGATGCAGGTGCTGATCAACGACCTGCTGACGTTCTCCCGGGTGGGCCGCGTCCAGGACGCGCGGGAGACGGTCGCGCTGGACGGCCCCCTGGACCGGGCGCTGCGCAACCTGGCCGCAGCGGTGGAGGAGAGCGGCGCGGAGATCACCCGGCCCGATCGTCTTCCGGACGTGGTGGGCGACCCGACGCTCCTGACAATGCTGTGGCAGAACCTGGTGGGCAACGCCGTCAAGTTCCGCTCGCCCGACCGCGCTCCGCGCGTCGAGGTGGCCGTGGTCGACGATCCGGCCGCGGCACCGGGCTTCCACACTTTCGCCGTCACCGACAACGGCATCGGGGTACCGGCCGAATTCGCCGAGAAGGTCTTCGTCATCTTCCAGCGGCTGCACGGCCGGGAGACCTACGGCGGCACCGGCATCGGCCTCTCGCTCTGCAAGAAGATCGTCGAGCACGCGGGCGGCCGCATCCGGATCGACACCGACCACCAGGAAGGCACCCGGATCGTCTTCACCCTGCCCGACGCTTCCGCCACGGCCGCCGCCACGACTTCCGCCACCGCCGATGCGGTTGAGACCACGGCGTCCGACGCCGATGCCGCGCCGCCCGCCCCCGCACCCACCCGAGGAACCAGCTGATGAGCAGCCCCGCAGACCGGCCCCAGGCCGCCCCCGCCGAAGTCCTGCTGGTCGAGGACGACGCGGGCGACGAGCTGATGACCCGAGAAGCCTTCGAGGACAACAAGATCGGCAACGTGCTGCACGTCGTGCGGGACGGCCTGGAGGCCCTTGACTTCCTCTACCGCCGTGGCGAGCACGCGAACGCCCCGCGCCCCGACCTGATCCTGCTCGATCTGAACCTGCCCAAGTACGACGGACGACAGGTCCTCGAACGGATCAAGACGGACCCGGATCTCAACCACATCCCCGTGGTCGTGCTCACCACCTCGGCGGCCGAGGAGGACATCCTGCGCAGCTACAAGCTGCACGCCAACGCCTACGTGACGAAGCCGGTGGACCTCGACCAGTTCATCCGGGCGATCCAGCAGATCGACGACTTCTTCGTCACCGTGGTCAAGCTCCCCCGCACAGGGTGAGGGAGAAGGAGGACGTGAGCAGCATGGACACGTACAGCGCCGAAGCGCGCAGCCATGTCGAGACCCGGTCCGAGGGGGACGTGCGCATCGTGGTGATGGCGGGTGAGTTCGACATCGACAACGTGGCCGATCTGCGGATCGCGTTGGACCCCGCAGCGCCCGGTGTCACCCGGTTCGTCCTGGACGTGGCCGCGGTGACCTTCGTCGACTCGGCCGCGCTCGGCATCATGCTGCAACCCGTCCTGCACCGCCCGGTGGTCCTGGCGGGTACCGTGCCGCGCAGGCTGGCCCGGCTGCTGGAGATCACCGGTGCCGACCTGGCCTTCGCCCATGCGCCCAGCGTGGCCGAGGGCACGGTCATGATCGTCCCGCCCCGGCGGGGCTGAGCGGCCCTTCGGGGAGCCCCGGCCGGTTTGAGAACCGGATTCCCGGCCATACGGGCGTCGAACGGGCTTCGGCGTCCGCCGCGGTCCCCGCTCCGACACCGGTCGGGGCGGGGACCTCGGCGTGCCGGGCGAGAGGGGGAACAGTGATGACCACACCCGAGGAGGACGCTCCCGCGTCCGTGCGGGGCGCCGGTTCCGCGCGGCGGGCCGGGTCCCTGGGCCGCGACGCGGTGCTCGCGCTCGGGCTGCTCGGCACCGCCGTCGCAGGCGTTGCGGCGTTCCTGAAGGCTGCTGCCGCGACGGACGGGGGCCGGCTCCCGGTGGCCCCGGTCGCCGCCCTGACCGTGCTCCTGCTCGGCGCGCTCCTGGCGAAGTGGAGCTTCGCTCCGGTCCGGCGCCGGGTGCGTGCCCCGCGGCCCACGGCGTACGCGGAACCGCCAGCGGACCTGCCCGACGTCGGGGGTGACGCCCTCGACCACGCCGCGGTCGACGCCGACGGCTTCGAGCACACGGTGGCCGCCTTGTGCGCACGGGACGGCTGCACCCCGGTGGAGGTGGTCGGCGGCGCGGGCGACCTGGGCGCCGACGTCCTCGCGACGACGGCGGACGGGCGGCGGGTGGTGATCCAGTGCAAGCACTACGCCGAGGACAACCGGGTCGGCTCGCAGGACCTCCAGCGCTTCGGCGGAACCTGCTTCGCGGTCCACGAGGCCGATGTCGCCGTCATCGTGACGACCAGTTCCTTCACCGCGCCGGCCGCCGAGTACGCCGACGCCTGCGGGATCGTCCGCGTGGACGGCGAGGGCCTGGCCGCCTGGACCGAACTCCAAGCGCCTCCCCCGTGGGAGTCGTCCGCCGGCGCGCCCGCACCCGCCGCCCCGTCCGCCTCTGTGCGAGGAGCCACCTCATGACCACCACCGACAGCGGCACCATCCCGGCCGCGGGCACGCAAGCCCGCGACGCCGGAGCCGACGAACGCATCCACCGCATCCGCCGCCGCCTCGAACGCCTCATCGGCATAGCCGCCACCGAGGGGAACTCCGTACTGCCGTTGCGCAACGGCGACGAGATCTTCACCTCGATGCTCGACGCCATCTCCTCCGCCCGGCACACCATCGACATGATGACCTTCGTCTACTGGAAGGGCGACATCGCCCGCCGGTTCGCCGAGGCCCTGGCCGAGCGGGCCCGCCACGGCGTGCGCGTGCGGCTGCTGCTGGACGGCTTCGGCAGCCGCCTGATCGAACAGGACCTGCTGGAGCGCATGAGCACGGCCGGGGTGGACGTCGCCTGGTTCCGCAGACCCGCCTTCCTCTCCCCGCTCAAGCAGAACCACCGCTGCCACCGCAAGGTCCTCGTCGTCGACGAACGGACCGCCTTCACGGGCGGCGTCGGCATAGCCGAGGAGTGGTGCGGCGATGCCCGCAACCCGCACGAGTGGCGCGACACGCACGCCGAGGTCCGCGGGCCGGCCGTCGACGGAATCGCCGCGGCGTTCGCCCAGAACTGGGCGGAGTGCCATCCCGAGCTCTTCGACGACCGCGACCGTTTCGTGAGCCACGAGCCGGCCGGATCCTCCGTCGTCCAGGTGGTGCGGGGCTCGGCCGCCTTCGGGTGGCAGGACATGCAGACGCTGATGCGGGTCGTCCTCGAATCCGCGGAGGAACGCGTGCGCCTGGCGACCGCGTACTTCGCCCCCGACGACTACTTCGTCGAGCTGCTGTCCGCCACCGCCCGCCGGGGCGTCACCGTCGAGATCCTGCTTCCCGGCCCGCACACCGACAAGCGGGTGTGCCAACTGGCGGGCCAGCACCACTACGAGGCGCTGACCGCCGCCGGCGTGCGCATCCACCAGTACCAGCCGACGATGATGCACGCCAAGATCATGACGATGGACGGGGTGGTCTCCCTGATCGGCTCGTCGAACTTCAACCGCCGCTCCCTCGACCACGACGAGGAGGTCATGCTGGCCGTCATGGACCCGGCCGTCACCCGGACCCTGGACGAGCACTACGACGAGGACCTCCGCTCCAGCACGCGCATCGCCCCGGAACGCTGGCGCCGCCGCTCCGTCCTCCAACGCGCCCGGGAGCTCTCGATCCGGCCGCTGCGCCGCTTCCTGTGAGGGGCGGGGATGCCGCGTCAGCCCAGTGCGCGGTCGAGGTTGAATGCGGCGCTGATCAGTGAGAGGTGGGTGAAGGCCTGGGGGAAGTTGCCCAGTTGTTCGCCGGTCGGGCCGATCTCCTCAGCGAACAGGCCGAGGTGGTTGGCGTAGGTGAGCATCTTCTCGAAGGCGAGCCGGGCCTCTTCCAGTCGGCCCGCCCGGGCCAGCGCCTCCACGTACCAGAACGAGCAGATCGAGAAGGTGCCCTCGGGGCCGTGCAGGCCGTCCGGGCTGGTGGTCGGGTCGTAGCGGTACACCAGCGAGTCGGAGACCAGGTCCATGCCGAGCGCGTCCAGGGTGGAGAGCCACTTGGGGTCGGTGGGCGAGATGAACTTGGCCATCGGCATCATCAGGAGCGAGGCGTCCAGCACGTGGTCGTCCAGTCCCTGGACGAACGCCCGTCGCTCGGCCGACCAGCCGCGCCGCATGATCTGCCGGTAGATCGCGTCCCGGGACTCCCGCCAGCGGGGCAGGTCCGCCGGCAGACCGCGACGGTTCGCCATGCGCATGGCGCGCTCCAGCGCCACCCAGCACATCAGCCGCGAGTACACGAAGTTCCGCCGGCCCGCCCTGGTCTCCCACACCCCCTCGTCGGGCTGGTCCCAGTGCTCGCAGAGCCAGTCCACCACGGCACCGACCTCGTCCCAACGGTCGCTGCTGATCGGCTGCCCCCACTTGTCGTAGAGGTAGATCGAGTCGATCAGGGCGCCGTAGATGTCCAACTGGAGCTGGCCGGTGGCGGCGTTGCCCACCCGGACGGGTCCGGAGCCCAGGTATCCCTCCAGGTGGGGAAGCTCGTACTCGGGCAGCTCGGTGCGCCCGTCGATGCCGTACATGATCTGCAACGGCCCGGTGTCCCCCGTGCCCCGCAGGATGCCCCGCTCGGAGATGAACCCCATGAACGCCTCGGCCTCCGTGGTGAACCCCAGGCGCAGCATCGCGTAGACGCAGAAGGCGGCGTCGCGGACCCAGACATAGCGGTAGTCCCAGTTGCGTTCGCCGCCGATCTGCTCGGGCAGGCTGGTGGTCGGTGCGGCCACGATCGCACCGGTCGGCGCGTACGTGAGCAGCTTCAGCACCAGCGCGGAGCGGTTCACCATCTCCCGCCACCGCCCGTGGTAGCGGGAACCTGCCAGCCAGCGGCGCCAGAACCGGACGGTCGCCTCCGCCTGCTCCTGCGCCTCGGCGCGCGGGCACGACCGGGGCGGGGCGTCGTCGCCGATCTGGTCGAGGGCGAACACGTTGGACTCGCCCTCGAGGAGCTTGAAGTGCGACCAGACGTCCAGGCCGTCGGTTTCCAGGGGTGTGGTGGCGGTGAGCGCGAGCGTCAGAGACGGGGAGCGGAACACCGCCGTGTGGTCTTCGAGGTGCGTGGTGTGCGCTTCGGCGCCGTAGCCGAAGCGGGGGGCGATCCGCGCCCTGAACGGGAGGGTCCCGCGGACGCAGACCACCCGCCGGATCAGCCGGTGGCGGGCCGCCTCGCGCGAGTCGTCGACCACGGGCATGAAGTCCTGGATCTCCGCCACCCCGTCCGCAGCGAAGAACCGCGTGATCAGCACGTTCGTGTCGGGGAAGTAGAACTGCCGGGTGCGGGTGGGGACCTCGGCGGCCAACTCGAACGACCCGCCCCGGTCGGCGTCGAGGATGGCCCCGAAGACGCTGGGCGCATCGAAGCGGGGGCAGCAGTACCAGTCGATGGTGCCGTTCGTACCGACCAGGGCGGCTGTACGAAGATCGCCGATCAGTCCGTGCTCGGAGATCGGGATGTAACGGCCGCCGTCCACCTGCTCGAAACCAGCCGTGCCGAACGCCATACCGGCCTCCCTGCCGCGGTGGCTCGGGCCTGGAGATGAAGCCTCACTCCTCATGCTAGACCGCTGCTCGCGGCGGGGTCCGACGGAGCCGTGCGGACGGAGGAGGATCGGGTAGGCCTGCGTACGCTCAGGGCGAGGCCGATTTCGCCGCGCCGGCGGGCGAGCTGTCGGCCGTGGTGACGTTCACCGTCCTGCTCTCGGTACTCCCTCACGGCGTCGCGGCGACACCCGTCACTGCCCGCCACTGGCCCCCGCAGGGAGGTGCCGGGCAGGCGGTGCCGGCCGGCTCGGGAAGGTGGCCGGCACCGCCGCTGGTCAGCCGGGCCAGGTGCCCGTGAGGCGCCGAACGGCTACGGCCCCCGACCGGTCGACCGATGCCTTGACCACGGCGAAGATCGCACCCTGGATGGCCGCGGCGAGCAGGATCTGCTTCCAGGTCCGGTCCTCGTCGGTGGCGTCGGGAGCATCGCCCTCGCCCTCGATGATCTTCCACGCCTGCTTGAAGGCGGCGCCTGCGATCACACCGCTGAGGGCGCCGAGCGCCAGCCCGACGGGCTTGTACGCGATCTTCGAGGCCTTCACCGGCGGCGTCCCCGGCTGCGGCGGACCAGCAGGAGGACCACTACGGCGGCTCCGGCCACCAGGAGCGGCGTGCGGTTGGCGCGTGCGGCCGTCGCTGCCCGGCCGGCCTTGTCCAGGAGCGGGTCGGGCGTCCTGTCCGTCGCGTACTGGCCCGCCTTGGCCGCGTTCTCCCGTACCTGTGCTGCGGCCTGCGCGGTCTTCTCCAGGAGCGGGTCGGGGGTCTTGTCCTTGACCAGCTGGGCGGCGTGCCCCGCCTTCTCACGGATCTGGTCGGTGAGCAGCGCTGCCTTCTCGACGGCCTGATCCTTGGCGGCGGCCGTCTTCTCCTTGGCGTGGGCCTTGATGTCGGCCTTCTCGGCGAGGGCCTCGACGGTCCGGCCGAGTTCGTCCCGGGTGCGCTCGACCTGATCGCGCAGTTCGGCGGAGCCGGGGCCGGGAGGGGTGGGGGCGGGGGTGCCGATATTGGTTCGGGCTTCGTCGTTCATCGGTGTGCCTTCTCCTTGATCTCGGCCAGGTCGGCCTTGACGCTGTCGATGGTCTGTTCGGGAGCCGGGGTTCCGGCCCGGGCGATCTGCTTCTTTCCGGCCAGGGCGGTCCCGCCCGCCGCGATCCCGAGGGCGGCGGTGATGACCAGGGCGGACGCCCACACCGGCAGGACCAGCGCGAGAGCGGCGATACAGGTTGCCGTCAGAGCCTGGAGTGCCAGGAGGCCGATGATCCCTGTGGCACCGAAGAGGCCGCCGCCCTTCCCGTAGCGCTTGCCCTTCTCGGCCATCTCCGCCCGGGCAAGCTGCATCTCCTCGCGCACGAGCTCGGAGATCTGCTGTGAAGCGCGCGAAACCAGGACGCCCACCGAGTCGTCGGCGGCGTCGGGCCGCCGCTCTACCGTGGTCATGACAGGGACACCTTGCCTTTCTTCCACATGCCGGTTCAGGGTTCGGACGGTCATGTCGTCGCCGTCACGGCGCGACTACCCTGCAATCGCCCCGTCACCCGCACGGCCACCAGCGGTGTGCGAAAGGTGGCCCGACAGCAGCCCGGGGGCCGACCTCGTCGGAGCGGGCGTGCCGTGCCGGTCTCGCGGCGAGCCGTGTCCTCGCACGGGTCAGTGCTCCGTCCTGCGGCGGTCGCCGTCGCTCCACGCACGGGTGTCGCGGGGCTCGACGTAGGGTTCCTCGTCCTCGGGCAGTCCGCCGGCGATCGCGCGCTGCCGGGCCATTTCCGCGTCGAACTCCAGCCCGAGGAGGATCGCGAGGTTGGTGATCCACAGCCACACGAGGAAGATGATCACGCCGGCGAGGGTGCCGTAGGTCTTGTTGTAGGAAGCGAAGTTCGCGACGTAGAACGCGAAGCCTGCCGAGGCGGCCATCCAGATCGCCAGCGCCAGGAGGCTGCCTGGCGTCACCCACTTGAAGCCGCGGCCCTTCGCGTTCGGCGCGGCCCAGTAGAGAATCGCGATCATGATCGTGACGAGGAGGACCAGCACCGGCCACTTCGCGATCGACCACACGGTCAGGGCGGTGTCCCCGATCCCCAGGGCGCTGCCCACCTGCCGGGCGAGAGAGCCGGAGAAGACGACGATGAGCGCGCTGGCGCAGGCCAGGACCATCAGCGTGACGGTGAGAACCAGGCGCAGCGGGAGGACCTTCCACACCGGGCGGCCTTCGGGCACGTCGTAGACGGCGTTCGAGGCGCGGATGAACGCGGCGATGTAGCCGGACGCCGACCACACGGCGACGACGAGGCCGACGACCGCCAGGAGCGATCCGACGCCGGAGTGGCCCTGGAGCTGCTGCACGGCATCGGTGATCACGTCCCGCGCCGAGCCCGGTGCCAGTTTCTGCAGGTTGTCCAGCACCTGCCGGGTGGCGGACTCCCCCGCGAGGCCGAGCAGCGACACCAGCACGAGCAGGGCGGGGAAGAGGGCGAGGACTCCGTAGTAGGTCAGCGCCGCGGCCCGGTCGGCGAGCTCGTCGTCCTTGAACTCCTTCACGGTGCCGCGCAGCACGGCTTTCCACGACCGCCCGGGCAGCTCGGTGGGCCGGTCGGGCGCCCGCTCCTCCACCTGCGGATCCGGGCCCGCCGTGCTCTCACGGCCGCTGCCTCCGCGCTCGTCGTCTCCGCCTGGTCCTGCCTCGGGTGTGCGTGTCATACCCTGCGGCTATCCACCGCGGCGCCACTCATGTCCGCGGGGGACGAGAAACCGGGCCTCCTCCGCAGGGGCGTCGATCGGCCCGCGTCCCGGCGGTGGCCGGCCGCCACACCTGCCCGTGGCGGGACCCTGGCCCCGGCACCGGTCCCTACAGCCAGCCGTTGCGGCGGAAGGCCCGGTAGAGGGCGCCGGCCGCGAGCGCCATGAGACCGACGGCGAGCGGATAGCCGTAGGTCCAGCCGAGTTCCGGCATGTGCTCGAAGTTCATGCCGTAGACGCCGGCGACCATCGTGGGAACCGCGAAGATCGCCGCCCACGCCGAGATGCGTCGCATGTCGTCGTTCTGCCAGGTGCCCACCCGGGCCTGCTGCGCGCCGAGCACCGAGTCCAGCAGTTCGTCCAGGGTCCGCACCTCGATGTCCGTGCGGTGCAGGTGGTCGGCGACGTCACGGATGTACGGGGCGATCTTCGGCTGGTGGTCCTCCTCCCCCGGGCCGCCGGACAGGAGGCCTTGGACCACCGGAACGAGTGGCTGCACGGCGTCACGGAACTCACGGACCTCGCGCTTGAGGGAGTAGATGCTCCCGGTGTGGTCGACGCGGGAAGTCGAGAACACCTCGTCCTCGAGCCGGTTGAGCGTGGCGCGCACCCTCCGGGCGGCGCCGCTGTACGCATCGACGGCGACGTCCAGTACGGCGTGCAGCACAGCCCTGGGGCCGTGGCGCAGCATGGCCGGATCGGCGTCCAGCCGGCGGGCGGCCTCGCTGCAGGGATCGATCGTTCCGTGGCTCACGGTGAGTACGCTGCGAGGTCCAACGAAGATCATGATGTCGCCGGTCTCCACCGCCGTTTCCTCTTCCACATACCGGAGGGTCTTCAGCGCGACGGCCAGGACCCCGCCGAAGCGCTCGCCCTTCGGACGCTGCCGCCCGTGGAGCGCGTCCTCGACAGCCAGCGGATGCAGGCCCAGTTCCTCGGCCAGCTCGACCAGCTCACCTTCCGACGGGGCTGCCAGCCGGAGCCAGGCGAACTCGCCGACTCCCAAGCCCCGCAGTCGCTTGAGGACGGACTGACAGGCGTCGTCCGGCAGCTCGCACTCCACGTGCTCCGACTGTCCCGATCCCTGGTCGTAAATGACACATTCCATCTCCAGCGCATGCTTCGCCCGCGGCATTTCATGCGCCGGCAGCCGGCTCCGGCCTTGTGTCCGGACACGTCCTGCGCCCCTCGGCCGGCGGCGCGGCCACAGGGTGCTACCCACACGCCCGGCCTGCGCCTAGGCTGAAGGTCATGGCAGACGACCAGGACGGCCGTGCCCGTCTCCAGGTGGAGCGCACCGGACAGGGTGTCATGGTGCACGTCCGCGGCGAGATGGACATCGACCACGCGGACCGGCTGCGCGAAACCCTGCACGCCGAAGTCACCCGCCCCCAGGGACACGCCGAGATCGTTGTCGACGTAACCGATCTCACCTTCTGCGACTCCGCCGGCCTCAACGCCCTCCTCCAGGCCCGCCTCACCGCTCAGGGCCTTGGACGGCGCATCCATCTGCACCGTCCCTCCCGGCAGATGACGCGGCTGCTGGAACTGACCGGAGCCGACCAGCTCTTCCCCACCACGCCCGCCTGACCAGGGGCTCGCCCCAACCCCCGTGTCCTGCGGCCGTCCTGTCGGCCCGGACCCGCCCGGCGACAGCGGACGCCCGTCACGTGCGTAGAACCGCAAAGCCTGGGCAGAAGGGGCGGACAGCCGTTAGCCAACTGGGAGGGAGCGGTCGCCATGTCTCGCTCGACCACCATGATGGGCCCCGTCCGGGCAGAAGAATCGCACGTCACGGGTACCCCGGGAACACCGGCGGAGGACCGGGAACCGGTTCGAGTGGAGAACGCCCGTGAGATGGCGCCAGGCGACGCGCGCGAGCTCTCGCGCGTCTTCTTCCGCAGACTGTGCACGCTGGAGGAGGGCACGCGCGAGTACCAGTACACGCGCAACACCCTGATCGAGATGAACCTGTCCCTCGTGCAGTTCGCCGCACGGCGCTTCCGGGCCCGCGTGCTCGGCGGGGGCCTGGACATGGACGACATCATCCAGGTGGGCACGATCGGCCTGATCAAGGCCATCGACCGCTACGACCTCGACCGCGAGGTCGAGTTCTCCACGCTCGCCCTGCCGTACATCATCGGTGAGATAAAGCGCCACTTCCGCGACACCACCTGGGCCGTACACGTTCCCCGCCGCCTCCAGGAACTCCGCAGCGAGCTCGCCAAGGCCCAGGAGGCCCTGACCGACGTCCTCGGCCGGGCGCCGACGGTCAAGGAGGTGGCCCAGCACCTCGAACTGACCGAGGAACAGGTCATCGACGGACTCATCGCCGCGAACGGCTATACGAGCGGCTCCCTCGACACCGCCGCCGCGGACAGCGACGTTTCGTCCTCGACCGGCCGGACCACCCGGCCACTGGCGGAGCTCGTCGGCGATGTCGACCCCGCCATGGACTTGTTCGAGGACTTCCACACCCTCGCTCCGCTGCTGCGACAACTGGACGAGCGCGACCGGCTGATCCTGCGGATGCGCTTCGGCCAGGAGAAGACCCAGGCCGAGATCGGCGCCGAACTGGGCATCTCGCAGATGCAGGTCTCCCGCCTCCTGTCCCGAACTCTCGCCCGGCTTCGCGCCGGAATGCTCGCCGGGTAGGGGCCACCGATGACGTCCCTACCGGGAAACGCGGTGCCGCGGTCCGAGGTCGACCCACCGTCTTCGCGATCAGGTCGAGTTCCGCAGCACCGCCGGCAGCCTCACGCTGCCGTTTCACAAAGCAAGCCCCCGAGGCGGGGGGTCCCCTACACTGTCACGACCGTGCCGAGGCTTCCCGCCCCACCCGCGGGCATCCGACCGGCCCATGACGCCGGGCGCGACCGCGGGACGGGCCGGGTGCCGGGAGCAGAGGCCATGTGTGAACGCGGGGGTGGGACCACAGTGGAGACGAAGGAACCGCAGACGAGCGGTCCGATGAGCGTTGGCCTTCCGTCCGGGAGGCAGCGCCGTCGGCTCGCCCTCGTGGGCGTCCCGGGGGCCGTTGCCCGGGGCCGCGACTTCACCCGCCAGGCACTGCGGGACTGGGGCTGGGACAAGACCGAGACCTCCGAGGACACCCTCCTCCTTGTGTCCGAACTGCTGACCAACGCGTCGCTGCATGCGAACGGCTGCCGCGAACTCGTCCTGATCGCGGATGAGACCGCCTTGCACATCGAGGTCCACGACGGCACGACGACCCCTCCCGTCCGCCACCCGGCGCCGCAACGCGGCGTCCCGGGCGGCCGCGGCCTGTACATCGTGGAGCGCCTGTCCGATCGCTGGGGCACACAGGCGTACGGGACCGGGAAGGCCGTGTGGGCCGAGATCGAGGCTTCCCGGCTGGAGGACGGCATGCCAGCGGAACGCTGACCACTCCGGCCCCGCGCTGCGGGCTTGCCGCCCGTCCCGGTGTCGGCAACGCCACGGCCTCGGCCCACGCCCCGGCCCCGCACTCCGCCGGCCTGCTGAGCTGTCAGCCGGCTCCGTGGGACACCGTGCGGGCCCGCACCTCCTCCGGGGTGAGGTAGTGGTTCGTGTACTCGAAGTCGCGCAGCGTCCCCGGTTTGTACGTCTGGAAGCCGGTCCGGACGAAGTCGTCGCCGGCCACGGCGTTCAGGAGCCAGTTGGTCAACACCCGGGTCTTCGCGGCGCCGGTGCGCAGCGCCGCCCAGTGGTAGCCGCGGGCCACGGCCTGGGCGGGCATTCCGCGCAGGTCGATGCCGAGCGGTCGGGAGACGCCGTCGCGGCCGCCGAGGTCCACGACCAGTCCGAGGTCCTTGTGGGCGTACGGACGCAGTGGCGTGCCCCGCAGCGTGGCGACGACGTTGTCGGCGGCGACCTTGCCCTGGCGCTCGGCGTGTTGCGCGGTGGGCGGGCACACCGCACCGTCGCCGCCGCCGGCGAGGTCGGGGACGGCGGCCGCGTCACCGAGCGCGAACGCGCCGTCCGCCCCCGGCACCCGCAGGTCCGGGGCGACGACGAGCCGGCCGCTCTTGGCGGTCTCGGCGCCCAGCGTGGCGATGAGCGGGCTCGCGGCGACGCCGGCGGTCCAGATGAGGGTGCGGCAGGGCAGCACGCGGCCGTCGGTGAGGGTGACGTCCTCGGGGCCCGCCTTGGCCACGGAGGAGCCGAGGGAGACCTCGATGCCGCGGCGGCGCAGCACGTCGAGGGCTGCCCGGCCCAGCCGGTCGCCGAGCTCGGGCATCAGCTTCGGGGCCACGTCCACGAGGTGCCAGCTGATCTCGCGCCCGTCCAGGCGGGGGTAGCGGCCGACGGCGTTCGCGGTGAGCCGCTCCAGGGAGGCGGCCGTCTCGGTGCCCGCGTAGCCACCGCCCACCACGACGAAGCCGAGCCGTGAGGCCCGTTCGGCAGAGCCGGGTGCGGCGGCATCGGCGAGGTCGAGCTGGGCGATCACGTGGTCGCGCAGGTGTGCCGCCTCGGCCAGCGTCTTCATGCCGCGGCCGTGCTCCGCCAGGCCGGGGATGTCGAAGGTGCGGGTCACGCTCCCCGGCGCGAGCACCAGGCGGTCGTACGGCTGGTCCACCAGCTCCCCGGTGATCTTCCGGATGATGCAGACCTTGGCCCGGGTGTCGACGCCCACGGCCCCGCCGGGCACGATCCGGGTCCGGTGGCGGCGGCTGCGGCGCAGCGACACGGCGACGGACTGGGGGGTGAGCACTCCGGAGGCCACCTGCGGCAGCAGGGGCAGGTAGAGCTGGTAGGAGAACGGAGTGACCAGCAGGATCTCCGCCTCTCCGGGTGAAAGCGTGCGCTCCAGGCGGCGTACGCAGGCGACGCCGGCGAAGCCCGCGCCGACGACCACGATCCTCGGTCGTGCCATGGTGTCCGTCCCTTCTCGGGTGTACGGGTCCCCGACACGCCTTCCCCGGCAGGCCGTTCCATGCACGCGGAAATCGGGACGGACGTCTCCGGAGGCCGGCAGCGCCCAGTGGACCTTGAACGTCGCGAAGTCCCACCGGAAGGGTTCCAGTTGACGCACGAGGCGGGGCGGGAGGTCGTCCTCGCCCTCACGGACCCCCGCCCGCGCTAGTGCTCGGGCAGGGGCGTGCGCAGTGCGCTGCGTTCGTGGTCCCAGGCTTCGCGGATGTGGCTCGCGAGTCGGTCTTCGAGCAGGACGGTCGCCGCGCAGCCGAAGGCGATGTCCTCTTCGAGGTCCGGCTCGTCGGCGAGGAGGCCGCCGATGACTTCGTGGCGGACGACCTGCTCGTGGACGGCGTCGGCCTCCACGTGTTCGGCGTAGAAGTGCTCGGCTGCCGGCCCCGCGCCGCAGCGCCGCATGGCTGCGGCCAGGCGGCGCGAGCCGGGTGAGGAGGTGACCTCGACGCACGCGAAGTGACCGACGAGCGCTCCGCGAAGCGCCCGGTGCAACCCGAAGAGCGACATCAGGTTCACGGTGGCGAGCAGGGGTGCCGGTGCCTGGTCCAGGTAGCGGCCGTACGCGGGGTCCAGCCCGAGGTCGGTCATGAGGTCGGCGAAGAGCCGGGCGTGGATGCGGTCGGCGCGGCCGGCGCCGAACTCGTCGTACTCGATGGCCACCATCGCGGCCTTCGCGCGGCCGGTGAGGCGGGGGACGACCCAGACGTGCGGGTCTGCCTCCTTGAGGTGGTAGAGGGAGCGCAGGGCCGCGTACTCGCGCAACTGCCAGAGCTCACCCTGGGTTTCGAGGTGGCGGCTGAGGCTGCCGGAGAGGTCGAGGGGCTCGACGAGCAGCGGGCCGAAGGCGTCCGCCACCGACCCGGGGGCGTCGGAGAGCTCGGTGCGCAGGGCGTGCAGGAAGCGGGCCTCCATGGCCTGGCGCAGACGCAGCAGGTCCGGGTCCCATTCACGTGCGTCGTCCACCTCCTCGAAGCCGCGGTAGTGCAGTTCGTACAGCAGGTAGAGGGCGAGCTGGAGGTCCTCACCCCACGGGTTGGCCTTCAGTACGGATCCCGGCGCGTGCACCAGGGGGGAGCCCTTCCGCAGGGCCCGAACCACGGCGTCGGAGAGCTCGCCCCGCCCGTCTACGAGACGGGGGCCGGCGGCGGTTGCGGTGACGGTCTGGCTGGGAGGGGTCATGCGGGGTTCCTGTTCTCGGGCGCTGACGAGGCTCGTTCGCGGGCGCGACGGTGGTGGCGCACCGCGGGTACACGCGGCTGCGGCGGCAGGTCGTCCCCCGGGACGGGGACCGGGCACGGGGTGGGGTCAGGATCGCTGGGCACGGATCACCACCAGTTCTTCCCGTTCGTCCGCTTCGGCGACCAGGCCCTGCTGTTCCAGCCAGGACCGTCGCGACCGCAGTACGGGGCCCCACGGCACGGATGCCGTCGCCGTGACCTGCGCGGCCAGCCCTGCCCCCGCCAGCCGGTCGACGGTCTCCTCGGCACCGCACATCCCCGAATGCACCATGAGGAGGACTCCGCCCGGCAGCAGCAGGCCCGGGGCGTCCGCGCAGATCCGGTCGATGACCGCGCGCCCGTCGGGTCCGGCGTCCCAGGCCCGTTCCGGCCCGCGCGAGGGCGGCCGGCTGTCGGGGGCGGGGACGTACGGGGGGTTCGAGAAGACGACGTCGAAACGCCGTCCCGTGGTGCGTGCCTCGAAATCCCCGTGCAGGACGCTCAGCGGTAGACGGTGCAGCCAGGCGTTCAGCCGGGCCGTGGCCACCGCGGGCCAGGACACGTCGACTGCCGTCACCCGGGCGCCCCTGGTCGCGGCGTGCAGCGCGAGGGCTCCGGTGCCCGTACCGATCTCCAGGACCTCGGTACCGGACCCGAGGTCCTCGTCGGCGAGTGCCGCGGCGAGCAGCCTGGTGTCCGCCTGCGGATGGTAGACGCCCGGCAGGGCCAACAGAGCGGCGGGCAGCGTGGTCGAGGAAAGAGCTTTACTGGGCACCGTACCTCCGGTTTCGCGGCGGCTCGCTCGCGGAGCGAGCCACAGCGATCGATGACGTACTGCGCCTGCCCTGACCGAGACGCCCCACCCGAAAGAGCGCCGATCTTCGGAGGATCCGACTAGACCGGGTCCCTCATTCCGCATTCCTCCACGCCATGAGAATTCTCCCGAACCAAAAGGCCGGAAGGTGAGGAAGGAGGTGATCGAGATGGCCCAGCAAGGACGCCGAATCCCGCGATCGGAGGGAGCGTGGGGTGGCAGCCCGGATTGGTGCGCGAGGCGGCGCGCTCGCAGGTCGGAACGCCACACCTCACCGCGTTGACGCACTGGCGGGGCTACTGTGGGAAGGTCCCACGAGCGTCGGAATGAGGCGGCTCCTTTCGGTGTCCACGTCAAGCAATGAGGTCAGAGGCGCACCCTGTTGGGTGAGCCTGGTGACGGGAGATCTCGATTCCGCTCAGCGGTTCTACGGTGCCGTGCTGGGCTGGACGTTCCGACGGACCCGGCTCGGCGAGTGGTTCTCTTTCGCCTTTCGCGACGGCGCTCCCGTGGCTGGTTTCGTGGCTCCCGAGAATCTGTCGCTGCCCGCCGCCTGGACGCCGTATTTCGCCGTCGACGACGCCGACGTGACCGCCTCGCGCATCCGCGAGCGCGGCGCCACCGTCGCGGTGGGCCCCCTGTCCTTCGGGGCGGGCCGGGCCGTCCTGGCGGCTGACCCCGACGGGGCGGTCTTCGGGCTCTGGCAGGGCGAGATCTTCCGGCAGTGGAGGGTGGGCCGCGGCACCGCTCCCGCCTGGCTGGAACTCCGTACGCGCGACGCCTTCACCGCCGCCATTTTCTACGGGGAGGTCCTGGACTGGGCCGGCGAATCGCCCACGTCCTGCGTGGTGGCCTACGAACACGACCACGTCGTCCTGCGCCACGGCAACGACACGGTGGCACTGATCAGTGGCGGAGCGGTGGACAAGGATCCCGACCCGCACGTCCGTCCACGGTGGCACGTCCACTTCCGCGTGCCCGACCTGGAGGCCGCTGTCGCGGCGGCCACCGCTGCGGGCGGGAGTATCGCCTCCCCGGTGGAGACTTCCAGCGCCGGCCGATGGGTCACCCTCCGCGACCCGGAGGGCGCCCTGTTCACCGTGCTGGCACCACAGGGGTGACTCCGCCGAGCGCAGAAGGTTCGGCGCAGGGGCGTGCCCGCTCTCCCCGCGAGCGGTCCGGGCGGAACCGGGCGGACGACAGCACCGGGGAAGCAGCCGCAGGGCGCCGTCCGGTACGCCTCCCGCCGGGTCCACCGCGCCGGGACCGCGGCAAGGCCCGGACAACCGGCCGGCGGTCAGCGCCCATGGCCGACAGCCGCCTCCTGGGCTGGTGGCGGCAGGGTGCCGGGCTCCGGGGGCTCGTGGTGCAATGTGAACTGTCGGGTGCTGCCTCGGCGTGGATCTTCGTGCATCCGGGACGTAGGACCGGCCGGCTTCAAGCAGTAAGGGGTCGCTGTGACCGCAGGAGAGCCGGACGACGGGCGGGCCTCTCGCCCGCCCGCGGGCGGAAGCCGGCGGGTCAGGGCAATGACCTTGGCGGGGACCTTGGAAGCGGCGGAGGCCGCGGCACCCGTCGAGTCACTCGACGTGGTCGCGCGCATGCTCAAGGAACACCTCGGGGCCGCGTCGGTGTCGTTCCTGATCACCGACTTCACCGGCAGCTCGGTCGTGCGGCTGGGCGCTGCGGGCAGCGTCGAGACCGGTGAGCCGGCCCGGCGCATCCGGCTGCGGGGCACCCTGTACGACGACGTGATCCGCAGCCAGCGGCCGAGGGTGGAGGACAGGGGCGGGAGTGAGCTGGTGCGGGTCGTCGCGCCGGTGACCAGCCGCGGGGACGCCATCGGGCTCCTCGAACTGTTCCTGCCCGCGGCACCGGGCGCGCAGGTGATGCGGGAGATCGGCGAGACCGCGCACGCGCTGGCGTACATCGTCATCGCGAACCGGTCCCACACCGACGTGTACCAGTGGGGCCGGCGCACCAAGCCGCTGAGCCTGGCCGCCGAGATCCAGCACCGGCTGCTCCCGGCATCACTGGCCTGCGAGGCGGCACAGTTCGCGGTAGCGGGAGCGCTGGAACCCGCCGATCACGTGGGGGGCGACACCTTCGACTACGTGATCGACCGGGATACGGTCCAGCTCTCCGTGACCGACGCCATGGGCCACGACGTCGACGCTGCGCTGCTGGCCACACTGGTGGTGGGCGCCCTGCGGCGGGCCCGGCGGGCGGGTGAGGACCTCGCGGAACAGGCCCGCCAGGCCGACCAGGCCATGCACGATCACGGCCACCAGGGCTACGTCACCGGCCAACTGCTGCGCATCAGCCTGCTCGACGGCACGACCGAATTCGTCAATGCCGGGCACCCCTGGCCGCTGCGGATGCGCGACGGGGAGGTGCAGGAGATCGTTCCCGAAGTCGATGCGCCGTTCGGTCTCAGCCTCCGGGCCTCCCCCGCCAACACCTACCAGGTGCAGTCGCTGGACCTGCGGCCCGGTGACCGGCTGGTGATGTTGACGGACGGCATGCTGGAGCGCAACGCCGAGAGCCTCGACCTGGCGGACCTGATCCTGCGCACCCGCGCGCTGCATCCCCGCGAGGCCGCCCGTACCCTCATCGGGGCCATCGTCGACGCCAGCGACGACTGCCTGGACGACGACGCGACCGTCATGTGCCTGGATTGGCACGGCGTCGGCACCTCCCGGCGCGACGCCGCCACAGGCGCCGACCTCACCGACGCCTCGCGGCCGTCAGGGAGATGACGGCCAACGTTTCCCCACCCGGCTGCGCCGCATCGCGCCGTCACCGCAGCGGGTTCTCCAGAACGGACCGTGTGGGGACAGAGCGGGTCTTTTGCCGTAGACGGGGCAGGCGCTGTGTAGGTCCACCCGCGAAAGGAGGCCCCATGGCCGCACCCGTCCTTGATCAGCCCGTGTGCCGCACCGGTCAGCCCACCACAGCCGCACGCGACGCCACCCGCGCCTTCCTCCACCAAGCCGCACAGGTCAGGCCCCCTGCCCAGCCCTCGCACGCAGACAGCGTCCTCCTGGTCGTCACCGAGCTCGTCACCAACGCCCTCCGTTACACCGGGGGACCCTGCGCCCTCCACCTGGAACTGCGCGGCGATCACCTCGAGATCCGTGTCACCGACACAAGCCCCCGGCGGCCCCGCCCGCGGCCGCCGCACACGGACGGATCCGGCGGCTGGGGATGGCTCCTGATCGGCACCCTCACCACCCACGTCCGCATCGAGCCCACCCCGGAGGGCGGCAAGACCATCTGCGCCCGCTCCCCTTGGTAGACCCTGTAGGCCGGTCGCGAAAGATCGCGCCGACATCGACGGAGGCGCCGAGGCCCAGGGCGAGCTCGAAGCCCAGGGGAAGGTACCGCTGGGTTTCGGCATGCTCTGGTTCAAGGGCCTGCGCATCGCCACCGGCCAGGCACCCGTCAAGCGCTACCACCGGGCCCTGCGCGACCTGATCGCCGGCGGCAAGGCCGAGCCCGGCTTCCTCGTCTCCCACGAACTCAGCCTGGACGAGGCGTCCTCGGCGTACGAGCACGTCGACAACCGCGACGACGGCTGGACCAAGGTCGTCCTGCACCCCAACGGCAGCAACGGCGCCGGCCACCGCGCATCCGCCTCCGAGTGAAGGAGCAGGAACCTGACCACCCGCTGACGCGCCCGCCGGGCGAACACCGCACACGGGACCGGTTCCCCGCCGACCTCGGCCCGGACCCGGGTGCAGAAGAGGCCATGCCGCTCGTGTCACCGGCTCGCCGCCAGGCACTTCTGGGAGCGTGGGGAGCATGGCGAAGACCGCTCTTGTCATCATCGACATGCTGAACACGTACGACCATCAGGACGCGGATGAACTGGTCCCCTCCGTCGAGCAGGCCCTGCCCTCCGTGGTCCGCCTGCTGGAGGAAGCACGCCGACGGGGGCTGCCGGTCATCTACGCCAACGACAACTTCGGGAAATGGCGTTCCCACCACGGGGAAATCCTGCAAGCCGCCCTGGCCGGCCCCCGTGCCGACCTGGTCGAACCCGTGCGCCCCGACGCGGATTCCTACTTCATCGTCAAGGCACGCCACTCCGCCTTCTACGAAACGCCCCTCGCGTACCTGCTGGGAACACTGGGCGTCAGCCACCTCGTACTGTGCGGGCAGGTGACGGAACAGTGCGTGCTGTACTCCGCGCTCGACGCCCACATCAGGCACCTGAGGGTCACCATCGCCCGCGATGCCGTCGCCCACATCCACGCGGACCTGGCCGGCGCCGCCCTGAGCATGATGGAGGTCAACATGGCGGCACGCGTCGTGCCCGCGGCAGAGGCCCTCACCTGAGAAGGCGGCGCCGTCGGGCCCGGGGTCACCATGGGACCTCACATCCGCACCAACCGATATAAACCCGCTCGGCGTCCGGTATGTCCGTGGATCGCGGGTAGGGGCCGCGCATGACAGCCATCGAAACGCTAGCGGCCGAAGGCCAGGCCTCACTCTTCCTCATCCTCGCCGGAGTGGTCCTGGTCGTCCTTCTGATCGGTGCCTTCTGGTACGGGAGCCGGCGCAGGCGCCGGGAGGCACCGCCCGCCGACCAGAACCCTGTCGCGCGGGGCCGCGAGGACTCCTGGCAGACCCCGGAAGAGCATGCACGCGACCAGGAGGACCAGGAGCATCCCCGCCCGTGAACCCGCCGCTCGCCTCAACACCCGCCCCGCGACCAGGAACTCCGCACATGGGCGGCGCAGCATCGACGCCCACGGCCGCCGGCCGCAAGGGCCGCTCCGGCGACCGCGGGGGCGGACTGCTGAAGGCACCCTCGTCCTCCCGCGCGAGGGCCTCGCTTGACTGCTGGTCGACACGACAGGTAAGGAGAGGCTGTTCATTGCGCAAGGTGTGAAGTACGGGGGACATATGAAGCCGCTCGAAACGGGCGATCCCACCTCGCTCGGCGACGGCCGGTACCGGCTGGTGGGGCGGCTCGGCCAGGGGGGCATGGGCGTGGTCTACCTGGGCCGCTCCCAGTCCGGCCGTGCGGTCGCCGTCAAGGTCGTACGTCCCGAGCTGAGCACCGAGCCCGGGTTCAAGCGCAGGTTCGCCGACGAGGTCGCGGCCGCGCGGCGTGTCGGCGGCTTCCACACCGCGCCGGTGGTCGACGCCGACCCGGACGGCGATCCGGCGTGGCTGGTGACGGCCTTCGTACCCGGTCCCACCCTTCAAGCAGTACTCGCGCGCGTCGGATCGCTGCCCCTGGACACGCTCACCGTCCTGGCCGCCGGGCTGGCCGAGGCGCTGGAGGCGATCCACCGAGCGGGCGTCATCCACCGCGATCTCAAGCCCGCCAACATCATCGTCGCGGAGGACGGGCCGCGTGTCATCGATTTCGGCATCGCACGCGCTCTGGACGGAACGTCCCTGACCCAGACCGGCCTGCAGGTCGGCACGCCGGGATTCCTGGCACCCGAACAGCTCACCGGCGGTGGGGCGGTCACCCCTGCGGTCGACATGTTCGCTCTGGGGGTGGTGCTCACGCAGGCCGCGGGCGGCACCCCCTTCGGCGACGGCCCGTCCGCGGCCAGGCACTACAAGGTCGTCTACGAGGAGCCGGACCTGACCGCGGTGCCCGGTGAACTCCGCGAGGCCATCGCCGCCTGCCTGTCCAAGGACCCGGCTGCAAGACCCACCCCGGCCGCCTTCCTCGACGCTCTGACCGTCCGCCACCCGGACGGTGGCTCCTGGCTGCCGGAGGCGGCGACGCAGCTGCTGCCGCCCCCGGAGCCGGCGGTGCGTCCCACCACGCCGGACAGCCCGTCGGAAACCGCACCGGATCTCCCCGCACCGGATCTCCCCGTACCGGACGCCGCCCCGCCCGCTGTGGCGGAGCCCCGTACCGAGCAGTCGCGCACCGTGACCGGCCCCGCCGCGCGCCTCTCCCCCACCCCCGTCCCTGCGCAGGTGCCCCAGGTGCCCCAGTCGCAGCCGGTTTCGGGGAAGTCCCGGCGTCGCCGCGCAGTGGTGGCCGCGTTGCTCGTGACGTCGCTCGCGGCCGGCGGCCTGTTCGTGTGGCAGCCCTGGAAGGATTCGGCCCGGGACAACGCCAAGCCCCCCGCCACCACACCCACCGGATCCGCCCCCACCCCTGCCGCGTTCCCGGCCGATCCCCTGCTGATCCGGCAGGACACCGCCCCGGGCTGGCCCGGGACGTGCCACAGCGTCATCGCCCGCCGGGACGCCGCTGCGGAGAAGCCCGTGCAGCTCATCGCCGGGGGCGCAGGCGCGTGCGACACCTTGCCCCAGTGGTCCCCTGACCGCAGGTCGTTCGCGTTCACCCGCACCACCTCCGAGGGCACGGCCGTGTGGACCGCCAACGCCGACGGTTCGAACGCGCGGCGGATCACCTCCGTCGCCGGCGGCCGGGTGTCCTGGTCGCCGGACGGCAGCCGGCTCGCCGTGCTGCGCAACAAGGACGGCGTACAGCAGCTGTTCGTCGTCGGCGTCGCCGACGGCACGACTCGCCAGCTCACGTCGGGCCGGGGCCCGGTCGAGGATCCCGCGTGGTCACCGGACGGCAAGAGCATCGCGGTCTGCCTGCAGACAGAACCCGAGAACTGGCAGATCCACGTGGTCGACCCCGCCGACCCGAACCGCGCCCCGCAGCAGGTGACCCGGCTGCCCCATCCGGCACTCGACCCGGTGTGGTCACCCGACGGCACCACCTTCGCCTACACGGCCGGGACCTACGGCACGGGCACTCAGGGCGACATCCGCCTCGTGGCCGCCGACGGCAGTGCCGATCGTGAACTCGTCGCCACCGGCGCCCATGAGATGGACCCCGCCTGGTCCGCCGACGGCACCTGGGTGGCCTTCGTCCGCGGCCCGTACGAGAAGCCCGTGATCTGGGCCGCGCGCGCGGACAAGACCGGCGAGCGGACCCTCACCACCGGCGCTGCCGCCGAGGGGCATCCCTCCTGGCGCTGAGGCGTCCGAACGCCGACGGTACGGTCAGGGGCCGATGGTGCCCCTGACCGCGGTAGGGCCCTGCCCCGGGTGGGGGGAATCCTGCGCGCCGATCACGGCGGGGCAGGCAGCGTTGCGGCGGCCGGCAGCTCCTGGGCGGCGCGGGTGATGAAGCGGCGGGTGAGCTCCGGGTTCAGGGCCTGGGCCTGAACCCGGTCGAACATGGCGCCGTAGTGCCGCACGTCGGATCGTTTCTCCAGGTAGAGGTCGCTGGTGAAACGCTCCAGATAGACCGTCCCCGTGGCAGTGTCCGGGAAGTCGAGGATGGTGAACTGTCCCAAGATTCCAGGATGGGCTCCCGCGCTGTGCGGGAGGACCTGCACGGTGATGTGCGGCTGCTCGCCGAGGCGGTTCAGGTACTCGAGCTGCTCGCGCATGATCTCGGGGCTGCCGACCACTCGGCGCAGTGCTGATTCGTCCAGCACGACCTCCAGACGGATGGACCGGGCCGGGTGGTGGACGCGGGACTGACGGCGCAGCCGTACCTCAAGGCGCACGGCGATCTGCTCCTCCGTGGCGAGAGGGATCGTTTCCGCGATAACCGCTGACGCGTAGGCGGGTGTTTGCAGCAGGCCTGGGATCACCAGGGGTTCGTAGGAGCGAACAGCAGCGGCTGCGGTCTCCATGCCGATGTAGACGGCGTACGGCACTTTTCCGCAGGCGACCCACCAGCCTTGCCGGTTCGCTTCGCCGGCCATCTCCATCAACGAGTCGATGACTTGCTGGTCCCTGACGTGATACAGGCCGCACAAGTCCCGGACGTCGCGCGGGCTGATGGCACGGCGGCCGTTCTCCAAATGGCTGACCTTGGGCTGGGAGATCAACAGGTGTTGAGCCACCTGCGTGCTGGTCAGGCCGCGGGCCAGACGAAGTCGGCGCAGCTCCGCCCCCAGACGGCGTCGCCTGATGGTCGGGTTTCCGTTCACCGCCACGGGCGGTCTACCTCCGGTTCGGGACTGTCTGTCAGTCACGGAAATCGCCGCGGCCGGGCCCGGGTGAACGCATGCGCCGCGGAATGATCAACGGGCCCGCTCGAGTGTCACGTGGCGCCGGCTCAACGGCGTGCACAGCCCAAGCAGAATTCACCCGAATGCCACGCCCCTCCACCTATCCGACGGAAACGACTGCTTATCCGCCAAACCCGCTGCGGAGGCGTCGTCAGGGTTCCGGCGCCGGGCCCGCCTTCTGGGAGTGGCGCACCCACGACGCCGTCCATGGCGAGACCTCTTCCGGCTTCGGGCTCCGGCTGCGTCGGGTGGTGCGAGCCGGCCGCCGGGTGTCGCCGGAGACGAAAAGGGGCCGGAAGTCACCTGCGAATGAACTCACGCTCGATCAGACAGAACAGGCATCGCTCACCAATTCGACAAGGCCGGTGTTCGAGTTGCACAAAAATGGAGCGCACGCACCGCCGATCCAAGACGTATGAATTGCAGGAAGATCGATCGGCACGCCCACTCTCCACCCGGCTCCGGAAATCACCCTCCTGGCGGCACGTCTCACGCGCAGCCGGTTTCGACGCATATCCATATGAGCGGCTCCGCCTCGGGCGAGTTAATCCAGCCCCATCTGGGGGGAAATATCTCATGATACGCGCGGCGAGTCCTGATATTTTCATCGCGCTTCACCACGCCGAATATGTTTGTAATTCCCCCTCCTACCCGTTGCCTATTCTTGCCACTCGAATGTTGCTGCGTAATATGCGGCGACAACGACAAGGCTTCCCGGGCGATCGGACAGGAGCCCGGTATGCCACGGCCCCCACAGGAAGTGGCCCCCCTCGATGAAGCTGAATATCCAAGCGGCTCAGCGCCGCACTCTTTCCGGCTGGCTGGCCTCGGCCGTCGCCGTAACGGTTGCCGCTGTCATGGTCGCCGGATTGCCGACGCAGGCCCTGGCCATCGCGACAGCCGTGCCTCTGGGCACCACCGCCAGCTACTCCGTTCTTGCAGGTCAGGGAGTCACCAACACCGGCCCCACGGTGATCGACCACGACCTTGGGACGCACCCGAACCCGGCCATCACCGGATTCCCGCCCGGCCTGGTCCTCGGCGCCGTGCACCCTGCGGATGCCCAGGCCCTCCAGGCCAAGAGCGATCTGATCATCGCGTACAACAACGCGGCCGGCCAGGCCGAGGACTTCGACCTTCCGGCGGCCATCGGCTCGGGAACGTCCGGGCCCACAGAGCTCATTCCGGGCGTTTACACGAGAGACCCCGCAGGCAGTGTCGGACTCACCGGTGACCTGGTCCTGAATGCCGGGGGCAACCCCAACGCGGTCTGGGTGTTCCAGATTCCTGCGGCGCTGACGACGGCGACCTCCAGCCGGATCCTCCTCACGAACGGCGCTTCGCCGTGCAACGTGTTCTGGCAGATCGGGAGTTCGGCGGAGCTCAACACCAACACCACTTTCGTGGGCACCATCATGGCGCTGACTTCGATCTTCCTGCGCACCGGAACGAACATCGAAGGCCGGGCCCTGGCGCGCAACGGCGAAGTGACGATGGACAACAACCGGATCTTCCTCGGCGGGTGCTCCACCGGCGGAACGACCACGGGCACGACCACCGGCACGACGACCGGCACGACCACCGGTACCACCACCGGCGCGACGACCGGAACCACCGGAACCCCGACCGCCGGATCGACGACCGGTACGACCGTGGGTCTGATCGGGGGCGGCCTCCTGGGCGGACCGATCGTCGACCTCGTGTCCGGCGGCACCTCGGGGAACATCGCCGGCAACACCTCCGGAAACACCTCGGGCAACACGGCCGGCAACAGCACCGGTGGCAACACGACCGGCGGCAACACGACCGGCGGGACCATCACCGGGGGCAACGTCACCGGCGGCCACGGCGGTCGGCCCGGCGGTCCGGGCCACGGTGGACCGGGCGGCCCGGACCACGGCCTTGAGCACCACGGTCCGGAGCACGGCGGGCCGGGCAACGGGCACGACGAAGGACCCGGCAAGCCGGACCACCACCACGGCCACGGCCACGACGGGAAGCCCGGCGACCACTACGGCTACGGCAACAAGCCCGCGGGCCACGAGGGTCGCGAAGGCCACGAGGGCTAGGCAGAAGGCTGCACGAAGTCCGTTCATCGGATGACGGCGCGCGGCGGGATCCTCACCGAATCCGCCGCGCGCCGTCGGTGAGTCGCACAGAGCTCAGGCGAAACAGCAGACATGAGAAAGACCGGGTGGGCGGTGTCGAGCAGAACTGAATCTGCGGGCGTGAAGGAACTTCATCAGTCCGATTCCGGTCCGGTCCCCCAACAGCGCCATGACGAAGAGGCCATGCCGGGCGAGCGGACCAGGAGAGTTCGCGCAGTGAAAGCAGGGCTGCGCACCGCCGTAGTCCTCTGCCTGGTCACGACTCTGGTCCACGTCGTCCTGGTGTTCCTTCATGTGGCCCCCTCCAACCCTGTGTCGAAGCGGTACAGCGCGCAGGTCAACGGATGGGTGTTCCCGCTCTTCGAACAGAACTGGCGGCTCTTCGCCCCGGACCCCGACTCCTTCAACCGACAGATCCTGGCGAGAACCGCCCACACGGACTCCAAAGGATCGGTACAGGTGACCCCCTGGTTCGACCTGGCTGCCTTGGACCACTCCGCAGTCGACCACAACGTATTTCCGAGCCATACGTCCCAGAACCTCCTGCGCCGCGCCTGGACCTCCTACGTCGAGACACATGGAGGAAGCGACACGGCACGCTCGGAGCGGGCCGTGATGCTGCAGGCGTACCTGCGCAATATCGCTGCGGACCGCGTAGCCGCCCACAACGACGGCGGCACCTTCGACTTCATTCAGCTCCGGGTCGTCACGCTGCCCGTCGCTGCGCCCGGCACAGCGGCCGGGAACCGCCCGCCGGCACCCACCGAGGACCGGCTCCTACCCTGGTGGAAGGTGACCTCCCATGGGAAGTGAACAGATCTCCCAGCCCCCTTCCACGGCGGCCACACCGCACCGGCCCGCGGCTCGGGAGACCTCGGTCGCCGGCACGGCACACCGGTGGCTCCTCGACCGGATCGGTGCTCTGTGGGCGCTTCTCACCGACCGGCCGGTCTCCCTGTACGCCGCATCGGTTCTGCGCATCGGCTACGGGCTGCTCTATCTGGTCTTCCTGCTGCGCGAGTTCCCGCACCGTGACCAGATCTGGGGCCCCGGCTCCCCCTGGACACCGGCGCTGGCACAGCAGCTCTTCGACCAGACGGGCTGGAACAGCATCCTGATCCTGTCCGACAGCCGCGTCTACTTCGAACTCTGCTACGCGATGGCCCTCGTCACGTCCGCGCTGTTCATGCTGGGCTGGCGGACCCGGGCCATGTCCGTCCTCTTCGCCCTCGTGGTGACCTCGTTCCATGCCAGGTCGATCTTCATGACGGACGGGGGCGACAACCTGATCCTGCTGATGGCCCTCTACCTCGTCCTCACCGCGTGCGGTCGGCGCTGGTCCCTGGACGCACGCAGGAACCGGCTCAAGGCAGCCCGCGCGGGCGACGCCGCGGAGCCCGTGAGGAGCCCCTTCGTACAACAACTCCACGATGCTCGTGCCACCTTGACCACGGTGGCGCACAACTGCGGCATCCTCGTCATCGCGGCACAGGTCTGCTTCCTCTACGGATCGGCCGGCCTGTACAAGATCCAGGGCCCGACCTGGGGCGGCGGCACCGCTCTCCACTACGCGCTGAACCTCGAACTCTTCCAGCCCTGGCCCGCGCTCTCCCACTTCGTGGACCAGTATCCGATGGTGATCGCGATCGCCAGCTACGTGACGGTGCTCTTGCAGGTCGCCTTCCCGTTCGTACTCTTCGGCAGGCTCAAGTACCCCGTTCTGACCGTGCTGCTGGGCATGCACATCGGCATCGCGGTGCTCCTGGGACTGCCCCTCTTCTCCGGCGCGATGATCGTTGCGGACGCCGTGTTCCTTCCCGACCGCTTCTACGCCTTCCTGCCGCGCCTGTGGCGACGCACAGGACGGCGCGCAGAGGCATGGCGGCCGGGAACCGGCCGAGCGGCGGGATCCGCATCGGTGCCTGCGCAGGGCAGGCCCGGCGAAGCCGGCTCGGCGCATGGGCCCACCCCGGCAGGGCAGCGGGGCACGTCGCTCGCCACCGGGCGCACGTCCGACTCCGCAGCACCCTGATCGGCCGCAGGCCACATCGCCGCGTGGATCTTCAGCGGCTCAGCGCGTCGATCCCCGCCAGCTCCTCCTCGGACAGCGGTCCCCCGTGCAGCGCGCCGAGGTTCTGGTCCAGTTGGCGCATGCTGCTCGCCCCGATGATCACCGACACCACCCGGGGGTCGCGCAGCACCCAGGAGATCGCCAGTTGCGCCAGGCTCTGTCCGCGTCGCTCCGCCAGCTCGCCCAGGGCCCGCAGCCGCTCCAGCTTGGTGTCGGTCAGCGCCTCCTCCTTGAGGAAGTGCCCGACAGACATGCGCGACCCGGCGGGAACCTCGCCAGCAAGGTAGCGGCTCGTCAGAAGGCCCTGTGCGAGCGGCGAGTAGGCGATCAGGCCGGTACGGGTGTCACCGACCGCGTCCAGCAGTCCGTCCTCGGGGGTGCGGTCGAGGATGGAGTAGCGGGCCTGGTTCAGCAGGGCCGGGGTTCCCAGCTCCCGCAGGATCGCCACCGCCTCGCGATGCTGCTCGGCCGGGTAGTTGGAGATGCCGGCATACAGGGCCCTGCCAGAGCGCACCGCTGCGTTCAGCGCCCCCATGGTCTCCTCGAGCGGGGTCTCGGGATCGTAGCGGTGCGAATAGAACACGTCCACGTACTCCAGGCCCATCCGCGTCAGTGACTGGTCCAGACTCGCCAGCAGGTACTTCCGGCTGCCGCCGTCCCCGTACGGACCGGGCCACATGTCGTAGCCCGCTTTGGAGGCGATGAACAGCTCGTCGCGGTACGGCCGGAAGTCCTGCGCCAAGAGACGGCCGAAGTTGCGCTCCGCGCTCCCGTATGGCGGGCCGTAGTTGTTGGCCAGGTCGAAGTGACGTGACGCCCTGGTCGAAGGCCCGGCGCAGCACCGCCCGCTGCACTTCCAGCGGGTTGCCGTCACCGAAGTTGTGCCACAGGCCCAGCGAGACGACGGGCAACCGCACGCCGCCCCGTCCGGCTCGGCAACGACTACGTGCGTGGGGGCGACGAGGCCGACGCCTGCCGCGCCGACCTGGGCGACAGCGTCACCGAATGCCCGTGACCCGCCCGCGGGGGCCGGGTCGGCCGCATGCTGTGCCACCCACGACGAACGCGTCCTGACGACGAGGGAGACACACGAACATGACAGCGCGACACATCTGCGGGTTGGTCACCGCGGGAGCAGTTCTGTGCGCCGCGTGGGGCGGCACCGCCGCCTCGGCGGCACCACTCGCCTCCGGGCCGCGGCACCCGGCGGGCGCCACGGTCGTCGAGATGTCAGGAGGCACGCTGCTCGTCACCGCCGGTCAGGGGGTGGACAACGACATCACCATCCGCCGCCAGGGCGACATCGTCCTCGTCTCGGACACCGCTGCCGAGATACGCTCCTCGGCCCCCTGCGAACCCCGTACACCGGGCACCGTGGCCTGCCCGCTCCCCACGGACGTGCAGGCACGCGGCCAGGACGGCGACGACGCCATCACGGTCTCCCCCAACGTCGACGCCCCGGCCACCCTGTACGGAGGCGGCGGCAAGGACCGGCTCAACGGCGGCCCGCACGCCGACCGCCTCGTCGGCGATGAACCGGCCGGAGCCGCCGGCCTCACGGCAGCGACCCCCGGCAACGACACCATCAACGGCGGCCCGGGGAACGACACCCTCCTCGGCCTGGGCGGCAACGACACCATCAGCGGCGGGCCGGGGAACGACACCCTCAACGGGAACGAGGGCAACGACACCCTCGTCGCCACCGACGGCGTGAACGCCAACACCAGCCTCGACGGCGGTCCCGCGTTCGACTCCTGCACCCGCGACACCGGCGACCCGATGGTCAACTGCCCCTGATGACAAGGCCTGGTGTGCGCCTCCGCCGGAACGGAGGCGCACACAGGCCCGTTCGTGACCGGCCGCTTCGCGGACGGACCTGCCGTTCAGCGCACGCCGAGTGTGCCGAGGGAGGCGCTGACGCGGGCCTTCACCGCGCCGTTCACCGGGAACCGTCGGCCTCGGGTCTCCGTTCCGGTCACGTTCCATGTCGCCGTTATGGTCGCGCTGGAGGGCCTCGGGCAGGGCGAACTCCAAGCGTGCCGGCCGACCCGGAAGGGATCCGGCGGCAGGATCGTGGGCCGCCGAATTCCGGCAGTCGGACGCGACACCGGCGCTCAGGACAGCAGGCCGGCGCATCGGGCTGACTTCCGCGTACCGGCGAAACGGGCGAAACCGGTGGTGACCAGCCCGAAGCAGGCGAGGCCGTGGCCGCCGGCCCGGGCCACGGGCACCCTTGCTTGGCGCGCCGGGCCCGGTGCGGTGGCCACCGCCAGATTCCGCCCCCACTCGGCAGCCCTCGCATAGCCGGCATCCGGACGGTAGCCCCAGATGTCGAACTCGGTCACAGCAGACTCCCTTCCTCACGCTCACCCCGCCGGCTTCAGTGGCCCAAGGCCCGCTTCAGCTCTGCCTTGTCCATCTTCGAACGGCCCTCGATCCCCTTCTGCTTGGCCTCGTTGTACAGCTGCTCCTTGGTGGGGCCCTGAGAGCCGCGGTGGGAGCGCTGACCGCCGCGCTTGGAGGACGACATGTCCTGGACGGAGGACCGGGAGGCGGTCTTCGACTCGCCGGAGCGGGCGCGTTCCTTGTTCACGGTGCGGGCGGCGATCTCCTTGGCGCGCTTCGGGCTCTCGCCGCGATCCTCGGCGCTTTCCTTGATGTGCTCGTACTGCCGTTCCCGCTTCGGGCTGGAACCACGGGGCATGACAACCCTCCTCGGCTCGTAGTGGGTTCCGGGCATCCGTGCTGCCCCTTCCCGCCCCCGGTCATGTCATTGCGCGCACTCGCGCCTCCCCTCGTCCGGGTGCGCCGGCAGCGGTGCTCCGGCCTTCCTGCGCGTCCGCTCCCTGCCGGCACGTTCCACGCGGGCGGGGTCGGCGGGTGGGCCGGTGCCGGGACCGGTCCGGGACGGGACTCCCGGCGGGCGACCGTGCTCGTCCACGGCCGCTCCCTCATCGGGAAGCAGCTTCGGGCGCGGGTCCTGCTTCTTGGCGTTCATGATCGACCTACTCTCCCATCAGCGCGCCCACCACCCACAGGACAGGGGCCCGGTCGGATGCCACATGTGCAGTGACGCGGTGGCGTACTTCCCAGTCATGGGATCACCTGCCTTCTGCGCATGCGCTCAGGTGAGGAGTGAGCGGGTGTCGGTGAGGTCCAGGAGCCGCTCGACCCGGCGCCCGGCAGCCGTGATGTGCAGACCACGTCCGGCTCGCAGGGCCGCACGGCGGGCGGCCAGGAGGGTGTTGAGGCCTGCGCAGTCGCAGAAGGCCACGCGCTGCAAGTCCAGGAGGATGGTGGCTCGGTGGGAGACGACGGCGGCCAGGAGCACCTGGCGGAGGAACGTGGCGTTGTGGAAGTCGATCTCACCGCGCGCCACGACCTGGACCGTCCCGGGTTGCGGTCCGGGGATGACCTCGATTTCCAGGCCGACCTCTTCCGGGGGACGGAGACGGCGGTCGGACACGATGGCGGTCATGCCTGCCTCCCCATACGTTCTGGGGTTTTTTCCGCTTCCAACAGCATCGTCGACATTCGGACGACCTGCGTCAATAAAAGAGCGAAAAACGGGACGTATATACAACCAGGGAGCAAACTGGAGCCATAAGGATCGACCACCACCCCGTGCCAGCCACTTCGGGCAGGAGCGACCCGCACCGGTCCCGGGCCGACCGGGTCGGGTCAGGCAGCGTGCTCGGGCTGGCGCAGTTCGGCCTGGCCGAAGAGGAGGGCGTAGCCGCCGGGCAGTTGGCGGAGGATGCGGGCGAGGAGGTCGGGGCCGGCGAGGCGGGCGACGACGGCGAGCACGGCGCCGGTGTCCCAGCGGGCGATGGCCGGGCTGGTGCCGGTGCGGGTGGCCATGTCCTTGACGAAGCTCCAGCCGGTGCGCTGTTCGGTCTCGGGGATCTGGGCGGTCAGGGCGAGGGCGGCTTCGACGGGCAGGCACTGGGCGAGGTCGACGCGTTCTTCGCCGGTGACTTGCCGGCCGAGGGCGGCCAGGACAGTGCGGACGGCTCCCTCGGCGCGCTCGCGGGTGGGGTAGGCGCCTTCGTAGCGCACGCGTTCCAGCATCTGGTCGAACGTCATGGCCATGGCGGGCAGGTTCGCTCGAGGCTGTTCGTACATGGTGCTGCGGCTTTCTCTTGCAGGGCCGCCGGTGAGGGCGGGCGGCGTCAGGTGGGCTGGGGGTGACCGAAGAGGAGGCCGTAGCCGGGGGGCAGCTGGAGCAGGACCTCGCGCGTGAGGGCGTCTCCCGCCGCCGCGGCCACGGTGGACAGGACCGCGCCGATGTCCCACAGGGCCGTCGTCTCGGTGGCACCCTCGATCCAGGCCGCGGTCGCACGGACGAACCGTTCGGGCGTGAGCGGTTCGGCGGCCTGCAGGGGGTTGAGGAGGATCAGGGCGTAGGTCTCGGGGAGTCGGGCGGCGAGCTCGGCCCGCACGGTGCCGACGAGGTGCGCGCCCAGCAGCGCCAGGACGACGCGGGCTACGCGTTCGGCTTCCTCCCGAGTCCGGTACTCGCCGCGTTCCTGGACATGGTCCAGGAACGCGTCCCGGCGCATCGACATCTCACGTCACCTCCGTGGGAGGGGCGAAAGGGGAAGGGGTGCGGAGGACGGGGTGCCGGAGGGGGATCGGGTTCCCCGTCCTCCGCCGCCGGTGCAGGCCTGGTCAGCCGGAGATCTGCTTGCGGCCGGACTCGCCGCCGATGGCGATCTTCCGCGGCTTGGCGCGCTCGGCGATCGGGATCCGCAGGGTCAGGACACCCGCGTCGTAGTCGGCTTCGATGTGCTCGGTGTCGAGGGTGTCGGCCAGCATGACCTGGCGGGAGAAGACGCCGAGGGGCCGCTCGGAGAGCTCCATCTGTACGCCGTCGGACTTCCCCGCGGGCCGGCGCTCGGCCTTCACCGTGAGCATGTTCCGCTCGACGTCGATGTCGATCGCCTCGGTGCTGACTCCGGGGAGGTCGAAGGCGATGACGTACGTGTCGCCCTGGCGGTAGGCGTCCATGGGCATCACGGACGGCTTCGACCAGGTCCCGGACGTACCCGAGAGCTGCTGGACGATGCGGTCCATCTCGCGGAACGGGTCGGTGCGCATCAACATCGCGAAACACCTCCAGTTGGTTCAGGCAGAAACTGCCAATGCGCTTCAACGTGCCTCCGTTGTAACATGTCGTCGGAACGATGACAAGTAAGACGTCACTGGAAGGATGACGCCACCCCATGGCAACGAAACGACGACATTCTGGAGATGGTGTCATGAGCGAGCCGCCGTCGCCCGAGCCGGTCCGCTTCACGGCTGCCGCCGCAGCCCTGGAGATCATCAGCAAGGCCGTGGCAGACACCCGACAGCCCACCGCGGACACCCCGGAGGAGCGGACCGCAGCCGTACCGGCCGCGGGGCCCCACCCCGCCTTGGCCGCTCTGCTGATGCTGCGCGAGGTCCGGGAGCAGCTCGCCGGCTGGGAGAGCGTGCTGATCGAGACCGCCCGCGGCCAGGGCGCCAGCTGGGCCGAGCTCGCCGGGCCGCTCGGGGTCGCCAGCCGCCAGGCCGCCGAACGCCGCTACCT
The DNA here is from genome assembly GCF_036170895.1 of Streptomyces erythrochromogenes. Lineage (NCBI taxonomy): Bacteria > Bacillati > Actinomycetota > Actinomycetes > Kitasatosporales > Streptomycetaceae > Streptomyces > Streptomyces erythrochromogenes. The sequence goes on along the minus strand of NZ_CP108036.1, from coordinate 8,219,020 downwards.
CCGGCTGCGCCCCGGAGCGGCGGGAAGCACGGGCGAACAGCGCGTCCAGGCGACCCGCGACTCGCGGGCCGCCGACCGCACCGTCACCGCCTGGGCCCGCGACAACGCGGCCGACCTACGGCGCCTTGCAGGACAGGTCACCTCCCTCACCGGCCTTCCCGCCGACGCCGAGGGAGCCGTCGGCGAACTCAACCTGGCACTCGCCGACAACGACGCCGCCCGCCTCGTCGGCCCTCTGGCCGGCACCCGGCCCCACCTGGGGCCGGACGACAGCGAACTCGCCGACCGCATCGACGCCATGACCCGCCACGCCGACCGGCTCCGCCAGGACAGCAACGACCAACGCAACACATGAACGCCGCAACCACCCGTGCTGATGGCCCGTCCCGCCGTGCTCGACGGCCTCGTGCGCGGCCACGGGGCACCAAAGCCGAGTGACCGCCTCGCCGGACAGGGCGGACGCAGCAGGCACTGGTACGCCTCCCGAACGGCGGGCACCACCGTGAATGGCGGGATACGTCATGACCATCGGGGTAGCCGGACCACATGGACACCAACACCAAAACCACGCCGCTGCGCGCTGTCGCGCTGGTCTGCACGCTTTCCCCGTCGCCGAAACCGTCCAGCTCGCAGTTGCTGGCCGAGCAGACCATGGCCGCCCTCGCCGATCACGGCGTCACCGGCAAGGTGATCCGGATCGCCGACCACGACGTCAAGCCGGGCGTCGGGGTCGACATGGGCGGAGGGGATGCGTGGCCGGAGATCCGGGACACGGTCCTGGGCTGCGACATCCTGGTCCTGTCCACGCCGATCTGGCTCGGCCATCCCTCCAGCACCGCCCAGCGGGTGCTGGAGCGCCTGAACGCGGAGCTCGGCGAGAGCGACGACGAGGGCCGCCCGCTCACCTACGGCAAGGTCGCCGCGGTCTGTGTCGTCGGCAACGAGGACGGCGCCCACCACGTCAGCGCCGACCTGTTCCAGGGCCTCAACGACGTCGGCTTCTCCCTAGCCCCGAACGCGGTCACCTACTGGGTCGGCGAGGCCATGCAGGGCACCGACTACCAGGACCTCGACAAGACCCCCGAGAAGACCGCCGCCACGACGGCCACCCTCGCCGCGAACACCGCCCACCTCGCCCGGCGCCTCAAGGCCGCGTCGTACCCGCCCTCTTCCTGACCGTCGCCGCACCCGACCGTGCCGGAAGGAGACCGCAATGTCCTCCCATGAGCAGGCACATCTCACCGATCCGGTGGGGCTGTACCCCCGGCCCCCGTTCCCCGAGCAGGATCAGGACCACCCCGGTTCGACCGAGGCCATGGATCCCCGTCCCGATCACGGCGAGGACACCTACGAGGGCCATGGCCTGCTGCACGGCCGCAGGGCGCTGGTCACCGGAGGGGACTCCGGGATCGGCCGGGCCGTGTGCCTGGCCTTCGCACGGGAAGGCGCCGACGTCGTCTTCACCCATCTGCCCGAGGAAGCCGACGAAGCCGACGCGACCACCCGCCTGATCCGACAGGCCGGCCGCACGGCGGTGGCCGTCGCCTGCGACATCCGGCACGAAGGCGAGTGCACCGCCCTCGTCGACAAGGCAGTGGGCGAGCTGGGCGGTATCGACCTGCTGGTCAACAACGCCGCCTATCAGATGGCCCAGCCGGACGGGATAGAGGCGATCACCACCGAGCAGTTCGACCGGGTGATGAAGACCAACCTGTACGGGATGTTCTGGATCACCAAGGCGGCGCTGGCCCACATGCCGCGCGGCGCCTCGGTGATCAACACCGCGTCGGTACAGGGCTACCAGCCCAGCCCGCACCTCCTCGACTACGCCATGACCAAGTCCGCGATCATCTCCTTCACCCACGGCCTCGCCCAGATGCTCGCCGAGCGCGGTATCCGCGCCAACGCCGTGGCGCCGGGACCGGTGTGGACCCCGCTGATCCCTGCGACGATGCCCGACCCGTCGGAGTTCGGCGAGCAGTCGCCGCTGGGCCGGCCCGCCCAGCCGGCGGAGATGGCACCCGCGTACGTCTTCCTCGCCTCCGACCAGGCCTCCTACATCACCGGCGAGATCGTCAACGCAACCGGCGGAACGCCCCTGCCGTGACCCCGGACGAAGCTCTGCGCCGGATCGCCTTCCTCCTCGAATGGCGGGGCGCGTCGCCGTACCGGGTAGGGGCTTTCCACACGGCGGCCGACGCCGCCGTGTGGAACCGACCCGGGTGCCGGCGCCGACTGGGACCTCGCAGGAGCGAGCAGCGGGGGCTGCCACCTGCACTCCGACCGGTCGGACGGCGGCAGCCCGATCGACATCCTCGATGACGGCTCACTCGACCAGGACGAAGGTAGCCGTTCCGGCCCTCACCGGTCCGTGGCTGGTGTGGGCCCCGTCAACGTCGCTCACATGTTCAGCATGACGGCGTACGCGAGGAAGAAGAGGGCGCAGGCCAGGGCCACCAGGCAGATCAACACAAGGGGGCCTTTGCCCCAGCCGCGGGTGAGGGGACGGTACGGGCCGGCGCCGGAGCCGGTGCTCGACTCGCCGGGCGGGGTTTCGCCCGGAGGCACACCGCCATAGGGCCGGGACGCATTGTGCGGGTCTGGGTCTGGAACACGTGCGGACATGTCTGCCTCCCTCTGCTTGAAGGCTGCGGCCGGCCTGCCGACAGGTCGGCTGGGACGCCTGGCACCTACCCGCTACGTGCCGTCGCACCCCTCATGGCTTCATGCCTGCGGCTGGAAGAGAACCTTCACCATGTGGTCCCGCTTCTGCTGGAAGTCCGCGTACGCCTGTGGGGCATCGTCCAGGGGCAGGTGATGGGTGGCGAAGCCCTCGGCTCCGAGAGGGTCTCCGTCGGTCAGCAGGGGCAGAAGGGCGTCGACCCACCGGTGGACGTTCGCCTGTCCCATGCGCAGCTGGATCTGCTTGTCGAACATCGTGAACAGCGGGAGCGGGTCGACGGCTCCGCCATAGACCCCGGAAAGGGAGATCGTGCCGCCGCGGCGTACGAGCTCGATGGCCAGTTTCAGGGCGCCCAGACGGTCCACGCCGGCCTTCTTCATCAGTGCGGAGGCCAGGGCGTCCGGGAGCAGGCCGGTCGCGGTCTGTGCGGCCTTGGCGCCGAGACTGCCGTGGGCCTCCATGCCGACGGCGTCGATCACGGCGTCCGGACCGCGGCCGCCGGTCGCACTGCGGACCGCGTCCACGAGCTGATCTCCGTACCGGGACAGGTCGTAGACCTGTACGCCGTGTCCGGCGACACGGGCGAGCCGTTCGGGCACCAGGTCGATGCCGATCACCTTGCCGGCCCCGCGATGGGCGGCGATGCGGGTGCACATGTCGCCGATGGGCCCGAGCCCGAGGACGGCCACGCTCCCACCAGGTGGGATGTCGGCGTAGACGACGCCCTGCCAGGCGGTCGGCAGGACGTCCGACAGGTACACGAACCGTTCATCTGGTGGCCCGTCGGGAACACGGATCGGGAGGGTGTCGGCGAAGGGGACGCGCAGGTACTCGGCCTGCCCTCCAGGGACCTGGCCGTAGAGCTTGGTGTAGCCGAAGAGACTCGCGCCGGTTCCGTGCTCGCGGACCTGGGTGGTCTCGCACTGCGAGTGCAGCCCCCGCTCGCACATGAAGCAGGTCCCGCACGAGACGTTGAACGGGACCACGACCCGGTCACCCACGGTGAGGTGCTTGACGTCGGGGCCGACTTCGGCGACCACTCCCATCGGCTCGTGGCCGAGGATGTCGCCCGCGTCCAGGAACGGACCCAGCACCTCGTAGAGGTGCAGATCGGAGCCGCACAGCCCGGTGGTCGTCACCTTGATGATCGCATCAGTGGGATCGATGATGCCCGGATCGGGGACGGTTTCAACCCGCACGTCACGCCGCCCCTGCCACGTCACTGCCTTCATCACGCCTCCAGCCCTCGGGGTGGTTTCACGCTCCGGCTCCCAGGCGCCTACCCCGGGCGCCCGGTGTAAGCGCAGCGGAGGCCCGTTGCGGCGGCGGGGCTGACCGGTTCGGGCTGCCGCCGCGGGCGCGGATCCGTGTCCGGCGGTTCCCGGTCCCTCTCCCGGAGCGGCCCGCACCTCCGCCGGTCCGATCGTCTGATCACCTCGGAACGGGGCAGACGCTGCAACGGGGCGGAGGGAGGTCCGAGGATGTCCAGGCTCCGTGACCTGCTGGGCCGCGCGAAGGGCGCCGCGACCGCGGTCGGTGAGCGGCGTGCGCGGGCGCTGGCCCGCCACGACGCCGAGGAGGCCGCCGAGCAGAAGCGGGAGCGGGCGGTGCGCTTGCGACCGGCCTCGGCACGGGAGCGCGCGCCGGACCCGGCCCGTGCGGTGCCCTGGGGCATGCGGGTCGCGGCCGAGGTCGCCTGGCGGTTCCTGGTTCTCGCCGCCGCCGTGTGGGTCGTGATGCGGGTGATCGGCTCCGTTCGGCTGGTCGCGCTCGCCTTCGTCGCCGCGCTGCTGATCACCGCCCTGCTCCAGCCGACGGTCGCCCGGCTGCACCGCCGGGGACTCCCTCAGGGTCTCTCCACCGTCGTCACGGCACTCTGCGGCTTCGTCGCGCTCGGGCTGATCGGCTGGTTCGTCGTATGGCAGGTGCTCGACAATCTGGACAGCCTGTCCGAACGGCTCCAGGAAGGCATCGCGGAACTGAAACGGTGGCTCCTCTACAGCCCGTTCCACGTGACCGAACAGCAGATCAACGACGTCACCGAGCGCCTGAGCGATGCCATCGGCACCAGCACCAGCGACATCACCTCGACCGGTCTCCAGGGAGTGACCGTCCTGATCGAGGTCATCACCGGCATGCTCCTGGCGATGTTCATCACGCTCTTCCTGCTGTACGACGGCAGAAAGGTCTGGGAGTGGACGCTGAAGCTGCTGCCGGCCGCCGTGCAGCCCCGAGTCGCCGGAGCGGGTCCGCCGGCCTGGCGGACCCTCACCGCCTACATCCGCGGGACTCTGATAGTCGCCCTGATCGACGCGGTGTTCATCGGCGTCGGGATCTACTTCCTCGGCGTCCCCCTCGCCGTACCCATAGCCGTGGTGATCTTCCTGGCCTCGTTCGTGCCGCTGATCGGCGCCATCGCCTCCGGCGCGCTCGCGGTGATCGTCGCGCTGGTCACCCAGGGCGTCTTCACCGCCTTGATGACCCTGCTGGTGGTGCTCCTCGTCCAACAGATCGAAGGGCACATCCTGCAACCGTTCATACTCGGGCGGGCCGTCCGGATCCATCCGCTGGCCGTGGCCCTGTCCGTCGCCACCGGCGGACTTGTCGCCGGTATCGGCGGCGCAGTCGTCGCGGTCCCGCTCGTGGCCGTGGCGAACACGGTGATCGTGCACCTCCGGTCCCACGCGGACGAGGACGAGGGGCCGGCGGCGGAACCGGAAGCCGAGCCGGGCGCGACGCCGAATCCAGAACCGGGGCCCGCGCCTCCGGGGGCGCCGGCGGGGTCCACGGCCCCGGCGCCTCCCGCAGAGGCGGAAGAGGGTGCCTCCTCCGTCGTCGACGAGGAGCCCACCAAGGAACGGCCGCCCCCCTTGGAGTGAACACCAGGAGGACTGGTCCGACGCCCACAGCGACGCGCGTCCGCCTGGCCGCTCAGGACCCGGCGAGCGTGCGCAGCGGAGGCACTCCGTAGGCCTCACGGTAGGCGGCGGCGAAACGCCCCTGGTGGTGGAAGCCCCACCGGGAGGCGATGGCCGTGACGGTGTCCCGTGCCGGATCGGCGGCAACCAGCTCGTCGTGCGCCTCTGCAAGGCGTACGCGGCGCAGGTAGGCCGTGGGCGTCGTGCCGAGGTGGCGTCGGAACGCGTACTGCACGGCCCGAGGGGTGACGCCGGCGGCGGCGGCCATGTCCGCCAGGCCGATTTCGGCCGCGGGCTGCGACTCGATGAACGCGACAGCCCTGCGGGCGGTCTCCGACGTCGCATCGCGGGTGTCCGCGAGAACGGGCTCGGGGCGGGCGTCGGTGTCGAAGGCCGCCAGGACCGTCGCGGCGAGCAGGCGCGCGGCCGCGTCGACCACCAGCGGCGCGCTGCCGGGCATCCGGGCAAGGGCCAGGACGCTCTGCTCGACGTAGTCGACGGTCTTCTTCCACTGATCGGCCATGGCCGGGGAGACAGGAGTGAAGCGGGTGAAACGCAGGGGGCGGGCCTTCTGCCCTTCCGGGTGGCCCGCGACCTCCTGCACCAGCGCGAGCGGCACCGTCACGGCCCGCAGCTCGGCGGCGAACACCCTTCCCCCATAAGGGAGTTGGGGCTGCGAGATCGCCAGGACGTCACCCGGTCCTGCCTCGGCGACGTCGCCCTTGCACTCCCGGATCATGCGGCCGCCGACGACGTGCGTGATGGCCACGGCACCCAGCGGGTCGGTGGCATAGGAGTATTCCGTCGGCAGTGCCAGGGTACTGAGCGACAGCGGTCCCGCGGTGGCACGGGAATACCGGAACGCGCTGTGGGGTGCCGGCGTTCTCATGCGCAGGCTCGTCCCGTAGGCAGCCTTCAACCAGTCGCGGGCGACGTCCACTTCGGTGGTCCGAAAGCTCTGTCCACCCGACGGTCCCGCGTGCGGTTGATGTGGCATGACGACGGACGTCCTCTCGCGCGGCGAGCGCGGCACGCACGAGCAGCGCAACCTCAGGATACGTCCGGAGCCGACATCACGTGCACGCCAGGATCACGGGGCGGGAGGGCGGCCGGTGTGGGTGGGGAGGGCGGTCCGAGGTGGGGCAGGAGGGCCGAGCGGCCGGACACCTCGACGACGACCTGGGCGGATCGGGTGCGGCGGATCGGGGCCTCATACTCCTCCGGCCGGCCGCGCCGCTTGTCGTTGCTCTCGAACCTTCGCGGTGGTGTAGGCGTCCCACAGGTCCGGGGAGACCAGGTCCGTCGGGGCAGCTTCCACTGCCGCAGGCAAAGCTCGTACAGCCCCTGGGTGCAGAAACCCTGAGGTTCAGCCCTCTGTGTACTGGACCGCCTCGCGCACCGCGGCGTAGGCGCAGGGCTCGGCCATGAGGACGCACAGGGTGAACATGCAGTCTTCGAAGGCGCGCCGTGCGGTCTCGTCGGCGGGCGCGGCCGCCAGGCGGAGGCGGGCGTCGAAGAACCTGCCGAGGGCCCGCTCGACGTCAGCCTCGTGCGGCAGCAGCCGTGGAGCGGACGTCGCAGGCGGGGTGTCCACGGTGCGGGAGGCCTGGACGGCTTGGCGCAGCGCCCGCTCGGCGCGGGCCGGGGCGGGCAGACCTCGGGAGTCGGCGAGCATCCCCTGGGCCAGCATCGTCTCGGGCAGGCCGGTTCGTGCGGCTGCGGCAGACAGGATCCGCTCCGCCTCGCGGGCCGGGGCCGGGGTCATCGCCATCAGGGTGCCCACCGCCCACGCGACCGCCTCCTCCGGTCGTGCCGGCGTGCCTGGGGCGGGCCGTGCGGCTCGGGGGCCACCGGGGAGAGGGGCGGGCGCGGTCATGGAGAGCACCTGCCTTCGGGGCGGACGGGATCAGGTGAGCAGAACCCGGGTGGCGGTGAGCAGCGGTGACGCGCAGGCGGCGGCCGGCGAGAAGGTGACCCGGCTCATGTCGACGAGGAGGGTGCCGCGGTCGGAGACGAGGGCGGCCAGGAGGGCCGTGCGGAGGGTGGCGGCGTTGTCGAAGTCGATCTCGCCGCTCTCGCGGACGGTGACGGTCCCGGGCTGCGGTCCGGGGGTGACGTCGACTTCCAGGGCTACGGCTTCGAGGGTGTCGGAGCGGTCTTGGTACATGATCGCGGCCATGGCTGCCTCCCCTGGCCACGGGGCTTCTTCACCTTCCACCAGCATCGTCGGCATTCAGTGGACACACGTCAAGAAATACGCGAAAAGCAGGACGTAAATCGAAATCACGGGGCATTCTGGATGTACGGGAGCGCTTGCACCTCCCGGAACCTCGTGGACGTTCCTGACCAGCCACGCTCGTGTCCTCCTCGCCCTCGCCAAGGATCCCGGCACCCGCCTCCGCGACGTCGCCGCGACCTGTGTGCTGACCGAGCGCACGGTCCAGGCGATCGTCGCCGACCTGGAGCAGGAGGGGTACCTCACCCGGGTACGCGAGGGACGGCGCAATCACTACGGGATCACTCCCGGCGCGAAGTTCCGGCATCCTGCGGAAGAGGGGCGCGACATCGCGGGCTTGCTCGCCCTCTTCGCCGATGCCCCGCCCCCGGCCCAGCCGACGGTGGGGCCGGCCGCTACGGCTTTCACGGGTGGAGGACCCCTACAGTTCGGTCCGTGAACGATCGGGAAGCGCGGAGAACATCGGCGACCAGCTCGGCGCCGTCGACCGGCAGGTCAAGGGTGACCTGAAGCGCTTCAAGCACGTCGTCGAAGACCGCGGCCCCGCCACCGGACAGTGGCGGGGCCAGGTCTGACAGCGCTCGCCGAACAGCCCCGGGTTGCACCGCCACGTCGGGGCGGTCAGGTGTGGATGCGGCCGTTCACACCGTCGTGGCTGTCGGCGTGGTCGTCGTCGAACCAGTAGTCGCCGGCCGCGAGGTAGCGGAACGAGTGGGCGCTGTGGGCGGGCAGCGCGACGGTCGCGGCGCGGGTGCCGTCGCCGCGGGGCTCCAGGGGGTGGGCGGCGGGATTCCAGTGGTTGAAGTCCCCCACAACGCTGACGGGCCCCTCCGGGGCGTTGTCGGGGAGGATGAAGGTGACCTGGGTACGGCCCTTGAGCTGCTTGCGTTCGAGCACGGAAAGACTCCAGCCACGAAGAACGGGGAACCGGCCCGTGCATTTTCGCGCCGGGGTGCGTGTGGGCAGCGGCACAGCGCCGTGGACCGGGCGGAGGTCACCCGGGTGGCCGCGAACCGCCCGCTGCCAGGTCGACCCCACGGCGTCGCCACACCGGGCGTTCACCGGCAGGTGCAGCGTCAACGGGGCTTCCGCAACTGCGGCGTCCGGCCCGGCCGTGCGCTCGCGGGCGGAGGCAGCGCGGGCGTTCGCGGTGTCCTGCTCACCGATGAACCCATGTTCGGGGCGCTGGCGCCGCGGCCGGTCGACTGCTGCGACCGGCCGCGGGGCGGGGCTGTCAGAGAACGGGAGTGTCGGGCAGCGGGGCGAAGCCGGCGCCGCACGCGGCCGGAAGGTTCGCCGGCGTGAAGGGGGTCCCGGACGCGGTGCTGCAGACGGCCTGGCGGAGCACCCCGTTGCTGGCCAGCAGGGTGATGTAGAGGTGGCCGGGGTCTTCCTCGGTGACCGACACGGCGGTGCCCGCCACGCACTGCGGGGCGCCGGCCAGGAGCCCCAGGTTGATCCACACGCCGGGGTTGCGGCTGTCGTTGAGGAAGGCGTGCCCCTTCCGGTCGGTCGCGGCACGGAACACGGTTTCGAACAGGCCGCCGGCTCCGGAGTAGTCGACGACGGTGGAGCTCACGTCCCGCGACACCGAACACCGCTTCGTATCCTCGGCCTGAGCCTGGGTGTCCTTGCGGGTGGGGTCGTCGTCTGCGAGCGCGGACGGGGCCGTAAGCGCCCCCAGGAGCAGGGCCCCCGCGACTGCGATACCCCGTGCAGCCCAAGCGTGCTTCCTCATGCGTTTCCTTCCGTGGATGCGGGCCGGCCTCGCGGCGTGGAGTCATGTGGGAACGTCCCGCGCGCGTTCAGTCGGCTCGCCGACTGGTGAGACCGTTGCGACGTCCGCCCGGCCTCCGTTTCGGAATCGAATATTCCGCGCCCACTCCCGGTGCACACGCATAGCTACGTTTCATCACCCTAAGAGATCGGGGCTGGCTGCTGGGCCGGGGCTGACAAGGGCAGGTCGAGGCGGCGGATTACGGAGGTGGCGGCGCCCCCGTCGAAGTGGCTGCTGCGGCCGAGCGCGTACCCCAGGCGGAGCAGGGGCCGATGCAGCGGATCCCGAGCAGAGCCGCGACGACCCGTTCGCGCGGCCCGGTGTCGCTGCCCGCCACTCCGTGGGCCGTGAACGTGGCGCCCAGGGCCACGGATCGCTCCAGGTGTGCGGAGAGCGTCATTACCGCAGGGCGGGCCCGGAAGAACAGGGCGCCGAGCAGTCTTCCCATCATCAGGCCGACAGCTACGCCGACTGCGGGGCGGCCCAAGAGATCGACCAGGAACCACCGGGCCCACCCAGTCTGCCGCGGTGCCCGCTCCGGCTGCGGCGTACGCCGCGGCGGTGGGCCTTGGTGACGTGCTCGACCATGGTCGGTCCCGCCCGGGCTCCGCCACCGGGACAGGGAGCGGCAGCAGCGCGACAAGGCGCAGGGGTGCGGTCTCGCCGTTTCCGGCCCTTCCACAGCGGAGTGTGCGGGGTCCTACCGGCGTGCGGCTGCCGGAGTGTTGTCGCGCCGCTGTCCCGTCGGCATGCCGCTCAGCCATCACTCGGAAAGAGGCGGGTGCCCCTCCGGTTCGGTCCGTGGGCGATCAGGAGGCACAGTTCCTGGACGCCGACCCGCTCCTGCGGGGGCACGCGGCCTGGGGGCGGCGCTTCGGTCTGGTGGCTCTGGCCGTTGCCGCGGTGGCACGAAGGACTGGCGGCGCCGGCGGGGCTCCCGGAGTCCAAACCCGTCGGAGCACCGCACACCTCCACCGGAATCGAAGGCTGAACCCCACGACGAAGCCGATTCGGCGGGAGGGCCGGCGCAGGGTTCGGGGGCCGTCATCGCCCTGCACTTGTGCCTGGCCGGCAGTCGGCCCGTCGGCGTGCGCCGACGGAGGCGGCGCCCAGGCCCACACGCCGCCCGAACCGCGACACGACAGCCCACTCGCACGCGTCACGTACGATCCCCGGGCCTTCCGGCAGCGTCAGCGCGGAGCGGGGCCGCTCGTTGCGCTCACCCAGGTTCCGCCCTTCACGCTGTACACCGTCAGGGTGCGGTTGACCGTGTCGCCGTCCGCGTTGAAGGCGACCCGGCCCGTGGCGCCGTCGAAGGTCAGCCGCGCCACGGCCTGCGGCATCGCCGCCCGGGCGTTGGACGGGAGGGTCCCGTCGTTGGCCGCCACGAGGGCCTTCACCGCCTCGATGAGCGCCCAGGTCGCGTCGTACGCGTAGGGGCCGTACCAGCCGGCCGCCTCCGGGTACCCGGCCTGCTGGTACCGGGCGAGGAAGTCCTGCCCGGCCGCCGATTCCTCGGCGGGGACGCCGATGTTGGTCGCGAGGTCGCCCTCGGCCTTCGGGTTCGCCGTGAGGTACTGCTGGTCGAAGATGCCGTCGCCGCCCATGACGGGGGCGGTCACCCCCGCCTGCTTGAGCTGCTGGGAGAGCGGGGCGGCGGTGTCGTAGTAGCCGCCGAAGTAGACGGCGTCCGCGCCCGAGGACCGCGCCCTCTCGGCGAGGCCGGTGAAGGCGCGTTCAGCGGGATCGACCTGCTCGGTGCCGACGACGGTGCCGCCGAGCTTCGTGAACTCGGCCGTGAAGCCGGAGGTGAGCGCGGTGCCGTGGGCGCTCGCGTCGTCGACCACGTAGAGCTTGGTCTTCTTCAGCCTGCCGTGCAGGTACCGGGCGGCGAACGGCCCCTGGTCGACGTCCGTGGCGATGGTACGGAAGTAGGTGTCGTGGGGACGGGACTTGGTGCCTGCGGCCCAGTCGGGGCCCAGCGTCAGGACGGGGTCGGTGTTGCCCGGTGACACGTTGACCACGCCCGCCTGCGCGAGCGGTGCCACCAGTGTCCGGGCGACACCGGAGTTGAGGGGTCCGACGACGCCCAGCACGCGCTCGTCGGCCACGAACCGGGCGGCGTTGGGCGCGCCCTTGGCGGGGTCGGCCCCGTCGTCCAGTGCTTTGATCTCGAAGTTGACGCCGGGGACGTGCCCGGTCTCGTTGGCGGTCCTGGCCGCCAGGTCGGCGGAGTTCTTGATACCGGCGCCCATCGGGGACAGCCCGCCGCTGAGTGGCGCGTCCACACCGATCACGACGGTGACGGTAGAGGCCTCCGGGCCGCTGCCGGCCTCCCTGCCGCGGGGTTTGTCACCACCATGGGTGAGGGTCCAGGTCAGGACGGAGCCTGTGGCGAGCGTGGCCAGTGCCGTGCCCAGGATGACGGAGCGCCTGGTGAGGGCCCGCTTCGCCCGCTTCGGGGTCGCGGTCCGCTCTTCGTGCTCCCTCGTGGGGGTCTCCTCCAGCGTGACCGGCTCTTCGGCCGGGGGCGCGGGCGGACCGGTCGGCCGGTCCGGGAAGGGACCCCCGGGGGCGTCGGCGCCTGAGCCCGGGTCCAGGAGCGTTCGGGTCCGCTCCGCCGGTGCGTCCGGTGCTGGTGTCGGCCTCGGATCGGGGGCGGGCGTGGGCGTGGGGGCCGGTGTGGCAACGGGGTCGGTCTCACGCCCGGGCTCCTGCCCGGCGGATGCGTCGGTGCCTGTCGCGGAGGACGCCAGCACCGACGCGAGCATCTCGGCCGCTTCCGCGACTCCGATGCGCTGCGCCGGGTCCTTGGTGAGGAGCGCGTCCAGTACGGGCGCCAGCGGGCCGGCGTGGACCGGCGGCCGGTACGGGCGGGTGAACACGGCCACGGCAAGGGCGTGCAGCCCTTCCACATCGAACGGCGGGCACCCCTCGACAGCGTGGTAGAGGGTGGCGCCGAGCGCCCACAGGTCGTTGGCCGGGGTCGGACGCTTGCCCTCCAGCTGCTCCGGCGGCATGTACTGCGGCGTGCCGATCACGATCCCGGTGTGGCTCAGCCGGGTCGTGGCGTCCGTGAGGTGGGCGATGCCGAAGTCGGTGAGGACGACGCGGTCCTTGGTGAGGAGCACGTTGTCCGGCTTGATGTCCCGGTGGACGATCCGCGCCCGGTGTGCTTCGGCCAGGGCGTCGAGCACGGCGGCGCCGATCTCGGCCACACGCCGCACGGGCAGCCGGCCCTGGCTGCGGATGGCCGCGGCGAGGGACTGCCCGCGGATCAGCTCCATCACGATGACGGGGGCGCCGTGGTGCTCGACGACGTCATGGATGGTGATGATCCCGGGGTGGCTGATAGTGACCGCTGCGCGGGCCTCGCCGGTGAACCGCCGGAGCAATGCTGCGCGGTCGCCGTCGTCCATGCCCGGCGGGAAGAGGATCTCCTTGACGGCGACCTCGCGCCCGAAAAGCTGCTGGTCGATACCACGCCAGACCCGGCCCATACCGCCTTGGCCAATGCGTTCGACCAGCTGGTACCGGCCGGCGATGAGTTCGGGATTCTGCTCGGTCACGCGCACACTCTAGATCCTGCTGAGCCGATCAGGTGACGAAAGAATGGCCTGATCACCCCCACGGTGCGGCCGGCTGCCCTCCCGTCGGACGTCATCCATCGGGACAAAGGCCTTCCAGCTCCCGAGGAAGTGGGTAGACGCGCTCCGTGGGCAGAAGTCGCCGGGCCTTGTCGGCATGCCCGGTCTGTATCAGGGTCGCGGCCCTGCGGACCTGAGGTGTGAGGTCGGTGAGGCTGACGATCCAGTCGTCGGTGAACGTACGGATGAGGTGCCGGCCGATGCCTACCTGGATGCTGTAGTGGTTCAGTGCCGCTCCGCGGGGCGAACGTTCCGGATCCCACTGGACGTGTACGGCTGCCTGGGCCACGGCTGCCGGGTCCGCGGTCGTGAGCACGGCCCGGGACAGGGCTTCCTCCCAGCCCTGCCGGGTCATCCGCACCCCGAGAATGCGCTCTTGGCCGGGCTTGCGGGCCCAGTTGCTGCGGTGCATGAGCCACAGGAACGAGGGCTTGATCCACGTCATCCGGTGGAACGAGAACGGCGCGACGAAGCGGCCCGCTCGCAGCGCCGCGTCGGCGATGGCAGGACTGTACGCCTGGTAGACGACGATGGTGCGGGCATCGTGGTCGGCGCGGATCTGGTACTGGGACGTCACGCTACGTACCCTGCCGAGCGCTTCCCTCGCATCGCAATCCATTTCACCGGCGCCTCAGCCGCGCGATCACCGCGAAGGGACGCGACGCCCCATCGGCCCGCGCTTCCCCATCGCCCGCGCCGCTCTGCGGTGAGTACCGTCCACATCGGCCGCCGACGAACGGCCTGCGGGCTCCGGCGGTCGGTTTCCTGGCCGACGGAGCCCGCTTTCCCGGTGTTCCGCGGGTCGTCAGTTGCGGGTGTCCGTCAGTTCCGTCGCGGTCGACGGGGAGGACCCGCGCTGGTGGGGGACGGGGGCGTGCGGGGGCGGCGTCAGGGCTTCGTCGCGCTGGAGGGCGATCGTGTGGGTCGGGGCCGGGATCGAGATGCCCTCCGTACGGAAGCGCCGGTGCAGGCGCTTGATGAACTCGTGCTTGATCCGGTACTGGTCGCTGAACTCGCCGACGCCCAGGATCACCGTGAAGTTGATGCGGGAGTCCGCGAACGTGTGGAAGCGGACGGCTCCTTCGTGGTCGGGGACCGCGCCGTTGATGTCCGCCATCACCCCGTCGACGACATCGAGGGTCACCCGCTCGACGTGCTCCAGGTCGCTCTCGTAGCCCACCCCCACCTGGACCATGATCGAGAACTGCGCTTCCGGCTGGGTGAAGTTGGTCATGTTCGTCCGCGCGAGACGCCCGTTGGGGATGATGACCAGGTTGTTCGACAGGTTGCGCACCACGGTGTTGCGCCAGTTGATGTCGACGACGTAGCCCTCCTCGCCGCTGGTGAGCCGGATGTAGTCACCGGGCTGCACGGTCTTCGAGGCGAGGATGTGCACGCCCGCGAAGAGGTTGGCGAGGGTGTCCTGGAGTGCCAGCGCCACCGCCAGACCGCCCACGCCGAGGGCGGTGACCAGGGGGGCGATGGATACGCCGAGGGTCTCCAGGGCGACGAGGACGCCCATCACGAGGACCACGATGCGCGTGATGTTGACGAAGATGGACGCCGAAGCGGCCACCCCGGTACGCGTCCCCGCCACCGACTGGACGAGGCCCGCGACGACCCGGGCCGTGCTCAGCGTGGCGATGAGGATGAGCAGCGCGGTCAGGGACTGGTTCACGAACCCCGAGACGCGCGCGGTGAGCGGCAGGGTCGTGGCGGCCACCGCGGCGCCCGCGATGAGCGCGGCGCCCGGGGCGATGGTGCGCAGCGCGTCGACGATGATGTCGTCGCCGCGCCAGCGGGTCCGCTCGGCGTGCCGGCCCAGCCACCGCAGGAGGGCACGCAGCAGCAGTCCGGCCGCGGCGCCCGCCGCCAGGGCGATACCCGCGACCAGCCAGTCGTGCAGGACGAGATCCCGGTTCAACGGACCCCCTCCGCTGCGCGGCGGCGGCCAGGGGGTGTGGCGGCGGACGCCGCCGGCCGTCGTATGAGGTGTGTCGTCACCTTGTCACCTGTCAGTTCGTCGTGCTGTAAGCCGCGTTCGGGCGTGTGTACGCATCCGGAACGGGCTGCCATCCTGCCCCATGGCGGGGTGACGCACCGCAGGCGGGGGCCACGGGCGAAGCCACGGGCGGACGGCGGGCGAGGCGGCGACTACCGCCGTACGGCGGCGTGTTCGAGGACGGCGCGGACCTCCGCGGTGATCGCGCTCTCGTTGCGTTCGAACTCGGGGCCGGTCAGCAGCTGGGGATCGGCCGGCAGGCCGGTGAGCACCGGGGTGTGGAGGTGGCCGCCGGGCAGGTGCGGGGCGAGTTCGGCGCGCAGCCGGTTGGAGCGGTAGGCGACCTCGTTGGACAGGTAGCCTCCCCCGCCGCCCGCGACGGCGCGGGAGCCGGGCGTCGGGCCGTCGGTCCGGTCGACGGGAGCCGTGGCGCCCGCCGGGATCTCGGTCACGTCGCTGTTGAGGAGGACCGGGTACGGGGTCTGTACGGCGGCGGTCACCGCGTCGGCGGGGAGCGTGGTGCGGATGAACTCCGGGCCGGGGCCGAGGCCGGGGGCCGTCACCGGACGTTCGCGGGTGCCGCCGGAGAGGGCGCGCGCGTTGTCGGGGTACGGGTCGGCGGACCGCGCCCGTCCGGCCCAGTCCTCCAGGGTGAAGATGCCGGGGTAGCCCTGGCTGACGGTGGTGATGATGTCGGCGGAGGCGGGGCCTGCGGCCAGGTGCGGGGTGAACGCCCGCTCCACGATGCCGGCGTCGAAGTCGGCGTACCGCACGGGCAGGACGACGGCGCGGATCTCGGCCTGGGTGCCGTCGGCGAGGGTGAGGCGCCGTCCGTTGAGCTGGAGGGCGGCCGATCCGGACGGGTTGGCGCGGCGGATCTCCGCGTCGAGCCCGAAGGGGTCGAATCCGCTGATGAAGATCCTTCGTACGCCGGGCGCCGTGCGGAAGGCGTTGTCGGTGAGGCCGCGGGAGGCGTCTTCGAGGCGGGCGCGGAGCGCCGCCTTGTCGGCGGGGAACTCCGGCTGCCAGCGGGCGAGTGCGGCGGTCATGCCGAGCCGCGCCCAGTACAGCGGCCGGTCGTCGCCGGGGGCGAGGTCGCCGCCGGGGCGCTGGCTCTGGGCCCGCCGTACGGAGGCCTGCCAGAGGGCCTGGCCCCAGGAGTCGAGGAGCCGTTCGGCCTCGGCGCGGCTGCGCGTGGTGCACAGGGCGGCGGGGAATCGCCGTACGAAGTCCCCGAAGCCGGCGCGCTCGACGAGGGCGGTGGCACGGGGGTCCGCGAGCCGTGTCTGTTCGGCGTCGAGCGGAACGGACGCCGGGGGACGGCAGGCGGCCGCGCCGTCGGCGGCGGCGTGCGCGGGCGAGGCGTGCGCGGGTGAGGCGACCGAGAGGGGGAGGACGGTGACGAGGAGGGCTGCGGCTGATGCCGCACGACGTAAGAGCATCATGCGATGTGACATTACATAGGGACCCCCACCCCCACCAGGCACACCGGCCGCAGCCGTCCGGACTGGCTCAACTCCGCCGCTGACGCGTCCGGTTCGGCATTCAGGACGCGTAACGTACGACAACGTCCGGCGATCCAAACTGGTGATCGATTTTCGGCCGCCGTGTGGGTATGATCGCCGGCAGCAAGGCCGTAGCGCAGAGGTCGTCGCGCCCACGCATCGAGCTGGAGGACGTCGGTTCGAATCCGACCGGTCTTGCGTCTACCTCCGCAGTACGTCGTGATGGACGCCGGGCACCGGCGAAGGAAACCGGTGGAGTGGTGATGACACAGCCGACACCCGTACGGTGCCCCGCGATCGAGCACCCCGACCTGCCGCCGGCCGACCCGGCCGGCCTCGACCCGCTGCTCGCCCGGCTCGCCGCGGACCGGCCCGTCGAGACCGACGAGACCTTCCCGCTCGGCACCCTGCGCGCCGACGGCCGCGTCGACCTCTGCAAGCAGGGTCTCGGCCCGGCCGGAACGGCCCGGCTGCTGCCGGCCGCGGCCGCCTCCGCGCACGCCACCCACCTGCTCCTCGGCACCAACGCCATCGGCGACGCGGGCGCCCTCACCCTGGCCGAGGCCCTCGCCGCCGACGGCCACGGGCTGCACACCCTCTACCTCGGCTGCAACCGGATCGGCCCCGACGGCGTGGGCTCCCTCGCCGGCGCGCTCACCGACGACACCACCGTGCGCGCCCTCTGGCTCAAGCGGAACCCGCTCCACGAGGACGGCGCCCGCATCCTGGCCGCGCTACTGGGCCGCAACACCGCCCTGCGCACCCTCGACCTGGTCAACACCGGGATCGGCGCCGACGGCGTACGCCTCGTGCTCGACGCGCTGCTGGAGCGCGAACAGCCCCTGGAGCGGCTCTCCCTCGGCGGCAACGGGCTCGGCCCCGACGCCGCCCCGCTGCTGGCCGCCCTGATCCGGGATGCCGGCGTACGCGAGCTGTACGTCCCCGCCAACCACCTCGGCGACGAGGGCGTCGCGGCCCTCGCCGCCGCCGCGGCCGATTCCGCGCACCCGGTCCGCCTCGGGCTCGGCGGCAACGGGATCGGCGCCGCCGGAGCGTGCGCGCTGGCCGCCTCCCTCGGCGGCATCGAAGCGCTCGACCTGGGCCGGACCCTGTCCGAGCGCAGCCTCGGGGCTCCCGGCAACCACCCGGGCGACGAAGGGGCGTACGCCCTGGCCGCCGCCCTCCCCGGCAGCCCCCTGCGCCGGCTGGAACTGCGCCACACCGGCCTGACCGGGCGGGGTGCGAAGCGCCTGCTCGCGGCGGTGCGCGACGACAGCCCGCTGGAGTACGTGGGCCTCGGCCCCGGACTCCCCCGCCGCGTGAAGCGCTCCTTCACCGAACGGCTCCGCCCCGCCCGGGCCGCCCATCCCGACGTGCGGGCCATCGGCAGCGTGTACCGGTGAGCCCGGCGAACGCAGTACTCACCGGCGGCTTCACGGCGGAGGACGCCCCGGCCTGGCAGCGGATCCGCCGCTACGCCGTACCCGGCTGGATGATCGAGCAGGCCACCGCGCACCGGCTGGCCGGTGACTGGCGGGCGGCCTGCGCGACCGCCGCCGTGGACGTCGGCTTCGAACTGCCCGACGTGGAGGCCCGCTACGGCGCCGCCGTGGCCGAGGCCGTGGCGGAGGACCTGCGGTACCTCGCCCCGGACCTGCTGCGCTGGCACCTGCCCCGGCTCCTGGGCGGCCGCACCACCATCGCCCCCGACCTGCGGATCGTGCTCGCCACCTACGGCGGCCCCGGCGGGCCGGCCCTGTCGGTCACCACGCCCCTCCTGACCGAGGGCTCGCAGCGGCTGCGCCTGCAGTGCGCGCCCGTCGCCGCCGAGTGGAACAAGTACACGGGGCGCGGTTTCGTCCCGGAGGACTGGACCTCGATCAGGCCGTTCTGGGACGCCCGCCGCGCATCCGGGCTGGGAACGCGCTTCGCCGAACCGGAGGGCCTCGCCGAGCGGATCGCCCGGCTGCGGGCCACAGGGGACACGGTCGGTGCCTTCGAGGCCGCGGGCGTCACCTGCGACCTGACCGTCCCCACGCCGCAGTCGTACCAGCGTCCGGCGGACCCGGAGGCCCTCCTCGCGCAGCTGCCCGTCGACCTCACCCGGCTCGCGGCGGAGACGGTTCGGCTCGTGGCGGCCGGGGCGGGCGACCGGTACCGGATCCCGGTGAACTGGCGCTGCTCCCTCCTGCTGGAACCCGCCGGTCCCGGCGCGCTCCGGGCCCGCGTCATCGAAGTGGCCGAGGCAGCCGCCGTCCCGCTCCTGCCCCGGTACGCCTGGCAGCGGCTCCCCGATCTGGAACTGGTACGGACCGGTCGGATCTCCCCGCGCGAGCTGCACCCGCTGGTGGCCGCCGCCCTGTTCCCCGAAGCCGGCCCGGCGGTCGGCCCGCCCGGCCCCGACGCGGGTGCACCGGTACGGGTGCGCTGTCGCGGCGGGTGGCACGAGGTGCGCTCGCGCGGCGGAGTACTGGATGTCCCGCACACCCCGGAGGAGCAGCAACGGGAGCGTGCGATGCGGGCGTTCGGCGGCACGGTCTCGGGCTGCTTCGCCGTCCAGCAGAGCTGGACCACGGGCGGGGGGCGGCTGCCGCGCGGCCTCCGGGCCCAGCGGCACGAGCTCTTCCTGCGCGTCCAGCACGGCGACACCCCCGGCGTGATGGCACTTCTGGACGCCGGCGTGGACCCCCGGATCCGCGACGCCCGCCGACGGGGACTGCTGCACGGGCTCCACCTGCTCGACCACGAGGTCCTGCTGCCGCGGCTGCTGGCGGCCGGACTCGACCTGGAGGCCCGGGACAAGGCGGAGCGCACCCCTCTGCTGTCGGCGGTGCACTGGGGCGGTTCGGCGGAGCTGGTGAGGGCCCTGCTGGCGGCCGGTGCGCGGATCGACGTCATCGACGAGATGGAACTGTCGCTGTCCCAGGAGATCCGCCGCTACAAGCGCACCGACCTCACCTTCCTCCGGAACCGCGTCGACGAGGAGTTCCCCGACATCGGCGCCGACTGGTTCGACGAGCACATGGAGTACCGGGAGGAAGAGGAAGGCGAAGAGGACCACGACGAGGCCGAAGAGGACGACGACGCATGAGTGCGCAGACGAATGCGAAGGCCAAGCAGGTGCGGCCCGCCCGGGCCCTGGCCGCCGCCGACGCCCTGGGCGCCCGGCTGAGCGCCACCCGCACCGAGCCCGCCACCAACCCCCAGCTGGAAGCACTGGCACTGGCCGTGACGGCCAATCAGCCCGTCCTCCTGTGGGGTGAGCCGGGCATCGGCAAGTCCGCCGGCATGGAGCAGCTCGCCACCGCGCTCGGCGTACCGCTGGAGACCGTCATCGCCAGTGTCCACGAACCCTCCGACTTCGCCGGTCTGCCCATCGTCGGCGACGACCCCGCCGCCACCGGCGTCCCCATGGCGCCGCCGGACTGGGCGGTGCGCCTCGCCCGCACCGGGCACGGGCTGCTGTTCTTCGACGAGCTGTCCTCCGCCCCGCCGGCCGTGCAGGCGGCGCTGCTGCGCGTGGTCCTGGAGCGCCGGGTCGGCAGCCTCGAACTCCCGGCGGCGGTACGGATCGTCGCCGCGGCCAATCCGCCCGCCAGCGCCGCGGACGGCTGGCACCTCAGCCCGCCGCTCGCCAACCGCTTCGTCCACCTCGACTGGACGCACAACCCGCGCACCGTCGCCCGCGGCATGGCCGGCACCTGGCCCGAGGTGGCGATCCCCACCGTCGATCCCGGCAGGGCTTCCGGGGCGGTGGCCCGCGCCCGCGGCGCCGTGTCCGGCTTCCTCACCGCCCGGCCGGGCCTGGTCCACCACATGCCGGCCGAGGCCGCCGGGCGGGGCCGCGGCTGGCCCTCGCCCCGTACCTGGGAGATGGCCCTGCGGCTGCTGGCCACGGGGTACGCGGCCTCCACCGGCCGGGAGGCACTGGCCGCCGCGCTCACCGGCGCCGTCGGCGAGGCCGCCGGGATCGAACTGCTCTCGTACCTCGAACACCTCGACCTGCCCGACCCGGACCGGGTACTGGCCGACCCGGACGCCTTCGCCCTGCCCGAGCGCGGCGACCGGCAGCTGGCCTTCCTCATCGCCGTGGTCGCAGCCGTGCAGAGCGAGCTCACCCGCCCCCGTTGGGAGGCGGCCTGGGCGGTCCTCGCCAAGGCCGTGGACGCGGGCGTGCCCGACGTCGCCGCCCGCGCCGCCGTCGACCTCGCCGCCATGCGCGACGTCGACTGGCCGGTGCCCGCCGGCATCGACGCCTTCGTGGAACTGCTCCAGCTGTCCGGCGCGCTGCCGGGCGGCGGCTGAACCCGGGCCGTCCGCCGTGAGCCTGGAGGCGGCCCCGGACCTGGACCGTGCCAAGCTGCTGGCCGCCCGCTACAAGGCGGCCGAAGCCCGTCCGTACCTCGCCTCCGCGCTGTACGCCCTGACCGTGGTCCCCTCGGCCGGGGTGCGCACCATGGGCGTCGACCGGCACTGGCGCTGCTACGTCTCCCCCGCATTCGTCGAGGCGACCGAAGTCGTCGAACTGGCCGGGGTGTGGATCCACGAGGTGGCGCACCTGCTGCGCGACCACCACGGCCGGGCCGAGCGGCTGCCCGCCGCCGACCAGCGCGACCACGTCCGGGTCAACATCGCCCAGGACTGCGAGATCAACGACGACCTGCTCGCCGACGGCCTGGCGCTGCCCGAGGGCCGGATGGAGCCTCGGCTCTACGGCCTGCCCACGGGCGGCCTGTTCGAGACGTACCTGCCGGGGATTCCCCCGACGCCCCACGGGCCGGACTGCGGTTCCGGCGCCCACGGCACCTCCGTGCCCTGGGAGCTCGGCGAGGGCGGCGGCCCCGCCCGGGTCGGCCCGGTGGAGGCGGAGGCGCTGCGCCGACAGACCGCCGAGGCCGTGCGGGCACACCAGCGCGCCCGGGGCCGGATCCCCGCGGGCTGGGCCCGCTGGGCCGAGGAACTCCTGGAACCCACCGTCGACTGGCGCCAGGCCCTGGCGGGAGCGGTCCGCGAGGCCGCCGCCTGGGCGGCCGGCGCGGTGGACTACACGTACCGCCGCCCCTCGCGCCGGACCCCGGCGCTCGGCGGCCGGGTGGTGCTGCCCAGCCTGCGCAGGCCGCTGCCGCGGGTGGCCGTCGTCGTCGACACCTCGGGGTCGATGGGCCCGGACGACCTCGCGGCCGCGCTCGCCGAACTCACCGGTGTCCTGCGGGAGGTGGGCGTCGGCGGCAACCGGGTCGCCGTCCTCGCGTGCGACGCGGACGTGCACGCCGTGACGCGGGTGCGCAGTGCCGGGGAGGTGACCCTCGCCGGCGGCGGAGGCACGGACATGCGGGTCGGCATCAGCGCGGCGCTGGCCCTGCCCGACCGGCCGAACATGGTGGTCGTGCTGACCGACGGGTACACGCCGTGGCCGGACGAGACGCCGTCCTGCCGCCTGATCGCCGCGCTGATCGGAGAGGACCCGCCCGCTCCCCCGTCCTGGGTGGAGAGCGTACGCGTCGCCGGTCCCGGCCCGGCGTAGCCCGCGGTCAGCCGCGCACCGGCAGTTGCAGGGCGAAGCGGCGGACGGCGTCGGTGAACGCCTCGGGATCGTCGAAGTTGGCGAGGTGCCTTGCCCGTGGGATCAGTTCGACGCGGGCGTGCGGGTGCGCGCGGGCGAATTCCCTCTCGCCGGAACGGAAGACGGTGTCCTTCTCGCCGTTCAGGATGAGCACGGGGGCGTCCACGTGACGCATCGCGGACGCCTCGAAGCGGCCCAGCACCTCGCCCCAGGCGGCCGGCAGGGTGTGGAAGGCGTAGCCGGCGCGGATGGTCGCCCCCACCACCTCGGGAGGGTAGAGCCGGCGCAGCAGCCGGTCGTTCCACCGGGTCAGCCGGGCCGCCGGTACGCGCGGGACGAGCCCGGCGACCCACCGGTACGGGATCGCCCACGCACCGGTCGTGGAGACGCTGGCCCCCGCGAGGACCAGCCCCCGCAGCAGTTCCGGGCGGCGCCGCGCGAACTCCAGCGCCGCGTATCCGCCGAGGGAGTGCCCGACGACCAGGGCGGGTCCGCGGTCGAGGGAGTCCACCGCGGCCGCGATGACCTCCGAGGCCGCGCCGAGGCTCCAGGGCTGGGCACAGCGGGACCCGTGGCCCGGCAGGTCCACGGCGGCCGCCGGGAAGTCCTGCTGGAGTGCGGCGAGTTGCGGGCTCCACTGCCCCGCGCTGAACCGCGTCCCGTGCACGAAGACGATGGGTGGTGCGTCCGCAGCCGTCATGGGTCCCCCTGATCCACGATCTCCTCCTAACCAACCGTACCGGCGGGGCAGTTCACGTCCGGGCCGGGTCTTGGCATGATCGGGATCATGACGCATCACCCCCGCCTGCCGACCACCGAGTCGGCCGTCGCCGCGATAAGAGCCGTCGCGGCCCAGTACCAACGGGCCATGGCCGTCACCGAGGACATCGGCGCCGACCGGACGTCGCGGAGGAGCTCCGCGCCACTGTTCTCCGTCGCCGATCCCGACGGGTCGCTGCCCCATGAGGCGTTCGTGGAACTGGGCGGCAGCCCGGCGGTGGGCATTCGGCTCTTCCCCGAAGACGACGCGGAGATCACGGTGGACGGGGTGGAGTTCCAGGACCTCCCACGCGACTGCGTCCCGCCGTTCCTGACGGCCGTCTACAGCGGACTGGCCTTCGTCAAAGGCAGGTTCTTCCCACCGGGCTACCACCTCTGCGTCCCCCTTCCCGGCGACGAGACCTACAAGGAACGCGTCCCCGGCGTCTCCCTCACGCCCTGGCTCTCCGGACGGGTCCGCTAGCACGACCTGCCCGAGCCCGCGCCGTTCGTGACCGGGCGGAGAGGTGGCGCGGGCGGATCCTGTCCGAGCCCCGTCAGCGCGGCAGGTCCGCCAGGTCCAGCAGGGCGTGCAGGCGGGCGGCCGGCAGGTCCGGGTTGGCCGCGGCGCCCTCGGCCGTCGCCGGGTCGTGGAGGAGCGCCTCCACGGCGTCCCCGGTGAAGAGCGGGTTGGCCGCGGCGGCCCGGCGGACGCGGTCGTCCCGGTCGGTGAGCAGTCCCACGGGAGCCCGCCCGAGCGTCGGATCGGCGGCAGCCAGTGCCCGTACCTCAGGGTCCTCGTGGTCGAGCAGGTGGGAGAGGCCGGTCCGCGGCAGCCTGGACTGCATGAGCAGGTGGGGGCGTTGCCGGGGGCGGGCGACGAAGGCCGCGAGGACGGTCTCGGCGGGAGCCAGCGGATGCCACGAGGCCAGCCTGTGGCGGACCTCCTCGTGCGGGTCCTCCGCCAGCCGTGCCACCAGATCGGCGGGCAGCGTGGGACATCTCGCGGCGGCCAGCCGCAGCATCACCTCCTCGGACTCGGCGCAGGCCCGGTACCAGTCCGCGTCCGGCTCGGTGTACGGCTCCGGGATCGGGCAGACGCAGTCCCAGTCGCGGGGGTCCTCCTTCATCTCGTGATCGACGGCCCGGCATTGCGCTGTGGTGCGGGGCAGCGGCTGCACCCTGGCGCGGGTGCGCACCCGCTCGTGGGGATCCTCGGCGAGCTCGGCCCACACGGCCGGATCGAGGTCGGCCCGGGCGGCGACGCACTCGCGCACCGCGGGGTCGGCGTCGCGGGCGAGCCGGGCGACGGCGTGCGGGGGCGTGTAGGGATTGAACGCGATGGACGTGCGGAATTCCGGGTCGGCCAGGGCCGCCTCGAGAACGGCATCCGACAGCGCGTAGTTGTTGAGGACCATCCACCGGTAGTGGCCAGGGGCGGGGAAGACCGCCCCCTTGCCTGCCGGGTCCGCCGCGCTGACCCGGTATTCGGCGGATGCCCGGACGTCGGGATCGGGATCGTTCAGCAATGCTTCCTGTTCCTCGGCGGTGAGCCGGCTCCACACGTCCGTTGCGAGGCCCCGCACAGTGGGGTGCTCGTGCCCGCGCATCCTGTACCGGAAGGAGGCGGTCACCTGCCTGGAGAACATGAGTTCCTGCAGGATCTCGTTGACCGTGAGCAGCTCGGGTTCGCCGCTGTCCTCGGCGGTCAGCAAGGTAAGGAGGACGCCGTCCGGCAGTGGTCGCTGCTGACGAGGGCGCGGGCGGGGTCCCCCGGCGACGGCCGCGCGGACCATGACGTGGGGGTCCGCGGCCAGACGGCCGCGGTGGGCGGGCGCGGCATGCGCGTTGCGGGCCAAAAACCGGCGGACCTTGGCCTCCGGGTGCGCGACCACCGCGTCCACGACCTCGTCGGGCAGGCCGCGCTCCTCGCAGAGGAGCTGCCGGGCCGCTCCGGCCGCCGGGTCCAGCAGTCGCAGCAGGACCTCGGCAGGGGCTCCCGGGTTGGCCGCGACGCCGCGCAGCCACAGGTCCGTCAGGGCAGAAGCAGGGCAAGGAGAGGAAGCAGAAGGCGAAATGGGCATCCGGACATCATCGCGCGTATCGCGGGTGTATCGAAAACCCCATACGCCACCGCAACGGCCGTGCGTTTCCAATGGGGGCATGAACCACGACGCATCCCTGCCGCCACCGCCCCGCCGTACGGGCGGGATCCTGCTCCTCGGCCTGGCGGTCGTCGGCTTGGCGGGTGTTGCCTTCATCCTGCGGAAGCCCCTCATGATGTCCGCGCCGACGTGCATGGCCGGGCGGTGGCACGGCTGCTACGACACGTTCAACGGTGTGGTGCTCATGACGCTGGTCACGCTGCCGTTGGCGGTGCTGGTGGCGTGGGTCCTGGCGCGCCGTCGCCGTGCCGCGGGCGTCCCGTCGGCGTGGCGGCTGTCGCTGGCCGAGGTGGGCATGGTGCACGGGACGGTGCCGTGGGTGTGGATGATCCTGATGCCGGGCGCCGGGGCCGGTGTCGTTCCGGGCCGGGTGAGCCTCGTACCGTTGCGGGATCTGGTCACGATGGGGCCGCTCGGGATCGTGGGCAACCTGCTGGTCTTCGCGTCGCTGGGGCTCTTCGCCCCGATGCGGTTCGCGGCACTGGCGTCCGTGCCGCGGGTCCTGGCGCTCGGGGCGGGCTGTTCGGCCCTGGTGGAGAGCGCACAGTACGTGCTTTGGCTGGACCGGGTGTCGTCGGTGGACGACGTACTGGTCAACGCCGCCGGTGCCGCGCTGGCCGCGGCGGCGTCGCGCCGCTGGTGGCGCACGGCGGAACGGGCGCCGTCGGACGGGCCGCGACCCGCACTGGCGTCGGCGGGCTGAGCATACGTCGGCGACAGGGTGCGCCGCTTAGGCTTCCGACATGCGCGTTTTGATCGTGGAGGACGAGCCCTACCTGGCCGAGGCGGTCCGTGACGGTCTGCGGCTGGAGGCGATCGCCGCCGACATCGCCGGCGACGGTGACACCGCCCTCGAACTGCTCAGCGTCAACTCCTACGACCTCGCGGTCCTCGACCGCGACATCCCCGGCCCCTCCGGTGACGAGGTCGCCCGTCGCATCGTCGCCTCCGGCAGCGGTATCCCGATCCTCATGCTGACCGCTGCCGACCGGATCGACGACAAGGCTTCCGGGTTCGGGCTGGGCGCCGACGACTACCTGACGAAACCGTTCGAGCTGCGGGAGCTGGTCCTGCGGCTGCGGGCGCTCGACCGCAGGCGCGCGTACGCCCGGCCCCCGGTCCGCGAGATCGCGGGCCTGCGGGTCGATCCCTTCCGGCGGGAGGTGTTCCGCGACGGGCGCTACGTCGCACTCACCCGCAAGCAGTTCGCCGTGCTGGAAGTCCTCGTGGCCGCCGAGGGCGGGGTCGTCAGCGCGGAGGAGCTGCTGGAACGGGCCTGGGACGAGAACGTCGACCCGCTCACCAACGCGGTGCGCATCACCGTGTCCGCGCTGCGCAAGCGGCTCGGCGAACCGTGGATCATCGCGACGGTGCCCGGAGTCGGCTACCGCATCGATACCGGTACGGGCCCTGCGGTCCCCGGCAGCGCGCATGCGTAGGCGTCCGGGGCTCAGCGCCCGGCTGAAGCTCGCCCTCAGCTATGCCGGGTTCCTCTTCGTGGCCGGAGCCCTGCTGCTGGCCGTGGTGTGGTGGTTCCTGCTGCGCTACGTACCCGACAACTCGCAGGGCCTTCTCGGGATCTCGCCCAACCGCTACCTCCTCGTGCGCACCTTCGCCCCCGCAGCGGCCGTGGCGATGGCCTTCCTGCTCGTGTTCGGCCTCCTGGGCGGATGGGTCCTCGCCGGCCGGATGCTCAGACCCCTCACGCTGATCACGGATGCGGCGCGTACGGCCGGGCGGGGCTCGCTGTCCCACCGGATCCACATGGAGGGCCGCCAGGACGAGTTCCGTGAACTCTCCGACGCGTTCGACTCGATGCTCGACCGGTTGGAGTCCCACGTCGCCGAGCAGCAGCGGTTCGCCGCGAACGCCTCCCACGAACTGCGCACCCCACTAGCGATCTCGCGGACGCTCCTGGACGTCGCCCGCAAGGACCCCGGGCAGGACCGCGGCGAGCTGATCGAGCGCCTGTACGCCGTGAACACGCGGGCGATCGACCTCACCGAGGCGCTCCTGCTGCTCTCCCGCGGCGACCGCGGGAACTTCACCCGCGAGAGCGTCGACCTCTCCCTGGTCGCCGAAGAGGCCGCCGAGACGCTGCTCCCCCTCGCGGAGGAGCGCCGGACCACCCTCGACGTGACCGGCGGCGCGGCCCGGACCAGCGGCTCCGCGGAGCTGCTGCTGCGGATGGTGACGAACCTCGTCCAGAACGCCGTCGTCCACAACCTCTCCGCCGGCGGGACCGTGACCGTCCACACGCAGGCGTACGGCGGCACGATCGTGCTGCGCGTCGAGAACACGGGCCGTGTGCTCCCCGCGGACCTGGTGCCGACCCTCACCGAGCCCTTCCGGCGCGGAACGGAACGCGTACGCACCGACGAGCACGCCGGCGTCGGCCTCGGTCTGGCCATCGTCCACAGCATCGTCCGCGCCCACGACGGCACCCTCGACCTCGCCCCGCGCCCCGCCGGCGGCCTCGTCGCCACGGTCCGGCTCCCCGCCGCGCCCTAGCCCCTGCCGATCACGCCGGGCTCGCGGGGTCTGCCTATGCTGCCGCCATGGGTTTGTCTCTCACGCTGTTCATCGCGGACTGGAAGCACCTGGGCTCCCTCCCCGTCGAGGACCGGATCCGGGCCCTGGACGAGGAGTACCAGAAGGGCGAGATGGCCGGCGGCGGCAGGGACTGGCCCCCGGCTCATGGGGCCGCGTGGTGCGCCGAGTACGACTTCCGCAGCACCACCGGCGCCTTCAGCCCGCACGCCCGCGCGGGAGATGCATGGGACGACATGCGGCCTCTCGTCGACGCGTCCGTACGTGAGGCGATGGATGCCTTTCTCGCCGGTCTGATCTGGGACGCGGATCCCGCCGACGATCCTGCGCTGAACGGCGGCGGAGGGTTCTTCCCGCCGCCCGCCGATCGTTGGCACTCGTCGGTGCTCGTCGTGTGCCCGCCCGGGGCGCTGCGCGGCAAGGTGCGCGCCTGGACGGGTGTGGGGTCCCGTCTCGAGGAGCTTCGTGAGGCGTTCGCCGCGGAGTGTGCGGGCTGGGCCGGCCGCCCGGACACCTTCGAGGACTTCACCGCGCTGCTGCGCGAATGGGGCGATGTGACCACGGAGGCCGCCCGCCGCGGTTGGGGCCTGGTGGGTCTGCCTTAACGGGCACGCCGGTTGCACGTCTCGATGTACGTCCGGGCAGAGAGTCGACGCCAGGCGCCGATCACGGCCTTCACGTCGGCAAGCTGGCTGATAATGCTTCAGAACCCCTGGTCACGAGGGGTGACCGCCCCTTGGGGGTGTGGCCTGGCAGCCGCGCGAAGCGGCTTCCCCGACGTACCGAAAAGGCGATCGCGTGAGTCCCAAGCACCCCCGCCCGACGCAGAAGACCGACGACCAGTTGCTGCAGACCGGCCGCCGTACCGCGGCACCGCAGCAGGAAGCCGCGGCGCCCGTGGGGCTGATGGGGCTCCAGGCGAGTGCGGGCAACGCCGCGGTCGTACAGATGCTCCGGCGGGCCGGTCACGGGCGGGACCAGGAGCAGCACCAGCACACGGACGGGTGCGGACACCAGCAGTCCGAGCAGCACGCTGTGCAGCGGTCCGCCGTTCACGACGTCCTGCGCGCCCCCGGACGCCCCATGGACGCCGCCACCCGCAGCGACATGGAAGCCCGCCTCGGTGCGGACTTCTCCGACGTCCGCATCCATGACAACGGCGCCGCCAAGGCCTCCGCCGCCGAGGTGGGGGCCCGCGCCTACACCTCCGGCAGCCATGTCGTCATCGGCGCCGGCGGCAGCGACAAGCACACCCTCGCCCACGAACTCACCCACGTCATCCAGCAGCGCCAGGGACCGGTCGCGGGTACCGACAACGGATCGGGGCTGAAGGTCTCCGACCCGTCGGACCGGTTCGAGCGGGAGGCGGAGGCGAACGCCAGCCGGGTCATGGCACCCGGCCACCAGGCCGCCACCGCGGACGTGCAGCGCCAGGCGGCACCGTCGGCCGCGTCCGGTTCCCATCACGCCGTGCAGCGTGTCGCGAACCCGCAGGACCTGTTGACGGTCGAGCACTGGGAGGACAAGGCAGGAGTGGGCGGGTCCAGCAGCTCGGCAGCCAAGGCCAAGTCCGCACAGATCGCCGCTTCCAAGAAGAGCATGAAGGGCTTCAAAGCCAGCAAGCCTCCGCGCAGGATCGATGAAATCATCACGACCATCGGCCCCCGGCTCCTGGCCGATCTGGCGCGAATGCCGGAGGACTCCGGGCGGATGGAGCTGTACCGCTCCATGAGTTTCGACGAGGCTCACAGCGCCCTCACCTACTGGGGCGACGCAGCCGCACGGACCGAGATGACGGAGTACATAGCGGGCGGAGCGGGCACGGCGAAGGAGTTCAGGCAGAACGGGTACTCCGGCATGACGATCGGGGCCCACCTCGGGGACCAGGGCCAGGCCGATGCGTACCACGCCTTCCAGGGTGATTCCTACGCGGTCCAGCTGAAGTTCACCCTGAAACCCGGCGCCCACGAACTCCTTTTCAACCAGGACCACATGGCACTCGGACCGGGCTACAAGAACGACCTGATCCGCAAGGCGAACGGCGGCGGCTACCAGAACGCGAACGCGAACGAGGGCACGCTGGGTGGGTACATCGGCGTGAAGGCCGAGGACAACGAACCGTACAGTCTGGGCATCGCACAGGGTGCCAACGGCAAGAACGGCCGTGAGCTCGGCGCGAGTCAGCTGCTCTTCCAGCTGTTCGTCGAGAACGTCGAACTCGTCAAGAACAGGTCCGGGCAGGAACTGCCCGGCGCGGCCGCCCAGCAGGAAATGGCAGCTTAGTCACAGCTCGCCGTGGATGCCCGGGGCGGGCCGGCTCGGTCCGACTCCGGGCATCCACGGGTCCCGGCGGACTAGATCGAGCCGACGACCTTGCGGGGAACGACCCGGACCACGACGCGCGGGGCGTCGTCGACGGAGGCGGGGTTGAAGTCCCGGTAGTCCTTGCCCGTGTACTTGCGCGAGAGCTCGTTGATCAGCTCCTGCCCGCCCTCCGTGGTCAGCTCGGCGGTACCCCGCACCTCGGCGTAGGTGTACGGCGCGTCCGGCGGGTTGATCATCACGGTGATGCGCGGGTCACGGCGCAGGTTCTGTTCCTTCCTGCGGCCCTCCGTCGTGGAGATGAGCAGGTCGTCGCCGTCGCGCATGAGCCAGGTCACGGACAGTTGCGGGCTGCCGTCGGGCTGGATGGTCGCCACCGTCGCGAACATGGGGGAATCGTCGATGACCCGCTTCAGATCATCGGAGAGTGCAGCAGACACGGGCGCAAGCCTTTCCGGAAGGGCGTCCCGTGCCCACGGCACGGAACCCGACAACGTCTGACCCTGGGTCACCATAGTCCCGTGACAGCGCGACTCAGCGTGACGGCACGGCTTCCGGTGTCGGATCACCGGCACGCCGGAGCTCCCGGGGCCCGGCCGGTCCGTCCGCGAAGGCCCCGGGGCGCGGAGGCCGGCCCCTGACAGGCGCCTACCGGCCCTCGGGGCGGTCCGTCAGCGCCGTGCCGCAGCCGCTGCAGTAGCGGGCGTCCGCCTCGATCGCGTGCCGGTGGCACCGGCCGCACACCAGGTGCAGCGCGCACGGCTCGGGCGCGACGGCAGGGGTGGTCCGTCCGATGCTCATCCCGCGGCGCCTGTGGTGCACGGTCAGCACGAGCAGCCCCTCGGGGCCGGCCAGCAGTGCCCGGGACGTGCCGCGCGGCAGCAGTCCGATGAATCCGGGAGCCAGCCGGGACGTGGTGCCGTCCGAGGTGAGGGTGCCGCCGCCCCCGACGACGACCAGCATCACGTCGACCTCGTCCTCGACGTACGCCGCCCCGCCGGTCCCGGGCAGGTGGCGCACCAGGTTGGCGTCCAACTGCCGGTCGGCACCCTCCAGGCGCCACAGCGCGCCGCTCTCCCCTTGCGCCACCGCCGCGACCAGCCCCGCGACCGTTACGAACTCCGCCTCCCGCACAGCCTGTATTTCCTTCACACCCGAGCCGAACTGCACCGCACCACACCATCATGATCTCTCACCCGTCGCCCCGGCGGCGAACCCGCCGAGAGGCCGGAGTTCGGCTTCGGCTTCGGCCTGCTCCCCGAGGCGGCGGCCGGGGAGCCGGAGGTGCAGCCGGTAGCCGCCGGTCGGGGTGGGGCCGTGGGAGAGGCTGCCGTCCAGGTGTTCGGCTCGTTCCCCCAGGCCGAGCAGGCCGTGCCGGGCACTGGGCAGCCCCAGGGCGGGTTGCCGGGCGGGGGTGTTGATGCCCGTCGCCTCGAGGACGGTCCCGGGGGCGGCGGACCTCGACGACGACGGTCGAACCGGGCGCGTGCAGGCGGTCGAGCAGGGCGAGGGGCGCGGGGTGCAGGGCGAGTTCCGCGTCGGGGTCGCCCGGGGCGCGCAGCACGGCGACCATGTGGCGCAGTCCGTCCAGGGGGCGGCGCTCGCCCGGGCGCGGAGCTCGCGCTGGTGCTCCTGCGCCGCCCGCAGTTCGGCCATGCTCCGGGCGAGCTCGCGACGGGTCAGCACGAGCCGGCCGCAGAGCACCGCCACTCCTGCGGCGGTGAGCGGGTAGCCGACGGCTACGGCGGACTCGGGCGCGTTGGCCGGCTCGTACCCGTCGATTCCGGCAGGTTGCCGCAGATCGCGTACGCCAGTGCGCTGCCGGCCAGGACCCGGCGGGCGCGGCGCTGTTCGGCCAGGCAGAACAGGGCGATCAGGGCGGCGACGGCGCCGGGGGCGACTGCCGCCCACTCGCCCGTCCCGGTGTACGCCCACGCATCGGCGAGGACGGCGGCCACCAGCACCGCGTCCGTCACCGCCCGGCCCCGCAGGACCGCCGGGCGTCACGGGTGCACTGCGTCGAACAGGCCGGCGCGCTGGGCCCACAGGGCGGCCCGGACGCGGTTGCCGACGTCCAGTTTGGCCAGTACGGCGCTCACGTGGTCGTTCGGCGTTGCTCGCCGCCCGTCGGTCACTGGCGGCAGGCGGGCCGGGACTCCAGCCACTTCCGAGCGGCGTCGATGACCGGGTCACCGGTGCCTCGGACCATGTCGCTGTCGGTGAAGGCCACGCGGACGTCGGGGGCGATGGGGGTGTTGACGTACCTGCGCCCGGTCCGGTCCATGTCGGCCGCTTCGGTGAGGAGGAGGAGCGCGCCGTCGTTGAGCGGGTAGGCCGTGTTTCCCGTCGCCAGCCCGGCCGTGGGCAGTCCGAAGCTCCGGCTCTCCGGCCGGCCGCGGAAGGCGATCAGGGCGGCCTCGCCGGCGCTCGCCGTTTCGGGTCCCGTGAGGATCGCGACCGGCGGCGCGGGCCGTTTCAGAACGTAGGCGTTGTGCGTCACGTAGTCTTCGATGCCGTTCTCGCCCGTTTCGATGCTCGGGGGGAGGTCCTTGGGGATGACCTCGCCGCCGATGGACAGCTGCCCTTTGTTCAGCGCCCATGCGCCCTTGTTGCCGTCTGCGTCCACGAAGGCGCCGAGGTGCCCGTCGCCCAGCAACGGCGCCAGGACGTCGAGTTTGGGCCAGACGGCTCCTCCACCGTCCGCCCGCAGGTCGACGATCCATCCGCAGGGCCGGGAGGCGTCGAGCGTGCGGACCAGCCGGGCGCCGGCCCGGGCGTAGCCCGGGATCTTGTCGGTGGTCGGGAGCGACACGTAGCCGATCTCCTGTCCGACGATGCGGCCGCTGGGTACCGGCGGCGGTGCGCCGAGGCCGGGTACCTCCACCTCGGGGGACGGTCTGAACTCTCCGGCCTGTTCCGGCCTCATGAAGGCGGTGTGCGGGTTGTCGAGGGCTTTGACGGCGAGGTCGATCGCGTCGTAGGTGTCGGCGGTGGTCTTGGCCCCGGCGGCCTTGGCGAACGCCTGGCGCCGCACTTCGGGCCAGTCGACCTCGTTCTTGTCCAGCGACTTGTCCTGGAGCAGGTCCAGGACGTGGGTCAGGTACAGCTCGGCGGCTGCGGACATGTCATCGGTGGGCTGCGGTGACGGGGCGAGGGGCGCCGCTTCGGCTGTCCGGTCGCCGACGCGCGCGGCGGCCGGTGTACTGCCGCCCGTGGCCGTCACGAGCCCTGCTGCCAGCGCCACCGAGACGGACAGCAGTGCCCAACGCTTTCGCCTGCCCGTGGTCACGAGGTCCTCCTCGTCGAGAGCAGAGACCGCCTCTTTCATCGTCACGCTCGTGGGGGCGGCCCGGCAACCGGAGGGTGCACCGTGGCAACGGCCCGGTGCAGGGTGCGGATCGCCGGGATCGCGAAGAGCGTGGCGCAGCCCAGCAGGCAGGCGCCCGCCGACACCCACAGCAGCCGGTCCGGGGAGGCCAGTGCGGTGGCCGGTCCCGCCAGCATCTGGCCGAGTGCGATCCCGGACACCGAGCCCGCCTGTTCGTACGCGGTGACCCGGTTGAGGACCGCGGACGGGGTGTGGGTCTGCACGCTGGTCGCCCACATCACCGACCAGAACGCGATGGCCGCGCCGCCGAGGGCGTGGCCCGCGAGCAGCACCGGCAGGCCGGCACCCAGCGCGATGCAGAGGGGCAGGGCGGTGTACAGCGCCATCGCCACCGTACCGGCGGCCAGTGGCCGGACCGGGCGCAGCCGCAACGCCAGCAGTCCGCCGAGTACCGTCCCGGCGCCGAGGAAGGAGACCGCCAGGCCGTACGCGTCCGGGCCGAGGCGGACGCCGACCAGCGCCGAGCCGAGCGGGACGAGCGGGCCGAAGACCAGGACGCCGTAGCCCATCCAGATCAGGATCACCGCCCACATCCAGGTGCGGGCGCGGAACTCCCGCCATCCCTGGTGCAGTTCGCGGCGGAGCGAACGGCCCGTGCGGGTGCGGGAGTCGGCGGCGGCCGGGGTGTGCGAGGGCGTGGCCGCGGGGTCGAACCGGATGAGCGCCAGGCACAGGGCGCTGAGCAGGAAGGTGCCGGCATCGATCGCGTAGACGGTTCCGGCGCTGGTCAGGGTGATCAGCAGGCCCGCCAGGGCCGGGCCGAGCAGGTGGGCGAGCGCGTCGGCCACCTTGAGCGTGGCGTTGGCCCGCTGCGGCTCGCGGGCGACGAGAGGGACCATCCCGTTCACGCCCGGCAGGAACATCGCGACGGCCGCACCGGCCAGCGCCGCCATGGTCACCAGCAGCCAGAACGGCGGCTTCCCGGTGAAGAAGGCGGCGGCCAGCACCCCTTGGGTGAGCACGCGGACGAGGTCCGCCCCGATCATCATCCGGCGTGCGCCGAACCGGTCGGCGAACACACCGCCGAAGAGCGCCAGGAGGACGAACGTCCCGGTCCAGACGCCGAGGACGAGGCCGACACCTGAAATCCCGTACAGCGCACCGACAGCGAGGGCGACGGCCACCGGCATCATCGCGTCGCCGAGGAGCGAGACCGCGCGGGCGGTGAAGTAGAGCGTGAACCGTCGGTCCCACAAGGGGAGCTGGACGGCCTGCGGGTCGGCCGGGGCGGGGCGGCCGTGCGGTGTCTGTGTCGTGGTCACGCACCGATATTGGACTGGACCATTCGGTGGGCCCCAGTGTCCTGACCGACATGATGGGGTACTTTCCCGCCATGACGCCGCGTCCGCCGCCGAAATCCCCTGCGCCGCACCGGGTCGTGGCCCTGCTGCAGCCCCCGCAGTCCGC